>JAFGFX010000293.1 GCA_016930855.1 Sedimentisphaerales bacterium | reverse complement strand
TTTTCGCCTACGCCTTTCTTTCGCCGCCCCACCGCCCTGGCGGGCCTACTGGCGAGGGCGGCGAAAGCGGACTACGGCGAAAACAATACCACCGGGATACATCCGGTGTCTGAAATTACATAAGCCTCTGCCAACAGAGCACATATGATTGATTGCCACAATCATACCATCAACTTTTTCCGATAAGAACCTTATTTTTGATCCAGGGAGACCCTGTTTGTGAGCACCTCAGCGAATAGTAAAGCCGTCATCCTGGCCCGCGGGTTGGGCACCCGCATGCGCCGCTCGGACGACCAAACGCAGATGTCCGGCGCCCAGGCCGCCGCCGCCGCCTCGGGCCTCAAGGCCATGATCCCCATCGACCGCCCGTTCTTGGACTACGTCCTGCACGACCTGGCCGAGGCGGGCTTCCGGCGGATCTGCCTGGTCATCGGGCCGGAGCACACCCAAGTGCGCCAGTACTACCACCACACCATCGCCTGCGAACGCATCCAGGTCGAGTTTGCCATCCAGGAAAAGCCGCTGGGCACGGCCGATGCCGTCGCCGCGGCCGAGTCGTTCGCCGCCGGCGACCCGATCGTGGTGCTGAATTCGGACAACTACTATCCGCCGGCGGCCCTGGCGGCCCTGCACGATCTCGACGGCAGCGGCCTGGCCGCCTTCGAGCGGCAGGCCATGCTCGCCGGCAGCAATATCGCCCCCGACCGGATCACCACGTTTGCCGTGGTCCAGATCGATGCGAGCGGCCTGCTGCGGCGGATCGTGGAGAAACCGGACGCCCGGACGCTGGCGGCCCTGGCCGAACCGATCTGCGTGAGCATGAACTGTTGGCGGTTCGGCCCGGCGATCTTCGAGGCCTGCCGCCGCATTACGCCCTCGCCCCGCGGCGAGCTGGAGATCACCGACGCGGTCCAGTACGCCATCGAGCAGCTGGGCGAACCGTTCCGCGCCCTGGTGATCCGCGCGCCGGTCCTGGACATGTCCTACCGCTCGGACGTGCCCGCCGTGGCCGCCAAATTGCAGGGCAAACCCGTGCATCTCTGACGGGCGCGAACCATCCGGATCCGCCATATTCGGCACCGGCGATACCGGCCGGCCGCCGGCTGCCAACCGATATACCTCGAAAGGCGACATGCATGCCCTCGGATAGTATTGCCCTGCTGCCCACGGCCGCGTTCCTGGGTTTTTTTCACACCCTCGTGGGGCCGGATCACTACCTACCGTTTATCATGATGGCCACCGCGCGAAAGTGGTCGCGGACCAAAACGGCCGTCATCACTCTCCTGTGCGGCGTGGGGCACGTGTCCAGCTCGGTCGTCCTGGGCCTGGTCGGCGTGGGCCTGGGGATGGCGGTCACCCGCCTGGAAGGGATCGAATCCTACCGCGGCGACCTGGCGGCCTGGGCCCTGCTGGCCTTCGGGCTGGTCTATTTCGTCTGGGGCGTTCGCCGGGCCTATACCAACCGGCCGCACACCCACCGGCATATCCATCCCGACGGACATTCGCATGAGCACGAACACGTCCATCACCAGGAGCACACCCACCTGCACGCCGACCGCGGCCGGACCGGCATCACCCCCTGGGCCCTGTTCGTGGTCTTCGTGCTGGGGCCCTGCGAGGTCCTGATCCCCCTGCTGATGTACCCGGCGGCCCAGAAAAGCATGCTCGGACTGGCCCTGGTTACGCTGGTGTTCGCAACGACGACCATCGCGACCATGCTGGCGCTGGTGCTGGCCGCCTCCTACGGCATCCGCCTGCTGCCCCTGCAGAAAATCGAACGCTATAGCCACGCCATCGCGGGGGCGACGATCTGCCTGTGCGCCCTGGCGATCCACTGGGGACTCTAGTACCGCATCTTTCAGCAGTGTTGTTTTTTTGCCTTCTCCGAGGCAGTTGCCAAAAGACTTGACGCGGCCGCCATACCTCCTATCCTAAAGGCCTCCCTACGGGAGATGGGCATCACAGACAACCGCACGGACACCATCCCGTCGGATGGATTCCGTGTACTCATCCGAGAAACCAGAAAGGCGGCGGACATGTATCTACTCGGCTATGATTCCGGCACCTCCTCGATCAAGGCCACCCTGCTGGACGCCCAGACCGGGGCGGTGGCGGCCACGGCGACCAGCCCGGAAACGGAGATGGAGGTCACCGCCGGCCGCGCCGGCTGGGCGGAACAGCCGCCGGAACTCTGGTGGGAACACCTCATCAAGGCCACCGGTCAGATCCGCGCCCAGAGCGGCGTCGATCTGCGCGACGTGCGGGCCATCGGCATCGCCTACCAGATGCACGGGCTCGTCTTGATCGACAAGGACCAGCAGGTGCTGCGCCCCGCCATTCTCTGGTGCGACAACCGGGCGGTGCCCATCGGCGAGCGGGCCGCCGCCGAGCTGGGCAGCGAAACCTGCCTGCAAACCCTCTTAAATCTGCCCGGCAATTTCACCTTCACCCGCTTGGCGTGGGTCAAGCAAAACGAGCCCGAGATCTATCGCCGGGCCGCTAAGGTGCTCTTGCCGGGCGATTACCTGGCCTTGCTCCTGACCGGCCGGGCCGTCACGACCGCCTCCGGCATCTCCGAATGGATCGGGTGGGATTTTCCCCGCGGCCGGCCGGCCCAACTGCTGCTGGATTATTTCGACGTCTCGCCGGAGCTGATCCCGCCGCTGGTCGAGACCTTCGCCGTCCAGGGCGAGCTGTCCAAAGAGGCCGCCGGCCTGCTGGGCTGCAAGCCCGGCACGCCGGTCACCTACCGCGCCGGCGACCAGCCCAACAATGCCCTGTCGCTGAACGTCCTCGAGCCCGGCGAGATCGCCGCCACCGCCGGCACCTCCGGCGTGATCTACGGCATCGCCGACACGATCCAGTACGATCCGGCCTCCCGGGTCAACACCTTCCTGCACGTCAACCACACCACCCAAACGCCCCGCTACGGCACGCTCATGTGCGTCAACGGCACCGGCCGTCTGAACAGCTGGCTCAAGCACAACATCGTCCCGGCCGGCCAGGATTACCCTCAGATGAATCAACTGGCCGCCCAGGTCCCCATCGGCGCCGAAGGGCTCGTCATCCTGCCCTACGGCAACAGCTCCGAGCGGACGCTGGGCAACCGCGACCTGGGTGCCTCTATTCACCACCTCCAGTTGAACATCCATCAAAAAGAGCACCTCCTGCGGGCGGCGCAGGAGGGGATCGTCTTCGGCCTGAACTACGGTCTGCAGATCATGCGTGATATGCAGATCGAGGTAAACACCGTGCGGGCCGGCGACGCCAACATGTTCTTGAGCCCCCTGTTCGGCCAGGCCTTCGCCGCGGTGACCGGCGCCCGGGTGGAGCTCTACAACACCGACGGCGCCCAGGGCGCCGCCCGGGGCGCCGGTCTCGGCGCCGGCGTCTACGCCAAACCGGCCGAGGCCTTCGTGGGCCTTGCGACCACCCGCGTCATCGAACCGCAGGGCGACCTGGCGGAATCCTACCGGCAGGCCTACGCCCGCTGGGAAGATGTGCTCCGGCGGGAACTGGCCGGCGGCGCATAACCTGCGCCAGCCACACGGTAATCCAGGGTGCTTTGTCCCCATCGACGGCAACGTCGTTTGGTCGCTAATGCAAGCAAAGTTGTGCAGGAACAAGGAGGGGAATAAAAATGCAATGTGGCGACAAAGACCACAAAGGCCGATTTCCTTCCCGGCGCGAGTTCGTCAAGCTGACGGGCCTGACGGGTGCGGCACTGGCCTTCAAGCAGGCATCACTCATCGCCGGACCGTTTGACGATAAGAACGCCTATCTGCGGTTGATCCCCCAGGATAAGAAACTGAATCCGGACTGGGTCCGGTCCCTCTCGGCCCGGGGCGAAAAGGAGCACGTCAGCGATCCCGAGGCCCTGGGTCATATCGGCATGCCCGCGGGCGGCCTGTTCGCCGGGACCGTGTATCTCAGCGGCGACGGGCAGCTCTGGCTGTGGGACATCTTCAACCGCGACCAGGAAGGCATCAATCCCCGCTCGGTGGCGTACCGGGGCCAACAGGTTGTCACGCGGAACGGGGCCAATTACATCGAACCATCGCCGATCGTCTCGCCCTTTGAACTGTCGTTCGCCGTCGAGGTCGAAGAAACGTCTCGCCCGCTGACGATCCAGGGCTTTTCTAACATCACCTTCGACGGCCGCTGGCCGCTGGCCCGGGTGCAGTACGCCCAAGAGGATTGTCCGATCCGGGCGGAATTGGAGGCCTTTTCCCCCTTCATCCCGCTGGAACTGGAGGAGTCCTCGCTGCCCGCCACGATCCTGAACTACACGCTCACCAACCGCACCAACAAAACCGTCGAGGCAACGTTAATCGGCCGACTGCAAAATCCCGTATGCCACCAGAACGGCCCTGCGGGCACAACGCTGCTGATAAACCGGGTTCTTCGAACCGACAAGGCCGTCTCGTTGGAATGCTCGGCGGCCGCCCGCCCGCCGGCAACATCCGGCCGCCCGGACATCCTGTTTGAGGACTTCGAGCATCCCGATTGGCGCGGCTGGGGGGCGGAAGGTGCCGCCTTCGGCGCCGGCCCGATCCGGATCGACCAGATCCCCGCCTATCAAGGCGACGTGAAGGGCCAGGGCGACCGGGTGGTCAACAGCCACGCCTCGGCGGCCGGCGGGACGATTCCGGCCAAGGACGCCGGGACGGGCACGCTAACCAGCCCGCCCTTCACGGTGGCGCGTCATTTCATCCGCTGCCTGATCGGGGGCGGCAATCACGCGGACCAGACCTGCGTCCAGGTCGTGGTGGATGGTCAAACCGTCGCGTCCGCCACCGGCAAGGCCTCCAATGCGATGGAGCCCGCCGTGTTCGACGTCCGCGCCCAGGAAGGCAAACAGGCCGTGATCCGCATCGTGGACAAGGCAACAGGCGCCTGGGGCAATATCGGTGTCGATCACATCGTATTTACGGATCAGCCACAGGCAAACGTCCCCCTGGAGACACTGCCGGACTTCGGCACGCTGGTCCTGTCGGTCCTGGATACCGGCCAGGCAACAAAGGCGTCGGCGTCGGTTGCCGATACGACGTCTCCGGACGAGGCCAGCGCTCCGGTCGGCCAGACGCTGACCGGCCTTCTGCAGACCAGTCTGATTCTGGCGCCGGGCCGCAGCGAAACCGTTTCCTTCGTGGTCTGCTGGCATTTTCCCAATCTCTACGCCCGCGGCGCCGGCGGCCGGCGGGTCGGACACGCCTATGCCGCCCGTTTCGACTCGGCCTTGGCCGTTAGCCGATATGTTGCGGATCATTTCGCGCGATTGACGGATACGACCCGCCTCTGGGTCCGGACGTGGTACGAGTCGTCCCTGCCCTACTGGCTGCTGGACCGGACGATGGCCACCGCCTCGACGCTGGCGACCACGACCTGCTACCGGTTCCAAGACGGCCGCTTCTGGGCCTGGGAGGGGATCGGATGCTGCCCGGGGACCTGCACCCACGTCTGGCATTACGCCCAGGCCCCGGGCCGGCTGTTCCCGGTGCTGGAGCGGGATACGCGCCAGCGCGTGGATTTCGGCCTCGCCCAGCACGAGGACGGCTCCATCGGCATGCGGGCGGACCTGACCCGTTCCAACGAGGCCGCCCACGACGGCCAATGCGGCCGCATCCTGGGTGCCTACCGCGAGCACCAGATGTCCGCCGACGACGGCTTCCTGCGGACCAACTGGCCGCGGATCAAGCGGGCAATCGACTATCTTATCCAAAAGGACGGCAACCAGGACGGCATCATCGAGGGCGATCAGCCCAACACCCTGGACGCCTCCTGGTACGGAAAGGTCAGTTTTCTCGCGTCGCTCTATCTGGCGGCCCTGCGGGCGGGCCAGGCGATGGCGACGGAGGTGGGCGACCAGGCGTTTGCCCAGCGCTGCAAGACCATCGCCGACACGGGGGCGCAGTCCATCCTCGAACTGTTCAACGGGGAATACTTCATTCAGATCGAGGACCCGAATCACAAAACCGCCGTGGCGGTCCGGGACGGCTGCTATATCGATCAACTGTTCGGACAGACCTGGGCGCACTGGGTGCACCTGGGCCACCTGTTCGATCCCGAAAAGCAGAAGACGGCCCTGCGTTCGCTGTGGCGCTACAACTTCGTTCCGGACGTGGGGCCGTTCCGGGCGGAATTTACCCGCGGCCGCTGGTACGCCACCGCCGGCGACGCGGGGCTCTTGATGTGCACCTGGCCCCGGAGCGGCCGTCCGGAAAACTGGCACCAGCACTGGCAGTACCAGTATTTCAACGAGTGCATGAGCGGATTCGAGTATCAGGCGGCCGCCCACATGATCTACGAAGGGCTGGTCACCGAGGGGCTTGCGGTCGCCCGGGCGATCCACGACCGCTACAACGCGGCGCTGCGCAATCCCTACAATGAGATCGAATGCTCCGATCATTATGCCCGCGCCATGGCCAGCTACGGCGTGTTCCAGGCCGTCTGCGGCCTGCACTATCACGGCCCCCGCGGCCTGCTCGGCATCGACCCCCGTCTACAGCCTCAGCGGTTCGCCGCCGCCTTTACCGCCGCCGAGGGCTGGGGGACGATTCGACAAACGGCCGAGGATCGAATCCAGACCGAGCGGATCGAGCTGCGGTACGGCCGCCTGACGGTCAGGGAATTTACCTGCCGGATGGCGACCAAACAGACGCCCCAATCGATCACCGCCATACTTGCGGCCCCACCAGGGAGCGAGCGCGTCATCGCCCTGGACTGGACGGCAGAGGCGGACCGGATTCGAATCCGCTTCGCCGAGGAGGTTCATCTGGAACAAGACCAGGTCTTGGCCATCGAGATCCGAACGGCCTGACAATGTCCCAGAGCGGTTTTATCTGAAGGATGGACGACAGTAAGAACGCCGCCGCCGCTGCCGGTCGGGATCGCCCAAAATAATAATCGGCGAAATTTACGATCCCACCGATCCCCACTCAAGTAAATAGCACGCTGGCGCCCGCCGGCGAGCCGTTTCGGCCGGGAATCCCGAAGCGATGGATATAACCTTACTTCCCAAAGTACATTACATCGGCCAACACAAACTGCCGCCATACCCCATCAAATCATTCGGTCCCAAGGATCGACCATCCCATCTTGAAAGGCCGGATCGGCCTGTTTGAGACGCCCTCATTTTGGCTTGACAGACGGACGACCCAGCCGATAGAAGATATGCATCAATACGTTCGGCATGACACCCAAACCGAGACATCGGCCTGAACAGTCTTTCTCGCAGGCGAATCGTATCGTATCCGATCGCACCGCCGTAATCCCGTAACGAACAAACGGTTCCGGGGGCATCGTCATGGCAAGATACTGTACATGGATTTCGATGATCGTTCTGGCCGCATCCGTCGGCGCGCGGGCGGGCATCACCAACGGCCGATTCGATTCCAGCCTGGCCGGCTGGAGCGTGGCCAGCGGCGAGGTCATCTGGTGGCCGGGCCCGGCCTTTGCCCAGTCGGCGCGGCTGGGGCCGGATACCGACAACGAAACCTTCCCGCACAGCCGCCTGGAGCAGACCATCCACATCGATTCATCCGCCGAGACCCTGTGCTTCGATCTGGTCATGCCCGGCGCCTTCGGGGGGGAAACGGACGTGTTCACCGCCTGCCTGCTGGATGCGGATACCCATTGCCCCCTACTGGCCGTCGACAGCCAACCGTATTATTTTCTCCTGGAAAGCGACGGCGACCTCGACGATTCGCTGGTGACGATCAGCGGCGACACGATCTGCCTGGACGTCCGCTCGCTGGCCGGCTCGGACGCCCTGCTCCAATTCGACCTGCAACACGACTACCTGGACGGCCGCGACACCTATGTCTTCCTGGACAACGTCACCCTCGAGGCCCAGGCCATTCCCGCCCCGCCGGTGCTGGTCCTCCAGGGGATCGCCCTGGGTGCACTGGCGCTCCACCGCCGCCGCCGCCAGATACGTTAGAGGCCATTTTCCGGCCTCGGCAAACGGCGATTGCAGAACCTCCCCAGGGCCGCAAGGGACATTCAGCCGTCCGGACGGGGCCACTAATCCTGCTTGGTTAGACACCCATCAGTGATAACGCCGGCCAGGCGCCGGCGCACCGCCGCGGCAACGAAATCATGGCCGCCTAAATTGCATAACCGGTAAAATAGCTACAATCGATCGCACCTGCCCCTGGGGATCTGGGTAAAATATGGCGTTTCTCCCCGATAAAATATCCTCTGATCCCATCGAAGATATCCACGAACCGGCGCTGGGGCCAGTCGGCGCGGGCTGGAAGGTTATTCAATTGTGACATAAAGGTTTACGACGGACCCATCCGCCGGCGCCCTTTGGGAAAACGATTATGCGACATCCGACGGCCGTTTTTACTCTGTCATACATCACCAGCTTTGCGTCATAATTTGTTCGCCAATCCTCATAATAGTTTATGAAAACTATCGTTAGGGAAATTCCCCGGTCGGCGGAAAAGGATTGAAACTCGTGTCATTTTAGTTTATACTTTTAACTGATCAAACGTTATGCGTGCAGTCTTGCACTACGGAAGATCACGCCAGAAACGGCGGTTATGAGGCAAAGGCCGGCTCAAAGAAGAGAAAGCCGGTTTGGAGGAGAGAAGCCAAAGAGAGCGTCGGCCCATCCTGTACAATCGGGGAATCCTCCAAGAAAGCACGGCAGTGTTTTTTAGCAGGGGGATATTCTAGGCTCTGTTAAGACCGGGCGTTTCGGCGCTTTCGTTCTGACTTCTGCCGAACCTACGTTGCGGGAGCGGACAGGATCTTGCAGGGGATTAGCGTGCCGCTGAAGCGGCGTGAACGCAGGAAGAAGGTGTTCTTCCTGCTTTTCCATCCAACGATGAACCAGGGATGATGGCGGGCGGCCATCAAAACGAGGGAAGAAGGCCAATCCGGTCCGTTGGATGTCTATGTCACTCATTGTGTGAAAAACTATTATATCATGGGCCACGCCGGCGGTATCACGATGACTATCGCCCGGTGCCAAGGTTGGCAGATGGCTTTTAGCAGGTAAAACTTTTCCCTTCGAGGACCGCAGCCAGCGGAAAACAAAAAGCAGGTGAAACATGTCCGGTAGGCGAATCACGACGGGTTCGATTGGTAATTACACGGGTGGTACAAGGATGATAGCGGGCCTGGTCCTCGCCGTCCTTTTGGTCTTCGGCCTGTACGGCGGCACCGCCCGGGCCCAAGACGGCAAGGACCCCGCCCAATGGACCTTCCTGGTGTATCTCGACGCCGACAACAACCTGGAAGGCGTCGGCATCGACGACTTCCTGGAGATGGCCTCGGTCGGCTCCACGGCGAACGTGAACATCGTCGTCCAGTTCGACCGGATCAGCGGTTATGACAGCGGCTACGACGACTGGACCGACACCCGGCGCGGCCGCGTCAACACCGGCGATACCCCGACCACCGCCTGGGGGACCAGCATCGGCGAGGTCAACATGGCCGACAAGCAAACCCTTATCAATTTCGTGGTCTGGGGCATGCAGAACTACCCGGCCAGCAACTACGCGGTGGTGCTCTGGAACCACGGCGGCGGCTGGCGGGACGAGGACGAGGCAGATGCCTCGGACAGTGAAAAGAATCCCCTGCTCAAGGCGGTCTGCTGGGACGACACCAGCGGCGGCGATTCGCTCTACACCAAAGAGGTGCGCGAAGCCCTCGAATCCATCGGGACGACGGTCGCCCCGCCGGCGCTGGTCGGCTTCGACGCCTGCTACATGGGCATGATCGAACTGGCCTACGAGCTGCGAAACACCACCGATGTCATGGTCGGCTCCGAAGAGACCGAACCGGGGCCCGGCTGGCCCTACAATACGATCCTGGGCGATTTGACGGCCAATCCGGCGATGGGCCCGGCGGCCCTGGGCACCGTGATCGTGCAGCGCTATTACCAGTCCTACGGAAACAGCCAGACCCAGGCGGCGACCGACCTGAGCCAGATGGATACGCTGGCCGGCCAGGTGGACACGCTCGCCCAGACCCTGCGGACCAGTTGGAACACCGACACGGCGGCCTGCGTCGCCGCAGCGGGCAACGTCATGACGGCGATTGACAGCGCCGTCATCGCCGAGGCCCACGGGACCGGCTGGCCCGGCAGCCACGGCCTGGCGATCTATTTCCCGACCAGCGGCATCAGCACCTCCTATACCGGCTCGGTGGTCCTCTTTCCCGGCGCCACCCGGTGGGAGGAATTCCTGGCCGATTATCAATCCGGCATGGGCGGCTCCTGGGTCGCCGACGCCCGCGCCATCTCGCAAGTTTACGGCATCACGGACAATGTCGACCTGTACGATTTCTGCCAGAACCTCGTCGATCTGGCGCCGGACGACCTGATGGTCACGCCGGACGAACCGTTTGTCTCGGCCGGCGATCCCGGCGGACCGTTTGTCCCGGCGAGCAAGACGTATACGCTGACCAACACGGGCTCGGGCAGCCTAAACTGGTCGGCCAACTGGACCGAAACCGGCTGGCTGGACGTCAGCCAGACCTCCGGCAGCCTGAATCCCAGCCAGTCAGTCAACGTCCAGGTCTCCATCCTGGCGGCGGCGAACAGCCTGCCGGAAGGGGTCTACACCGACACGGTGGACTTCACCAATCAGACCAGCGGCATCCCCCAAGCGCGGGATGTCACGCTGCGGGTCGGTCAGATCGATTACTTCACCGAACAATTTAGCAACGGCGACAACGACCTGGATGGATTGACGATCATCTTCACGCCCGACGGCTCGGCCAGCCATTACAGCGCCTGCCGTCAACCGGTCCCGATCTGGACGAATCCGGCCGGGGGAACGGTCCTGTCGCTCGGCGATGACGGCTATGCCCAGGTGGTTCTCTCCGGGTTGGCTCCCTTCTACGGAGTCAATTACGGCTCCTTCTACGTCGGCAGCAACGGGTACCTCACCTTCGAGGAAGCGGATACGGACTATTCGGAATCCCTGTCCGATCATTTCGCCACGCCCCGCCTGTCGGGACTTTTCGATGATCTGAATCCCAGCGCCGGCGGGGCGGTTTCCTGGAAGGAGGACGCCGGCGGCGTCGTCGTCACCTACGACCAGGTCCCGGAATACAATACCACCAACGACAACAGCTTCCAGATGGCGATCTCGTCCGACGGAACCGTGCGGGTGACCTGGCTGAACGTGGACGCGACCGACGGACTTGCCGGCCTGTCCAACGGCAACGGCGTACCGGCCGACTTCCTGGAAAGCGACCTCAGCGCCTACGCCGCCTGCGGCGCGTGGCCTCCGACCGCCTACGACGTGGAAGAGCTCCTGCCGATCGGCACCTCCAAGACCTTGGCGCTGGATGCCGTGGACGACGGCTTGCCCAATCCGCCCGGGGCCCTGACGTACATCATCGAGACCCTTCCCGCCCACGGGACGCTGGAAGACGCGGGCGGCGGCTTGATCACCACACCGCACACCCCGCTGGCGTCCTACGGCAACCAGGTGATCTACACGCCGAACCCGGGATACAACGGTCCGGACTCCTTTACCTTCAAGGCCAATGACGGCGGTACGCCCCCGGACGGCGGCGACTCCAACATCGCCACTTGTGATCTGCAAATCACGGATTGTCAAATCGTCTCCATCGGCGACGGCGAGGTCGCATGGGCGTTTCCGCTGTACACCTATTATCACGACAGCCGCACGCAGGTGATCTACCGGGCCGAGGAAATCGGCACGGCCTGCATTATCAACCAACTGTCCCTGGACGTGGCCAGCCTGCCGGGCCAGGCGCTGGAGAACTGGACGATCCGGATGAAGCACACGCCGCTGACCCAATACGGCGCCTGTGCCTTCGAACAAGGCGACTGGCAGATCGTCTTCCAGGACGACATTGTCGTCGGCGAGACCGGCGCGTTGACCTTCGTGTTCGATACGCCGTTCGCGTACAACGGCACGGACAACCTGATGATCGATTTCAGCCACAACAACGACTACTGGACCTCCTACGGCACCTGCCTGTCGACCGACACGGCCTCCATCCGCTCCGTATACGGCTACAGCGACAGCAACCATGGCGATCCCCTGGACTGGGAAGGCAGCACGGAACCGACGGCCTATTGCAGCGTGCTGATCCCCAATATCGAACTGGAGATCTGCCCGACGGGGCCGCATCCGCCCGTGGCCCTGAACGGACAGGCGACGACCTGCCAGGCCTCCCCGGTCACCGTGACCCTGGTCGGCAGCGACGACGGCCTGCCCGATCCGCCGGCGGCACTGACGTACATCATCGAAACCCTGCCGGCCCACGGCACGTTGACCGATCCCGGCGCCGGAGCGATCCTCGCGCCGCTGACCCCGCTGGCGGCCTACGGCGACGAGGTGATCTACACGCCGCAAGCCGGTTACAGCGGTCCGGATGTCTTTACCTTCAAGTGCAACGACGGCGGCACGGCGCCCGAGGGCGGCGATTCGAACATCGCCGTGATCGATCTGGATGTCCTCTCGCTGCCGGCGATGCCGAACAATCCGCTGCCCCAGAACGGCGCCGAGAACGTCCCGCCGGAGGCGGTCCTGTCCTGGAACAACCCGCTCAAGACCGGGCCGGCGAAATCCGATCCGGCGCCGGGGGCCACCTCCGACACGCCGGCGGCCGCCGTCGATACGGTCGTCACCTCCTTTGTCGGGCGGGCCCCCAGCAATGTCGCCATCTTCCAGGATAACGATCCCTGGGGATACGCCTCCAACCAGGACGTGTTGACCGCCAACGGGATCTCCTGGACGATCTTCGGCTCGGCGGACATGGGCACGGCGAACCTGGCGACCTTCGACAAGGTGATCATCGCCTCCGTCCAGCCGTCCGGCTTCTATGACGCCCTGGAGGCGCACAGCGCCTGGTTCGAGGCCTACGTGAACGCCGGCGGCATCCTGGACATGCACCTGGCCTCCATGAGCACGTCACCGGCCGGCGGCCGGGTGTATCCCGGCGGATATGAAATCGCGATCTCCACCAGCGAATTGTATCAACTGGTGTCCATCGTGGACGCGACCCATCCGGTCGTGAACACCCCGCACGCCATCGCGGACGAGGACCTGGACAACTGGAATTTCTCCACCCATGGCTATATTTCCGGCCACCCGGTCGGGGCCCATGAAATATTGGAGGATACCATCAACGGCCAGCCCTGCGCCATGGAAAGCATGCTCGGCATCGGCCGGATCTTCGTGACCACCCAGACGATGGAATGGTCCGGGGCCTCGACTCCATACCTGGAGAACACCATCCTGCACGACGTGAACGGCGCGGACGTACTCTACGACGTGTACCTGGACAGGGTGTCCCCGCCGACCATCCTGGCGGCGGAAAATCTCGTGACGGCCTCCTACGATCCGCAGGGACTGGGCTGCGGGACCTTCTACTGGCAGGTGGTGGCCAAGAATCAATGCGGCCAGGTGCCCGGACCGATCTGGTCGTTCCGCACGGCGTCCCCGCTGCCGGGCGACTTTGAGCCCGATTGCGACGTGGATCTCGCGGACGTGCACTACCTGCTGGCGCACTGGCTCGAGGACGGCTGCACGGATACGGCCGGCGACGAAACCGACTGGTGCTTCGGCGCGGACCTGAACCGGGACGGCTCGGTCAACCTGCACGATGCCGCCCTCCAGGCCAGTTACTGGCTGGAAGACCTGACGCCCTAAACGTGTCCGACAAACTCGCCGGACCAGGCTGTTTTTCGCAGAGACCGCTTTGTAGCGTTGTTAGAGGAAATCAGAAGTTTCCTCCCGGACAGAGAGGGTTCCTGTACAGCGAAAAGAACCTCCGTCGAGTCCGACTTGGTGGAGGTTCTTTCTTTGCCCAAGCCGCCGACCAAGGCCTCTCGGCGACAGGGGAACCATCATGACATCGATCAGGAGGTTTATTATACGCGGGACCCCCGCGATCGTTTGCCTGGCGCTGGGCATGTGCCTGGCCGGCCCCGCCGCCGGCCAGGAGACCGGCCAGGAGACCGGCCGGGTCTCGGCGGCCGGTCCCCGCACCGGTCCGATCGCCGTGCTGGAGGCAACGGTGCCGGATCGCGCCGGCCTGGAAGATCTGGTCCGGCGGGGATTCGACATCGATGCCGTGTTCGGCCGGCAGGTGCTAATCTACGCCACCCTCGCCGAACGGGAGACACTGGACCGCCTGGGCGCGCCCTACCGTGTGCTCGAATGGCAGCCGGGCGGAAACGAGGACGACGACCGCACCCTGGGCCTCTATCACAATTACACGGCCCTGACCGCGGAGCTCGAGGCCTTCGCCGCGGCCTATCCGGACATCTGCCGGCTCCGCTCGCTGGGCCCCTCGGTGCAGGGCCGCCAACTCTGGGCCCTCTTGATTACCGACAATCCCGACGACGAGGAGGACGAGCCGGAATTCAAATACGTCTCCACCATGCACGGCGACGAACCGGTGGGGACGGAAAACTGCCTGTACTTTATCCACCTGCTGCTGAACCGCTACAACAGCGATCCGCGGATCACCCAGATCGTCAATGAAACCGCCGTCTGGATCGTGCCGTTGATGAATCCGGACGGCCGGGATCAGGGCATTCGGTACAACGCCAATGGCTATGACCTCAACCGCTCCTTCCCCGTCTGGCCGAGTGACTACGCCGGCACGATCTACGACGGCGTGCCGATGGACGATGACAACCGCCAACCCGAGGTGGCCCACGTCATGCGCTGGTCCGCCCAAAACAGCTTCGTCCTGGCGGCCAATTTCCATACCGGCGCCCTGGTGACCAATTATCCCTACGACGATAACGGCCTGGGATCGATCGACTCGCCCACGCCGGACGATCTGCTGTTCGAGGACATCAGCCGCCGCTATTCCCAATACAACGCGCCCATGTGGAACAGTCCGTATTTCTTCCAGGGGATCACCAACGGGGCGGCGTGGTATGTGGTCTATGGCGGGATGCAGGACTGGAACTACCGTTACCTCGGCTGCAACGAAACCACGATTGAACTGTCCTATACCAAATGGCCGAGCCAATCGACGCTGATCGATTACTGGGCGAACAACCAGGAATCCATGCTGCGCTACCTCGAAGCGGTCCATATCGGGATTCGCGGCCGGGTGACCGACGGCCTGACCGGCCAGCCGCTGTGGGCCAAGATCCTGGTGGCCGGCAACAGCCACCCCGTCTTCACCGATCCGGACGTGGGCGATTACCATCGGATGCTGCTGCCGGGCGTCTATACGGTCACGATCCATTGCGACGGGTATGTGCCGCGGACGTTCGCCGGCGTGACCGTGACGGACGGCCCGGCGGTGCGGCTGGACGCGGCCCTCCTGCGGGCCGACCGCAACGGGGACGGCCGGGTGGACGGGCGGGATTACGCCCTGCTTGGTTCCCGCTGGCTGGATACCAACTGCGGCGAATGCGGATACGCCGACCTGTCCGGCGACGGCAACGTCTCGATGGTGGATCTCTACCTGCTACTGGCCGATTGGCTGGCGGATACGCAAGCACCATCCCCGCCGGCAGGGCAAATTCACTGACCGATTTGGCCGCCGGCCGGTAAAGGACGGCGGCCGCTGCGACCGGCCAATCCCACCGGATCACCCCCCGGCCGGCGCCGAAAACGCCCCCGGACACATGCCCGGGTGATATTCCCGAAAACCATTCAACCGGCGGTTTGGTACCCGATCCCGGTAAAGGGACCGCCGGCCGGCGGGTCGAGTTTTTGGCCCGTCGTCGCCGGCCAGAGCCGATGACCCTTCGGAGCGGACTTGACGGACCGGTCCAAAGCCGCTACCGTAGACGCACCGGCAGGGACCAATCGCTTCGGATCTCGGGAATTGGCCCCTGTCGGACCGATGAATACCAAAGCGAACCCTGCGCCGGCCGGGCGGCCGCCCGGCCAAGCGGCCGGCGGAGTCCGGCCGGTCGGGCCCGCAGACGGCCCCCAGGACTAGGCGGCCCGATAAACCAGGCGGCCCACCAGACCAGAAGGATGCCTCCAAGATGCCCCAAGCCCACGCGACAGCCCGGTCCAAATCGGCGATCCAGTCGTTCAAGGAGACCATGGAATCGCTGGTGATTGCCTTCGTTCTGGCGTTTATCTTTCGGGCCTTCATCGTGGAGGCCTTCGTGATCCCCACCGGCAGCATGGCCGACACGCTGCGCGGGGCCCATTTCCGGCTGGTGTGCCCGGCCTGCTCCTACGAATTCAATTACGGCTATTCCGGCAGCAGCGACGGGGTGATTCCCAAGCAGAAGATCCCGCTCTACCGCGACACCTTCAAAAAACGGGGCGTGGCCGTCTGCCCGATGTGCGGCACCTACATCGACAACTCGCAGCGCCGCTGGGTGAGCAACGGCGACCGGATCCTGGTGCTCAAGTATCTCTATCAGTTCGTCGATCCCAAGATCTGGGACGTCGTGGTGTTCAAAAATCCCACGGAACCCACCCAGAATTACATCAAGCGCCTCATCGGGCGGCCGGGCCAGACGGTGGAAATCCGCGACGGCGACGTCTACATCGACAACCAGATCCAGCGCAAGCCCGACCACGTCCAGGACGCGCTATGGATCCTGGCCTACCACAGCGACTACCAGATCCCCGCCGGCACGACGATTCATCGCGAAACGGAGATCTGGGACCAGCCCTTCCGCAGCGGTTCCGATCCCAGCAGCTGGACGATGGATGCCCAAACCCGCACCTTCCGCTTCGCCGGATCGGTCGAGCCCGAATCGCTGGTCTTCCACCAGGGGCGCATCCGGCGATTCTCCCAGTGTTTCATGTCCTACAACGGCCTGGACAACGACGACCGCTGCATCGCCAGCGATCTGAAACTGTCCGCCGTGCTGACCCCGCAAGAGGCCGACGGCCGCCTGAGTATTCTGCTGGGCAAGTACGACCGGATCTACCGGGGCGAGATCGGCTTCGACGGAACCGTCCGCATCGTCAACGACACGACCGGCGAGGTGCTCCAAACGGACCGGTGGCCCGACGACCTGGCCGCCGGACGGGCGGTGCCGATCTCCTTCGTCTGCGTGGATCACACCCTGCGGCTGCAGGTCGGCGATCGGCGGCTGAGCTACATCGGCCTGGACGATCCGGCGGCCTGGGGCTATGCCCGTAAAGACCGCCAATACCACCTTCCCTCGGTTGCCTTGGAAGCCGCGGGCGGCGGCTTTGCCCTGCGGCAGGTGGCCCTCTACCGCGACGTGCACTACACGCAACATGACATCAACGGTTCGCCGGGACGGGGCACGGAGGAAGGCCAGCCCTTCCAACTGGGCAAGGACGAGTTCTTTGTTCTCGGCGACAACAGTCCCCAGAGCCACGACTCCCGTTTCTGGAATGAACCAGGCAAGAGCAACGGCTCCAAGCCCTATCCCCCCGGCATCGTGCCGCGGGATTATCTCATCGGCCGCGCCTTCTTCGTCTATTGGCCCGCCGGCTTCCACCTCCATTCCAGCATCCCCTACGCCGTGATCCCGAACGTGGGGGACATGCGTTTCATCCATTAGCGCCCGCTCCAACCCCGGCGAATGGGGAAATCAGGACGAAGGCAGGGATTCCAGCACGGCCGGTGTATCTGGCACGTTTGGCGCCTCCGGCAAGATCGATTATGATGACGGCCCCGGCGAGTCCGAAGATCCCGGCGCAGCCGGCGGTTCATCCAGGCAGGCGACCAGCCCCCGGTCGGCGTCGACCCGAATGGTCTGGCCGGTCCGAATGATCCGGGTGGCCTCCTGGACATTGACGACCGCCGGAATGCCGTATTCCCGGGCGATGATGCTGCCGTGCGAGAGCATCCCCCCCAGGTCCATCACCACGCCGGCCGCCGGAATAAAATACGGCGTCCAGCCCGGATCGGCAAAGGGGATGACCAGGATCTCGCCGGGCCGGACCTGCTGGCGGTCGTCGCCGCGGCCGATCACCCGGGCCTTGCCGGTGGCCACCCCGGCACTGACGGAGATCCCGTGAAAGGTCCGTCTGCCGCCATTCGGCGGCGGCGCACCCGGCCGGACCGCGTCGGGATCAAAGCGGTCCACCACTATTTTGGGCGGACAAATCCCCTGATTCCGCCGGTAGTCCTGCCGCCGCTGGCGGATGAGCGCGCCGACGGCGGCCCTTTCCTTCTCGGGGGCCAGCGCGACGATCTCGTCGAGTGTCAGGAAAAAGATGTCCTGCGGGTCTTCGCAGAGGTTGAGCCGCTGCCAGCGGCGGCCCAGCTCCAGCAACGCCAGGCGCCACTGAAAGAGAAACCGCACGACCTCGCTCTTGATGTTCTCGCGAAAGGTCGAGCCCCAGCGGGCCTGGGCCAGGACGTACTGGAAAATACGCCGCCGCAGCGGATTGCGCAGGCGGCGCCGGCAGTGCTCCTCCAGTTGCTCGCGCCGCTGGACGCGGCGGCGGTAGGCACCCTCCGGATCGGCCTTGCCGACGCCGGCCAGATAACCGCGCACGATCCGCAGGATGTAATCCGGCGTCTCGGCCCAGCGGGGATTGAACAATTCGATCTCGCCGCGGCAATGATGGCCGTGGCGCCGCATAAAGGCGTCCCACGCCTGCCGGAAGGCCGCGCCGCCGCTTAGATGGTCGAGCCCCCGCCCGACGTCATCCCAGCAATCGCCCCGCTCGATCAGCTCGCGAACCTGCTTATCGCCAGCCGCCGCCAAAGCCAGACGCCACAGATCGAGACCGGACCGGACGTCCTCCAGATCGCCCGAACCGACCAGGAGGCGGTTGGCATAGATCCCGGCGGCGTCGTCCAGCCACCGGCGGCAGAGCCAATTCAAAAGCGGCACCGTCACCATGGCCTGAAGCATGAATATCAGTCCGCGCAGGTACCGGCACGTGAGCACGAACCTCTCCTGCATCTGCCGGAGAAGCTCGGATTCCGTCAGGCTCGAAAATTGCTGCCGTTGACAGATCTGAATCTCCTGCTGAATCCTGGCGAAGTATCGTCGCGCCTTGGCAGGCCGGGCGGCGCCCATCTCATACAAGGATCGCGGGCACCGCAGCAGCGCCCGCAGCCAGCGGATCCTGACCGATCCCAGGTCCTCGGGCCTCAGATCCGCCAGGGCGTTGGCCAGCAGGATTTCCTGATCGCCTCCGAAGATGCGATGGATCTGCCAGGATACGTCCACCGGCAGTTTCCGAAGAATCGCCACGCCGGTATTGACACTGAAATACACCCGGCCAGCGACCAATCCGAACAGCGGCTGGCCCGCCAGGTCCAGACCGATCACGTCCATCATCGGCCGGAACAGCTCCATAACCGCCTTCTCGATGATCGACCAGGTCAGCGGCGACACCACGTCCGGGGCCACCTCGCCGGCATTGGCGTTGGTCCAGATCTGCCGCGGAGGTCGGCCGGCCGGCGGCCGCTCGGGCAGCGCCGTGATCGGACGGGACTGGAGCAGCCAGATCCGGCCATGTACCTCAGCCCATTCCATATCCTGCGGCCCGCCCAGGCGCCGCTCGGCCCGCAGCGCCAATCGGCCGAGCCGCCGGGCCAGCCGCCGATCGAGGCAAGGGCGCTGGGCCAGATGGGGGGGATTGTCCCGCTCGACGACGCTGCCGTCGCTGTCCACTTCCAGGCGGAGCAACTTGGCAGAGACGGTATGATAGACGGCGCGCAGCATCTTCTTGGCGACGACGATTCGATCCGGCGCGATCCGGCCGGCAACCAGCGCCGCCGGCAGGCCGAAACACCCCTCGATCACGATCTGGTCGGTTCGGCCCGTCACCGGATCGGCGGTGAACAGCACCCCCGAGCGCTCGGCGTTGATCAGCGGCTGGATCAGCACCGCCATCCCGACCTGCCGATGATTCAACCGGTGCGTCTGCCGATAGGCGTAGGCCCTCTCGCTCCAAAGCGACGCCCAGCAGCATTTGATCTTCTCGCAAAGGTCCTCAAACCGGCGAACGCCCAGAAAGCTGTCGTACATGCCGGCAAAGGCCCGATCGGGCAGGTCTTCGGCCGTCGCCGAGGAGCGCACCACCCAGCGTGCCGGACCCTGCCACATCTCGGCCAGGCACTCAGTGAATCGATCCGACAGCGGTCGCGCGCGGATGGCCCGGCGGAAGTCGGCCAGCCATTGCCTGACGGATGAGCTCAGGGGCAAACCGGCGGCTGAATTGTCCGACGAGCCGGCGGCCGGGCCCGCCGGCGGCGCCTCGTCCAGAATCCGCCGGAGGCC
>JAFGFX010000292.1 GCA_016930855.1 Sedimentisphaerales bacterium | reverse complement strand
GGCGCTGGGGGCGATCGGGGGGCTGGCCCTGAGCCTGCTGTTCGTGAGGCTGGGCTGGGTCAAACGCAGCTTTACCGAGGTGATCGAGGCGGAGAACCGCGCCCGGCAGAAGAACCAGCCGGTCCCGGACGTGCCGGTGAACATCCGCAAGGAGATGGTTCGGGAGATGGCCTTCCTGGCCCCGGTGGTCGTGATGGGCCTGCTCTGGATGGCCATCCTGACCGGGCCCAACCGCTGGGCCGCCGCCTGGAGCGGCCTGCTGGCCCAGCAAAAATGGATTGCAGGCTTGCTTGGCAGCGTCTATGGCTTTATGATAGGCGGCGCCGTCGTCTGGGCGACCCGGATCCTCGGCTCCCTGGCCTTCGGCCGGGAGGCGATGGGCCTGGGCGACGTCCACCTGATGGCGGCCGTGGGGGCGATACTGGGTTGGATCTCGCCGGTGATCGCCTTCTTTTTGGCGCCGTTTTTGGCCCTGGGCTGGGCGCTGGCCCGGTGGGCCCTGCACCGCACCCGGGAGATCCCCTACGGGCCGTTTTTGGCCGCGGCGACCTTGATTGTAATGATCGGCTACGACCCGATCGTGGACTACTTTCGCCAGGCACTGACCGGTCCGGCGGCGCTGCCCTAAACCAAGCGCCGCCGAAAAGGGACCGCGACAGAGAAAATCGTCCGCCGGGGCTTCCCTGGCGATATTCTGAGCGAACGCAGCCGAGAGGGAGTGCTGCCGGATTATGAGCTGGCGGAAATTCAAGCTGTATACCAAGCTGGGCGGCCTGGGACTGGCGGGCCTGGTGATCCTGGTCCTTCTGGTGCAAAACAGCCAGAAGGTGTCCATTAATTTTTTGTTTTGGGAAACCCGTCGCCTGCCGATGTTTTTGTTCATCCTGTCGGTGATGGGATTCGGCGTGCTGGTCTACAAGGTCCGAACGCATCTGACGAAACTGATCCGCCAGGTGCGGCAAATGCGGCGGGACGAAGCGATCCGCCTGAAACTGAAAGAACAATTGCGTACGGATGCGCAAGCCAAACCGGAAATCCCAAGCGGAAGCGGAGGCGAAAAGCAAGGAAGGAGACCTACGATGAAAGGAATGCAAGTCTGGCTGGTAGTGTTGCTGGGAATTCTCATCGCGGCCGGCGCCGGATGTCAGCCCTGGCAGAAGAAGTACGAAACCTGCATGCAGGAAAAGGACAACCTCGAAGGCCTGTTCGCCAGTACGCAGCAGTCCCTGCAGGATTGCACCGTCGAGCGCGACCGGCTGGCCGGCCAGATGTCCACGCTGCAGCAGGAGCTCAGTTCCGCCCGCAGCCGACCCGCGGCCGCCACGCCCGGCGCCGGCGATCTGGCCTCCGAAGGCGGAATCTACGACCCCCGCAAGGGGACCATCACCGTGCCCCTGGCCAGCGATTTGTTGTTCGACTCCGGCAAGGCCGTCCTGAAGAGCGCCTCCAAAACCAAACTCAACCGCATCGCCGGCATCATCCAATCCAAATATGCCGGCAAGGAAATCGGCGTGGTGGGACACACCGATTCCGATCCGATCCGCAAGAGCAGCTGGAAGGACAACTGGGAGCTTTCCTGCGAACGGGCGCTGGCGGTGACCCGCTACCTGGTCGAGCAGGGGATCCCCGCCAAGCAGTTGTCGGCCGCCGGCCGCAGCGAATATCACCCGCTGACGGCCAACAAGGCGGACAACCGACGGGTGGAAATCGTCGTCCACATGTTTTAATCCGGGCGGATTTTTTCCAGCAACAATTCCTTCATAAGCGCAGGCGGGTACACCGGGGGCGTGGTTTCGCCGGGAATGCCCCCGGTCTGGGCCATCGCGTGTAAAACGTGGTTGGTTCCCGGCCGGTAACGTACCCCGTACAAAGACACGCTTGGAAATCCGGGACGGTCCCGGCCGTTAGCCCCCTTCGCGGGTAGGTGTCGTAAATTCCGGGCGATTTCCTGCCGAGAGTGATCCTTTGGCCGTGGGGCCCCGACCGGACAGGCCCCCTTGAGAGTCACATTCCATGAAGATCGGCATCATCGATTACGGCATGGGCAACCTGCACAGCGTCCTGAAGGCCTGCCAGCAGGTCGGCTCGGACGCCAAGATCGTCTCGGACGCCGCCGGCATGGCCGCCGCGGACAAGCTCATCCTGCCCGGCGTGGGCGCGTTCGCCGATGCGATGGAGACCCTGCGGCGCCTGGAGCTTATCGAGCCCATCCGGCAGGCGGTCCGCTCCGGGCAGCCGTTCCTGGGTATCTGCCTGGGCCTGCAACTGCTCTTCGACGTCAGTTACGAGGACGGACAATTTCCCGGCCTGGAGCTGGTATCCGGCAAGGTGGTCCGCTTCGATTTTGCCGGCCTGCCCGACGCCGGCGACCTGAAAATCCCCCACATGGGCTGGAACGCCCTGCGGGTCCGCGGCGGGTCGAGCCTCTACGGGGGCATCCCCGACGGCTCGTACGTCTATTTCGTCCACTCCTATTACGTCGTCCCCGACGACCCCGCCGTCGTCGCGACCACGACCGTACACGGCATCGAGTTCGCCTCCAGCATCCAGAAAGACAACCTCTGCGCCACCCAGTTCCACCCGGAAAAGTCCCAGCGTGTGGGCCTGCGGATCCTGCAGAACTTCATCGAGAGCTGATCGATCCCTACGGGCCGGCCCGCGGCCGCAAACGCAAGGGCAGGTCAATCTCTCCCGGCGAACGGAACGTCCGCACCGTGATCGATTGGGAACCAATGGCCGCCCGAACCGCTCCCGAGCCGGCCGTATTGAAGAGCGGATAATCACCCAGCATCGACTCCAAGCGCCGCCGGGTGCCTTCCGGCAGCGTGCCGCAACTGTTCAGGCACACCCGCGGGTCCACCTCCCGGACAAATTCCCCCAGGCAGGCCACCGGCGAGCCATGATGCGGCAGGAGCAGCACGTCGGCCTGGAGGCGACCCGCTGATGATGATGATGATGTTATTGTCTGCGATTCCAGCAGGTACCGCTGGGGAATGGGCCCGATATCCCCGCAGAGCAATATCGATCCGTTCGCCGAGCCGATCCGCAGGACCAGCGAGCCGTCGTTGCTGCTCAGGGCCCGCCCCGCCGAATCGGGCGGCGGCCAGAGCACCTCGATCCGGTAGGGAACCGGCGACTGTGGATTGGTCAGACGGCAACCCCGATGAATCGGGCGCAAGGTTATGCCCAGTTCGCCGAGCCGCTGGAGAACCTGCCGGCAGTAGGGCCCCCCGGCCGAGAGATATTGATCGCTGTGGTAGATGGCCCCCACCGGAACGCTCCGGCAGACGTCCAGGGCGCCGCTGACGTGATCCAGGTTCGGATGCGACAGAAAGATCGCCTCGAGCCGCTGGATCCCCCGGCTGCGCAGGAACGTGCTGACCGGTTCCCATCCCACCTCGGTCATCGACATGCTGCCGACATCGTAACAGCAGGTCTTGCCGTCCGGCAGCTCGATGACCGTGGCGCAGCCCTGCCCCACGGACAACACGTGGATGCGGATCTCGGCCGGATCGCCCCGCGCCGGAGAATAAGGCAACTGCCAAACCCAGATGATCGCCCAGACCAGCAGCCCCGCCAGACAGCCGCGACCGATGGCCCGCCCCCGCCGCAGGGACCGGCCGCCCCAGAAGAGCAGGCCATAAAATGAAACCAGCATCCCCAGCGGCACCGCCGCGTTGTTGATCGTGCCAAACGGCAGGCGACCCAGAACCTCGACCAGCCCCAGGGAAAGCCGCGCGATCGCCAGCATGAGAGCCCCCACCCACAGCGACAGCGTGGGAAACAACAATCCCAGCAGCAGCTTGACCAAGCCCAGCAGCATGGTCAATCCCAGCAGCGGAAACAGCAGCACCGAGGCCAGGATGCCCCAGGGTGCGATCCGGTGGAAATGATGGGCCGCCAGCGGCAGTCCGGCCAGCCAGGCAACGGCGGCCACCACGACCAGCCCGGCAAGCCAGCGGCCGCCGCCGCACAGGAGCAGCCGCCGGCCGGAGAGCTCCTGCGAATCAAGCTGGACGAGTTCCCGTTGTCGGCTAAGCCAATCGTCCTGGCCCGAGAAGAATTGCCTGCGCAGAATCGGCCCGCTAAACAGGAGCAAGGCCAGGACCACCACGAACGACAACTGGAATCCCGCGGCAAACAGGTCCAGCGGCCGCCACAGCAGGATCGCCCCGGCGGCCAGGCTCAGCAGATTCAGCCCGTCGGCGCGGCGCCGGCTCAGGTGCGCCAGGGCGAACACCCCGCAAAGCAGGCCGGCCCGCAGCACGGGCGCCCGCGCCGGGACCGCCAGGACGTAGCAGGACACCCCCGCCAGGATCAAGAGGCCCTGCCGGGTGCGGCCCAGGCGCAGGATCCGCCCGAGCAGCCAGAGCATGCCGGCCAGCAGTCCCACGTGGAATCCCGACAGGCTCAGGTAGTGCAGCGTCCCGCTGCGCAGAAACAGCTCGGTGTCGCCGCGGGAGAGGTTCTCCCGCCGGCCCAGCAGCAGGGCCTCGAGAAAGGCCGTTTCCACCGCGCCCCTCTGGTCGCCCTGGAAACCGTCGATGTCGTCGAGAACCGCCGAGCGGGCCAGCCCCGCCAGTTGCCGGCGCAGCGAATCGAATCCCGGCCAGCGGCCGGCGGCCGGGCCCATCGGCTCGACGGCCTGGCCCTGGTTCACCCGACAAAGCAGCAAGGTCCGCGCCGCCCGGTGCCAGATACGCCGATCCCGCTGGCCGGGATTCCAGGGCCCGCTGCGTTGGGACAGCCAGCCGGACAGGCGAACGGTCTGGTTCGGCGTCAAGACCGGACAATCGTCCCGGACCACCAGCAACACCCGGCCGGTTGTCGCCAGCCATCCCCCGCTCGTTTGGATCCGCCGGGCGTCCAGGGTGAAAATCGTACTCGGCGGATAGATAAAATCCAGTTCCCGGTCCCGGCCCGCCGCCTGCTCCGTACGGGGCTCGGTCAGAACGACGCCTTCCAGGTGCACCAGCCGCGGTTCGCTGCGGGAGTATTGCACGAGGTGGCACCCGGGGTAGAAATAATATACCTGATTGTAGCGGGCGGCGCCGAGACCGACGAATCCGGCCAGCAGAGCGCCCTTGAGGAGCCAATCCCGCCTCA
This sequence comes from Sedimentisphaerales bacterium, assembly GCA_016930855.1. Classification (GTDB taxonomy): domain Bacteria; phylum Planctomycetota; class Phycisphaerae; order Sedimentisphaerales; family SM23-30; genus JAFGFX01. The sequence goes on along the minus strand of JAFGFX010000292.1, from coordinate 16,721 downwards.
GCAGGCTTTCTCTCCAGCCGCCGCGCCGCCAGGGCGAGCCGGCCGCCGCCGTCTTGGGCCCGCTGGCCGCCAGCAGCAGCATCGCGATCCCCGTCAGGACGGCGGCCGCCAGCAGCACGATCCACGCCGCCGGGTGGACGATCTCATAGCGGGCCAGGACAATCCCCAGGACGACCGCCAGGGCAACCGGAAACAGCGGCGCCGGCCGGGCGAAATACGATCCGCCGGCCTCTGAAAGAAATCCGACCTTCTGCATTAACCTTCTCGCGCGATAGGATTCAGCGCCGCCCAGGAATCAGAATCTCCCCAGGCGCCGACGCGCTACAACTGGCGGTCCACCGCCTCGGCAATCCGCGCCAGGCGTTTCATCACCTGCTGAAACTGGGGGATATCGATCTGCTGGGCCGCGTCCGTCAGGGCGTGCTCCGGGTCCGGATGCACCTCGATCAGCAGGCCGTCCGCCCCGGCCGCCACGGCCGCCAGGCACATCGGCTCGACCAGGTAGGCATGCCCGGTGCCGTGGGTGGGATCCACCATGACCGGCAGATGGCTGACCCGCTTGATCGCCGGCACGATGGTCAGCGTCAGCGTGTTGCGGCAGTACTCCTCGAAGGTGCGTATCCCCCGCTCGCAGAGGATCACGTTGGGATTGCCGGCGTTGATGACGTATTCCGCGGCCAGCAGGAATTCCTCCAGGGTGGCGCTCATGCCGCGTTTGAGCAGGACCGGTTTTTCCTGCTCGCCGACCGCCTTGAGCAGCATGAAGTTCTGCATGTTCCGCGCCCCGACCTGCAAGACATCGGCATAGCGGGCCACCAGATCGACGTGGGTAACACTCAGCACCTCGGTCACGACGGCCAGCCCGGTCCGCTCGCGGGCCTCGGCCAGGTATTGCAGGCCTTTTTCCGCCAGGCCTTGAAAGCTGTAGGGGCTGGTCCGGGGCTTGAACGCCCCGCCGCGCAGGCCCACGCCGCCGGCGGCCTTGACCGCGTCAGCCACCTCCAGCAATGTGTCGCGGTCCTCCACGCTGCACGGCCCGGCAACGATCCCCAGGGCCTTGCCCCCGATCGAGGCGCCGCCGGGCTGCAGGGCGATGGCGGTGTTTTCCTGCTTGACCTCCCGGCTGGCCACCTTGAAGGGCGACAGGATCGGCACGATCTTTTCCACGCCGGGCGCGTTTTCGATCGCCCCCTTGTCCACCATCCGCTTGTCGCCCACCGCCGCGATCACGGTGCGGTTGGTGCCGTAGATCAGATGCGTCGTTAGACCCATCTCCTCGACCATCTTGACGACATGGTCGAGCTGCTGCTTGGTGCTGGCTGGACTCATTACGACAATCATTGTCCGTATCCTTCTATCATGGGCCGGGCCATTACGCCGCACCCACCACAATCGGCGCCGGCAGGCGGCGAAAGACCCGGTTCTATTCTATTCGATTCTCTCGAGGCCCTGCATATAGGTCCGCAGCACCGGGGGCACCGTCACGCTGCCGTCGGCGTTCTGGTTGCATTCCAGCAGCGGAATCAGGATCCGCGGCGAGGCGATGACGGTATTGTTCATGGTGATGCAGAAGTGCACCTGGCGGTTGCGGTCCCGGTAGCGCAGATTCAGCCGCCGCGCCTGGAAATCCCGCAGGTTGCTCGCCGAATGGGTCTCGCCGTAGCCGCCGCGGCTGGGCATATACGTCTCGATGTCATACATCCGGTACTTGCCCATTCCCATGTCGCCGGTGCAGATCTCCAGGACGCGGTGGGGCAACTCCAGCGCCTGGAGGATCTCCTCGGCGTTGGCGACGATATGCTGATGCCAGCGCTCCGCCTCGTCCAGGTCGTTGCGACAGACGATCACCTGCTCGACCTTCTCGAACTGATGAATGCGATAGAGGCCGTAGGTGTCCTTGCCCGCCGCCCCCGCCTCGCGGCGGAAGCAGAGCGACTGGGCGACGAACTTCTTGGGCAGCTCCTCCTCGGTGAGGATCTCGTCCATGTACATGCTGGTCGCCGGCACCTCGGCGGTGCCCACCAGGAACAACTCGTCGGCGGGGATCTCATAGACCTGGCTGCGGCCCTCCGGAAACCAGCCGGTCCCGATAAAGGTCTCCTCCTTGGTCAGCACGGGGACCGTCAGGGGCTCGAATCCCTTGGCGACCATCCGGTCATGGGCCAGCCGCAGGACCGCCTGGTGCAGCAGCGTCGCCGCCCCCCGCAGCAGGTAATTCCGGGTGCCGGCCAGCTTGACCCCCCGCTCCACGTCGATAATGCCCAGGCGAGTGCCCAGCTCGATATGATCCTTGGCCTCGAAAGTGAAGGTGGGAACCTGCCCCCAGCGCCGCACCTCCACGTTGGCGCTGGCGTCCGGACCGACGGGTGCCTGCGGATGGGCCGGCTGGGGCACCCTCAGGAGCAGTTGCTGGATCTGCGGCTCCAGCGCGGCCTGCTCGGCCTGGAGCTGCTTTTCCCGCTGCTTCCACTGGCTCATCTGCTCGATGGCCCCCCGCCGCTCGGCGTCGTCGGTCATGTGGGCGATGGCCTTGCCCGCCTGGTTCTTCCGGGTGACGAGTTCCTGCAGTTCCTGGCGCACCTCCAGATAGCGGGCATCCAGCCGCAGCAGCTCATCCAGATCGAGATCGCTGCCCTTCTGCTGGCAGGCCTGGCGAAAGACCTCCGGTTCTTGACGCAATTTCTTGATATCGATCATAATCCGGCCAGAGTACGAAACGCCCCCGGCCAACGCAAGTCTTTTTCCGGGGGCGAAGGCACCGAAATACCACCTGGGCGCGGGAGCCGGGCTTGGCGACTGCGGCGCCGGCTGGGAACGGCATGATACCCGCCGGAGGGCATCCGCCCCAGGCGGAACCGGATACCAACCATCCGCGACAGGCCGTTTGAGCCCCTGCACACGCTGCGGGTGAGCTAGGAAACCGAGATCACTGAGAGGTGTAATCCATCAGCCACTGCGAGGCAAAGACCACGTAATCCGCCAGATCCACCCAGCAGGCCTCGCCGGCAAGATTGCCGCTCAGCAGGCAATAGTCGTCATCGCCCGCCACGAGCCACTGGCCGGCAAAGGCGAACAGGTCGGGCAGATCCACCCGGCAGTCGCCGGTCAGATCGGCCGGAAGGGAACAGGCGGTGGGCGTCACCACGATGCCGGCCAGCATGGGGGTGGCGATCTTCTCGCCGTGGCGCAGCCAGGTGCCCGTCTCCGCGTCGTAGCGGTAGCGCATGATCCCCCCGTTGCGGTGATCCGTGACGTACATCTCCTTGCCGTCGGGACTGAAATCCACATCGAGGGCGTTCTCGGCGGCGACCGTGTCCTTGAGCACGGGAGTTCCCAGCGGATCGAAGGTGAACCGCATCACCTGATTCGCGTTGAAATTCGTCAGGTAGAGGAGGTCATCCTTGATTTTCATGAAGTGATACAAGGCGCCCCCGTCCTGGGCAAAATAGCCGACGAAGCTGTAGCTGCCGTCGGGCTGGGCCGCAAAGCGCCTCACCCTGGTATAATCGCTGACAAAAAGCTGGCGGTCCGCCGGGCGGACGATGGCGCCCAGCTGATTGCCCCCATCGGGCATGGTTATTACGCCGTTGGCCACCGGATTGCCGGCGGCGTCAAAGAGGAACCGGGACAGCACTCCGCCGGTATAATTGGTCTGGAACAGTTCGCCCGTGTTCGGATCGAAACAGGGCTGAGCGCAGTCCGTCAACTGGTTGCCGCTGATCGTCTCCCGGAAGGCGAAGGTCGAGCCGTACAGGGTGAAGCGCGAGATCGTGCCGTTGCCCGTGTGCGCCGCCCGGTTGCCGACAAACAAGTCGTTCTCGTTGCGCAGCGCCAGCCCCGCCGGATCGTACAGCAAATCGCCGGGAAGGGGCGTAAGCTGCTGGACCGGTCCCAAACTGTCCTGCACGATATAGCGGCGGACCCCCTGCTTGTGACCGGCTCCCATGGGCGTTTCCGTTATGATGACCTGGAACGCCTCGGCCCACACGTTCGGCGTGACGAAAAGACAACCCCATAAACACCCCCACAGACATATCTTCTTTACGGACGGGACCATCGTATTTCCTCCTCGTTTTTCCTGAATGGATATCCCGCTCAGATTCGTTGCCGCCTTTGGGCGTAATTCGACTACGATGGTGTTATTATACCATAATCGGGCCAAAGGGAAAACAGGCGAATTCAAATCCACAAGCGCCACAAATCATAAATGACGCTATGACAATTGGTTAGAGACTAAAAATGGCACGGCGCCCCGGATGGCCCCCTTGCCAGATGCCAAGGCGAAACGGGGATCGTTCGCGGAAGACAATGGCGATCGCGGGGGATTCTTCGGATTTGTGGCTTCAGGGCGCGGCCCGCAGGGCGAAATATCCGTGCCCGACGAGGTCGTAGATCTGTTCGGCGATGATCTCCAGGCCCGCCTGTCGGAAGATGCCGCGCCACTGGTCGGCCGAGCCGATCTGCTGGTTGCTCAACTGGTGAAACAGGTGGTGCTCCAGCGACGCCGTGGGGTGTTTTTTCAGCCAGGCCGGATCCTGCAGGCAGAATTCGCCGATGACGTACACCGCCGTTGGAAACCGCGCCCGCAGCGACCGGAACATCTCGAGCAGGCGCGGCGTCTCCTGGAGGTACTCATGAAAGGTGTCGCAGGCCGTGATGCAATCGACCGGGGGCAGATCCGCCGGCAGGTCGGGCAGATCGAACATGTCGCCGACCTGCACCGTCAGGCGGCCCTGATAATCGTTTTTGGCAAGCTGGTCCCGGTCGAACTGCACCATCTCCGGGGAAAAGTCGATCCCGTGGCAGCGGATTTCCGGGTCCACCCGGCACAGGCCCGCCAGAAAGGCCAGGTCGCCGCAGCCCAAATCCAGCACCGTCCGGGCCTTCTGCCCGAGCACCATCCGCCGCATCACCGGGTAGGGCAACTGTTCGCACAGGCGGCCGCTGCCCAATCCCACGTAGGTAATCCGCCGCTGCAGGTCGCGGCCGTACTGTTTCCGGCCAGTCAGCATATCCGGCAGGTTGGCCAGACACGGCTCATACGCCCAGAGCAGCTCGATCAAGCCCCGGGGTTCGGCCAGCAGGACGCGGCCTGGATCGGTCAACTCCACCTGCTCATCCCGCCGGGCCAGCAGTCCGATGCCATCCAGATACTCGACCATCCCGGCCAGCACCTGCTCGTCCCAGCCCTGCCGCCGGCCGTGGTCCCGCCAAGAGACCGGGCCCTCCGCGGCCAAGCGATCCAAAAAGCCACGCTGCAGCAGCGTCCACCAGCAGCAGGTGGCCGCATAACCGCGGACATAGCTTAAACCCTGCTGGTGATGCCGTTTCATGCGCACCGCCCGCGACAGCCCCAGCAGGCGGATGAGTCGCCAGATTTGACCAATCATAATAGACGTTTCCCCTGCATGAATGATCCGCCGGAAGCCTCTGTAAAGCCGTTTCCCAACGGAAACCGCAATGATCGCCGCCCAAATCGCCTTGCATCGTGATCGGGGAACGGCCTCTACACAGCGTGACGTCTCTCGCTAGTCCAGGTCCAGCGGCTGGTTGTACAGGAAACGGTGCTTGAACTGCTCGCGGCGGCCCTGGTTGAGCTGGATCTGCTGCTCGTCGCGGTCGCGCAGCAGGTGGTAGGGCACCTGGCGGACCTCGAGCATGCCCAGCCGCAGGCTGTCGCGCTTGGACTCGTACTCGATGTTGGCCAGGGCCAGCCGATGATCGATCCCCTGGGCCAGACGCTCCAGGTCCTGCCGGGCCAGCGGCTCGGTCAGCGCCAGGTACAAACGATAGTGCGGCGGATCGTCCCATTGGGGAACCATGATGAAGCTGTCCAGGGCCACGGCCAATTGATCGGCCACGGCCCGGACCGAATCGACCACCTGCTTTTCGGTCAGCTTCTCGCCGGTCAGGCTGCTGCTGTGGGAACCCTTGGAGAGAAACTCCACCAGCGGGGTCGTGCCGACATGCCCGTTGACCCGGATCAGATCGCCCAGGTTATAGCGGTACAGGCCGGCATAATTGGTCAGGAACAGGTAATAGCACGCCCCCTTTTCCAACTGGCTGGCCTGCAGGACCGTCAGATTGTCCGGCAGGACGTCCCCGTCCTGGGGGGCCTCCAGCCGGTCATACTCGTCCTGGGGCACGAACTCATAAAAGTTGGCCTCCAGGTCCAGAACACCCTCCGGGGTGTTGTCTTCCATGGGGATGCTGATGCGTCCCTCGCTGGCCAGCAGGCCGATATCCCGGATCGGCGCCGGCCCGAAGTAATCCTTCAGGCCCGCCAGGTACATCCCCAGCGTCCCGCCCATCCAATGGGCCAGAAACGACAGGTTCCAGTAGTGTTTGGGCAGGAGCCTGCCGTGCTGGTCCAGCAACTGCTGCAATTGGCGGGCGCGGGGCCGATTCCTTCGCAGGCGTCCCCGAAACGCCTTCCGACCCCCATCGGCAATCGCCGGCGAAACATCCAGGGTGCCGTCATGGATGTCGCGGATCAGCCGGTCGGCATGGCGCTCGGCGGTCTGGGCCAGCGCCAGCACCGTGCTGGGATTGGCGGTGCTGATAAAGCCGATATCCTCGCTCAGCGCGAACCGCATGATGGTATAGTAGCGGTCCTGGGCATCCGCGATCCGGGCCACCGCCGCCGGCGTGACGTAGGCCCGGCGGACGATGTAGCGCTGATGTTCAGCCAGCACGCCCGAAATGGCGCCGCAGGGGAGTTGCCCGGCCGTCTGCTGCTCGCGCGGATCGCCGCTGACCTGCAGGATCTTGCGCAGATAACTATCGGGGTGATCCGAGATCGCCTTGATCCCCCAGATCTCCCAGCCCCGCTGATAGCCCTCCAGGAAGCGGCGGGTCACCGGGATATATTTGGCCGGGGCGGTGGTCCCGCTGGTCAGGGCGAATTGCAGCAGCTCCTGGCCGGGCCCGAACAGGGCGGCAGTCTCGCCCTGGCGGCACCGCTCGATATAGGGTGAAAAATATCCGTAATTGCACAGGGGGACCGCCTGGAGATAGTCCGGATAGCTGCCAATTCGATCGAAACCGTGCAGCTGTCCAAACTGGCTGTCCTGATTGGCCCGCAGAACGGCCAGCAGCAGTTGGTTCTGCACCTTACGGCAATGTGCCAGTTTTTCTTCGAATTGTCGCAGCCGGCGCCGGGCCCTCTGGGCCACCCAAAATGCGATTCCCCGTGCCAGCATCATCCATTCCTTCCGGGACCGCTTGTCGAAACACCCCGTCCTCTCCGGCGAAAAAGGCGTATACCGGCGCCCGCAGGCCCGGGTCCACCGCCGAATCCTCCCGGCAAACGCCTGCCAGATGCCGTTCGAAGAATCCGACCGTCAGCGCCCGGTAGAGATCGCCGCTGACGGCCACCGACTGGTTGTGTCGGGCATCCGGCACGATCCAGAGATACCGCGGCGGACGGGCCTGGTCAAACAGAATCCGGGCCTGCTCGGCCGCGATGCAGGAATCCCTCTGGCCGTGGATGAACATCACGGCCCGGCGGCGAAAGCGCTGCAATTCCCGCCGCACGGAGGGGAACTGGCAGCCGAAGCGGATCCGGGCCACGCGCAGCAGTATCCAGCGGAGGAAATGCCAGAAGGCCGGCTTATGATTCTCGTAGACGAACCGCACCCGGGCAAAGATGTGCACCCATTTCCGCATAAAGGTTTCCAGGGTCAGATCGGACGAAAACGCACTGTCGACCAGCACCGCCCTGACCGGCAAAGCCGGGGCCGCCGCCGCGGTCAAGATCGCCGCGGCCCCGCCCCGGGAGATGCCGAACAACCCGATCGGCGGATGGACCTGCTCTTCCTCCATGACCGACTGGACCAATTCCAATGCGCCCAGGCAATCCAGCACCTCCTTGTCCGTGCACCACAATCCCGGCTTATATCTCGGCAGCACGCTGCTTTGCCCGTGGCCGCGGAAGCTGAAGGCGAACACGTCGAATCCGGCCTCCAGCAGGCCCCGGGCATAGCGCGACCAACTGTGCATGTCGGAGCCGTACTCGTGACAGAAGAGAATCACCCCCCGCGACTGGCGGCTCAGGTACCGCGGCGGTGGCGATGGCGGCAAAGCCGGCGGATCACTCGGCGGTCCCGACCCGGCGGCCAGTTCCTGCCACGACAGAAACATCCCCTCCAGCCGGGTTCCGTCGAAGGCGCGAAATCGCACCTGCCGGCCGTCAAGCCGTTCGTAGCTCAGCGGACTCAGGATGGGCGGGATCGGTGTATCGCGGAAGATATTCAGCATCAGCCGTACATATTTGGTAAGTACGGCAATCGCCCATATCAACACCAGAACGCCGGCCAGGACCAGAGCCCCCAGCCAATGCTCCCACAAGGCATTCCACATAGACGCGCTCCTGGGATACCGCGGTTCGGACCGCCGGCCCCAGCGATCCCTTGCCCGCCGGCCGCCCCGGCGGGGCCCGTTCTCAAACGCCAGGTGCCGAGGCGGAACAACGGAACCGCCGCAAACCGCCCCGGTATCAGTTGGGCCACTTTCCGATAATCACCGTATCGTTCTGCCCGCCGAAGCCGAAGGAGTTGGACATGGCCACCTCCACCGTCGCCGCGCGGGCCTGATTGGGAACATAATCCAAATCGCACAAGGGATCGGGATTCTCCAGGTTGATCGTCGGCGGCAGTTTCTGGTCGCGGATGGCCAGCACGCAGGTGATCATCTCCACCACGCCCGCCGCGGCGATCAGATGGCCCAGCATGCTCTTGACGCTGCTGACGGGGATCTTGTAGGCCAGCGGGCCGAAGACCGATTTGATCACCAGCGTCTCGATCGAGTCGTTTTCCTTGGTCCCGGTCCCGTGGGCGCTGATGTAGTCGATATCCTCGACGTTCAATCCGGCATCCTGCAGCGCCAGGCGGACCGCCGCGATGCCGCCGCGGCCCTGGTCGTGCTGATCGGTGACGCGAAAGGCGTCCGTGGTGCTGCCGTAGCCGAGGACCTCGGCCAGGATGGGCGCCTGCCGCCGCCGGGCCACCTCCAGTTCCTCCAGGATGATCACCCCGGCGCCTTCGGCGACCACGAAGCCGTCTCGGTCCCGATCGAAGGGCCGGCTGGCGCGGGCCGGGGAATCGTTCCGCCGGGACAGCGCCGTCAGGCGGTTGAATCCGGTAATGCCCAGCGGATGGATCATGGAATGGGCCCCGCCGGCGATCATGATGTCCGCCTGACCATCGCGGATCAGCTCGGTGGCCTCGCCGATGGCCTGGGTGCTGGCCGCGCAGGCCGTCAGGCAGCTGAAACAGGGACCCCGCACCCGGAACAATTGCGACAGGTGGGCGCTGGGCATGTTGGGCTCCTGGCCCAGTTCCCGCATGGCGTCCATGGTGGCCAGGGCATGATCGGCCCAGCGTCCCCAGTCGATCTGCTTGCTGTCGGATTGCCAGCCGGCGATGATCGCCCCGACGAAGTTGTCGAAGTCCACCGGCCCCTCACCGGCCCCCAGGTAGATCCCGATCCGGTCCGTCGGCGGCAGTGCCTGGGGCATAGGGACGCCCTCTTCGGCCAGGGGCAGGGGCAGATTCGCCTGCCGCCAGGCCTGCAGGGCCGCGCCCAGGATGAAGCCGCTGTGCCGGCCGGCCTGCCGGTGGATGGCGCCGACCTCCGGCGGCAGCACGTCCCTGACGTCGTAATCGCGGACCTCCGCCGAAAACTGCGTGGGAAAGGTGCCCGCGTCAAACACCGTGGTCGGCCGGATGCCGCTTTCTCCGGCCAGCAGTTTTTGCCAAAGCTCCTCGACCGAATGGGCCAACGGTGTTACGGCCCCCATCCCGGTAATCACGACTCGACGTCGCGCCATATCTGTTCCTCTTGGTTTGCTGGGATCGGCCTCTTGCGACGGCCGGCCCACCCGGGCGCACAAGACCGCCGGTCGAGATCGCGATCACCCGCCGCCGAAGGACCTTGTCCCTTTGGTCGGCCCGGCCGGTCCTGCCGCGTCCGACCGCGTAAAGGTACCCTGTCGGTCGGCACGTGACGCGGTTTTTTCCCCTGCTGCGCTGTCTACCGCGAATCCGGCCGCTGCACGACGGCCGCCGCCGTCTGGCCTCCGTAGGTATAGCAGCAGCACATGGCGTTGCGTATCCCCGCCGAGCGGATCGTCGTATCCGGCAGGTTCAATCCGTACTCCGGCGGCGGTTCGGGGCAGTTGCGATTGGCCGGTATCACATCCTCTTGCAGGCTCAGGACCGCCGCGACCAGGTCCAGGGCGCTGGCCCCCGCCCCGCTGTTGCCGATGCGGCTCTTGGTGGCCACCACCGGCAGGGCCGCCGCCGCCGGGCCGAACACCGAGCGGATCGCCTGGGCCTCGGCCCGGTCGTGCTCGGCGATCGCCGAACCGTGGGGGATCAGCAGTCGGATCTCATCGCCCGTCAGCTGGGCCTCGTCCAGCGCCTTTTGCAGGGCGATTACCACGCCGGCGGCCCCGTCGTCCGGCCGGATGAAATCGCCGCTGAAGTTGTTGGACGCGCCGAACCCGGTGATCTCACCGTAGATCCGCGCCCCCCGCCGCCGGGCCCGCTGGCGCTCTTCCAGGATGACGATCCCGCCGCCCTCCGCCATGACGCAGCCGTCGGCCTGCCGATCGAAGGGCCGGCAGGCCTGGTCGGGCCGATCGTTGTACCGGGTCGCCACCCGGCCCAGCAGGCACTGGCGCAGCAGCCCCATGGGGTTGATCTTGCACTCGGCGCCCCCGGCCACCATCATGTCCGCCTTGTCCCGCACGATCGTGCGGTAGGCCTCGCCGATGGCCAGCAATCCCGAGGCCTCGGCGCAGGTGATCGAGTTGCTCGGCCCCTGCAGGTCATGGATGATGCTGATATGGCAGCCCTGCATATTCGGCAGATACTTCAGCAGCCACAGGGGCGTCAGGGACTCCATCCCCTCCCGGCCCCATTTGGCATAGCTGAACTTCCCCTCGTGTTGGGCATGTTCCAGGGCGATGCCCAACTCGTCCAGATCGCAGCAGATCAGGCCGGCGCCGATATTGACGCCGCTGCGCCGGGGATCGATATTCGCTATCTCGTCCGGCGCGGTCCCCTTGGTTTTCAGCCCCGCGTCGCGGATGGCCAATTCCGCCGCCACGACCGCCAGGACGATATCGCGGGACATCAGCTTGGTAGCCTTGCGGTAGATCTTGGGTACATACTCGTTGATCTTGAACTCTTCGACTTCCCCGCCCACCTGGCAGGGCAGGCCCACCGGATCGAAACCCCGGATGCGGTCGATCCCGCTGCGGTCGGACAAAAAGCCCTCGATAAAGGATTCCTTGCCGACGCCCAAGGGACTGACCACGCCCACACCGGTAATGACTACGCGTCTTGGATCCATAGGCCTCTATATGTCACGGGGTGGTTCCTGTTGCTCCGGAAGACTCCCCTGGCGCGTCTGGCCGAAGCGCCTCAGGATGTCCGCTCCAAACGATAGCTGCGCATCAAATCCATGAACTGATCGTTGTCGAACACGAAATTCTCTTCCGGAAATTCCATCCCCCCCAGATTCTTGTCGATATGGCTGAACATCAGGCCGATCTCGGCGATCAGCTCCTGATCCCGGCGGATGGTCCCGCTGACGGTGGCGGCCTCCTCGGCGATGTTGTCCACCACCGCCTCCAGGCGCACCTGGTCGCCGGGGCGGACCACCGCATGAAAGACGGCCTTGCTGATCTTGGCCAGGATGACCTTCTCCGAGAAGTTCCGCATCTCGCCGACCAGGATGCCGCCGGTCTGGGCCATCGCCTCGATCAGCAGCGAGGCCGGCATGATCGGGTATCCCGGAAAATGATCGTGCAGATGCTCCTCGGCCAGAGAGACGTTTTTGATCGCCACGGCACGTTGGCCCGAGACAAATTCCACAAATTTATCGATCCAGATCCAACGCACGCGGAGGTTGTTTTCCTTTCCTTGCCGGGCCGACCAAACCAACACATTCATCGGGCCGCATCTTTTCTTGCCCCGGACCGGCCGGACCATTCATCCGGCGGCACCTTACCTCACCGGCCCACCGGCGGGGGCCTCAGCCCGCATTCACCTTGGATTCGATGTACTTGCAGATCGAGCTGACTCGAAAGAGGTCCGGCATCTTGTTCAGGTCCGGGTCCTTTTCGAACTCGGTAAAGTCCACATGGGGCATCTGGGCCTTGAGCTTGGCCAGTCCCGTCTCCGTAAGCTTTCCGTCGTGAACGTACTGCTCGTTGTTCAAGAGGTTCTCCGCCGGAAACAACTCCTCCCGGGGAATCTTGATCCCGAACGCCTTTTCCAGGCGAAAGACGATGTCCAGGAAATCGATGCTTTCCGCGCCGAGGTCGCCCATCAGGGTGGCGTCACCGGTCACCTCGTCCTCATCCACGCCCAAGGCGTCCATCAGCGTTTCCTGTACCTTGTCGCAAATCTCCTCACGACTGAGTGCCATACTTGGATACCTCCTGATCCTGCTTCGCTACCAGGCGCCGACCAATTGGGCGCGCCGCTTCATTTCCGCATTGATTCTTTCATCCACCAGCTGCCAGGATGGATTATCGTCCGCCAGATTATAATGCCGCAGCTTGAGGCGGGCCTCGACGATCGGCTGATCGTCCACGAATCCCGCCGCCTGAAAACTGCTGCCGTTCGCGGTCAATTCCTTGGCCGTCACCTCCATCCGCAGGGTCATCCCGGGCTTCAGGAAGCTCTTGTATTTCACGTTGCGGGCCTCGTGCAGAACGATCATGCTCTGTTGAAAGTTATTGGTCACCCGGACCAGCATCGCGGCCGTCTGGACCAATCCTTCGATCATCAACACGCCCGGCAGCACCGGAAAGGCCGGAAAATGGTCCGCCAGGTACTCCTCGGCCAGGGATAGGGCCTTCTCGGCCACGATCCGCCGGCCGGCGTCCAGGGCAGTCACCCGATCCAACAATATAAATCGCACATATATCTCCCGGTCATACCCATTCGCAACGGATCGGACTGGGCCGGCCGGATTCGGCGGCCTCGAATTCCCGGCGAGTCCTGGCGCCGCTTCCCGATGAAAGCGTCAATATTCTAGGAAAAATCCGGGACGTTTCCACCCATTTTTTTCGGCCCGGCCAAAATGCCCGCCCGGCGAATAAGTGGCCATCACGCTTGAGCCAGGCGGCACAACCGCTCGATCCCGGTTTGGATCCGCTCGTCCCCGGTGGCATAGCTCAGACGAAAGTGGCTGTCGCGCCGGGAGAACACCGAGCCGGGGATCACCAGGACATCATGTTCGATGGCCCGTTCCACGAAGGGGGTGGCCCGATCCTGCGGCGCCCGGACGAAGGCGTAAAACGCCCCGGCCGGCCGGACCAGATCGAAATGGTCCTTGAGGCCTTCGTAGATCATGTCCCGCTTGGCCGCGTAGTGGCGGATCGGTTCGCCAACGTCCGTCTGCAGGGCCGTCAGGGCCGCCTGCTGGAAGGGATGCGGCGCGCACACGAACGTATACTGCTGGAGCGTGGCCATCGCCTCGATGAGGCCCCGCAGCGGTTCGGGGGCGGCCAGATACCCCAGACGCCAGCCGGTCACGCCGTAGCTCTTGGAAAATCCCCGCATTACGACGGTCCGTTCGTAATAGCGGGCGATGCTTTCGGCCGGGCCGTCGTAGCTGAAATCCTTGTAGATCTCATCCGAGAACACCAGCACGTCGTTTCGGCCGGCCAGGTCGGCCGCCTCCCGCAACTGGTCGGCGGAATACACCGCCCCGGTCGGATTCGCCGGGGAATTCACGATCATCACTTTGCTGTTGGGTTGCAGGGCCGCCTCGATCCGTTCGGCGGCGAGCGAGAAATCGGGGTAGGTGTCGATATACTGGCATTGTCCGCCCAGCAGGTTGACCAGGTGGCGGTAACTGACGAAATAGGGATCGGCGAACAGCACCCCGTCGCCGGGATTGATCGTGGCCATCAGGCCGACCAGCAGGGCCCCGCTCAATCCCGAACTGACCAGCACCGCCGGCCGCGTCCAGCCGAATTCCCGTTCGACCTGCTCGGCGATCGCCTCCTGCAGTTGGGGCAGTCCCGCCGTGAGGGTATAACCGTTTTGGCCCCGGCGGATCGCCTCGATGGCGGCGGCCTTGACCGCTTCGGGCGCGTCGAAATCCGGCTGGCCGATACTGAAGTTCACCGGATTCGGCCGGCTGGCGGCCAGGGCCCAGATCCGCCGGATCCCCGACGCCTCGATGGAGGCCATCCGCTGGGCTAGGTAGGATGTGCTCACTTGCTTTTGCTTCTCCGTTTCCGCGGCCGCCGATGTTTTTCAAAACGCCGCTCGGATCAGACCGCCACGACCGGCGCGGTTTGGCACCATAGCAATTTGCCGCTGAGCGTCTGCTGACGACAGCGGCAAAGGGTTATCCCCAAGGTGAACCGATCCGCGTCGGCCGGTCTTTTGCATTCACATCGATCCGGCCTTGTGATGATCCCCCTACCGCGGATCAGCCTGTCGATCCAGTGCCGGCGGCCGGTTTGGCCTCGGCCGCTTTTTCCTCTTCAGCGTCCTTCTTCTTGGTCTTCTTGCCGGCGGCGAGCTTGCGGTGCGCCACCTTGGGCAGCCCGAAGACGCTGTTGTTCTGCTCGCTCCAGCGACCTTCATCGACCAGGATCTCCAGGCGCTCCATCCGGGTTAACACGTTGCGATGCCGGCTCAGGGCATCGCTCGATTTCAATGAACGATCCAATGACATTCACGATTCTCCTTAAACACTTTTAACTTCTCATGCCCTGTCGAAAACGTCGGCCGACTCAGCGAGTAACGAAGCAACATCCCACATCTGGCTGGCGTCCGCAGCGATTTTAGCCCGGTGGACAACCGTCCCACAGGCTTTTCGACAGAGCACACCTCCAACATAATGAGCGACCGAGGCATTCAGCCGCCCGCGTGAGGCCTTTTGCCTTCATTGTGTCAGGCGCCTTTATCCACTTGTCCAACATTTCCCGCATCCGGCGTGAACGCCTTGAGGCGGGGCCGGTCCCGGCGGTCCTCTCAGACGCCCTGACTCAATCGTTCTTCAAGATATCGTCGCGCTTGACCCAATAGGCGGTCTTGAACGTCGAGGCGGGGAAACTGGCCGCCGCCGCCGGTTTCTGCCGGTTGTACCCGCCGCCCAGCTGGGCGATCTGCTGGTGGAACTCGAGGGCCTCGGCGCCGCTGCGGCTGTCGACGCCCCGGTCCGTATACAGGACATAGCGATTCTGAAATCTCCCTATCCGGGTCAACACGCCCTGGGTGCTGAAATACTCCTGCACGTCAATCAAATCCCGCCGCTGATCCGAACCGCACAGGATCAAGCACAGGGCGCCGGCAGGCCGTGCCGCCAGCGCCGTTCGATCCGTCGACGGCGGCGGTGTGCGCCCGCTTCCGGCCAGCGCCGCACCCGCGGGATTCGGCGCGGCCGCCGCGGTATTGGCCGGCGGATTCAAGATATCCCGACGAACCGGGCCGTCGACAATCCGTTGCAGGGCCTCGCTGGGTTGGAGGTTTCGGGTATCGGCCGCCGGCGGGCCGGAGCTGGTTTGGTCCGGCTCCGCCTGGGCATTGCGGCTGCGATGGCCGACATACTCGCCCAGGCGATACGCCGCCAGCAGCCCCAACAGCAATCCGCCGACGATCAAGGCCGCCACCCACCAGCGCGCCCAAAGCTGCACCCGGCCCTGGCCCCAATCCAGCCCCCAGTATCTCACTGCCGGCGCGGCCGCGGTGGTCGCCTTGGCTGCCGGCGCCGCCGCTCTGGCCGCCGCGGTCGTATCCGCACCGATTGTCGTGGCGGCAGGCGCCTTCGGGGATATCGTCTGCGGCGCCGCCGTCTGCGGTGCCGATTGTTCCTGCCGCTGCGCTAGCGGCGCCGGCGGCGAAACGACCCGCGCGCCCGTCTGGAGCACCTGCTCCGGGCCCTCATTCTGCTTATAGATCCACCTCGGTGCGATCAAGGCGCCCTTTTTATCCGGCTTGACGCGACCCTTGTTGACCAACTCAAACAACGCTGGTTTGTATTTTCTGCCTGCCATGAGAGCATCCTTTCTCGCCGACCAGGCGTAATATACAGGGCCACAACACCTTAGATCCATCACCGTCACTATTGTTCCGGGGTCGTCAACCCGGTCATTTAAGCGAATCCGGCCGCTTTTTGCAATGGTAATCTCCCGGTAAACGGTATTTTTTGCCCGTTGGTCCCGCCCGGGCGATCGCCCCGAAAGGACGAATATCCTTGGCTTGCCTGGCGGCTTGTTCTAAGATGCCCGCCGAGAGATGACCCCAAAACCACCACCACAGCCCGGTTTATTCGGCCAGGATGACGGCCTGGAGGCCGCCTCGGCTGCGTCTGGGCCACGTTCGGGACGCTTCGTGCGGGTGGCATTGCCGACCGGCGCGGACCAGATGTTCGACTACCTGCTGCCGGAGGAGATGGCCGGCAGGCTTACCGTCGGCCAGAGGATTCTCGTCGGCTTCGGCCGGGCCAACCGCCCGGTGGCGGCCTTCTGCGTGGAATGTCCCGAAACCTCCCAAGTACCTAATGTCAAAAGCGTTACAGAAATCATCGATCCGGAGCCCCTGCTCGACGCCGTCCGGTTGAAACTGGCCCGCTGGATCGCCCAATACTACGTCTGCCCACTGGGGGTGGTTCTGGCGGCCATGGTGCCGGCCGCCGTTAAGCAGCGGATCGGAATCCGCCGGGTATCCTACGTCCGCCTGCTCGAG
>JAFGFX010000291.1 GCA_016930855.1 Sedimentisphaerales bacterium | reverse complement strand
GCCCGGATCTGGGCGGATCTGCTGGGCGCCGAGTCCGTCGGCGTCCACGACAACTTCTTCGCCCTGGGCGGACACTCCCTGCTGGCCGCCCGGCTCTTTCACCGCATTTACGAGCAGTTCGACTACATCCTGCCGCTGAGCGTGATCTTCCAGGCACCCACCATCGCCGCCTTGGCCGAGATCATCGACACGAAGATACAGCAGCTAGTCACCCAGGATCTCTATCTGATCAAACCGGCCGCGCAGGGGATTCCGATCTTCTACCTGCCCGGCCTGGGGGGTTATTCGCTGTCGTTCTATCACCTGGCCGAGGCGATGCAGTTGGACCATCCGCAATACGGCCTCAACCTGCCCGGCATGGACGGCAAGAAACCGCCGCACGACCGCGTGGAGGACATGGCGGCCTATTTCATCGATCTGATCCGTACCGTGCAGCCGCACGGCCCCTATTTCCTCTGCGGCTACTCGCTGGGCGGCCGGATCGCCTTCGAGATGGCCCTGCAATTGCAGGCGGCCGGGGAGCCCGTGGGATTCCTGGGGCTGCTGGGGGCCACGGCGCCGGGCTTCCCGCGGACGTCCACGAGCCGCTGGACGCGGATCCGATACCGGCTGGGGGATTTTCTGAGACTGGAATTCAAATACAAGATCCGCTATCTCCGCTTCAAGGTCTACTATACCGCCAGGGAGCTTTTCCGGCTCCTGGCGCAGCTGGCCTCGAAAAAGAAGCGCGGCGGCCAGGTGCTGCTGCCCTTTCAGGAAAACGTCAAGCAGGCGGCCTACCAGGCCTGGTATGCCTACCAGCCGGAGGGTGCGTATCACGGGCCGATGTCCCTGTTCCGCGAGCAGGTCACCTGGAGCCCGCTGTACCGCTGCTACGACGATCCGCACTACGGCTGGGGGCACTTCGTGACCGGACCGATCTCGGTGCACGTCTTTGACTGCGCCCATACGGACTTCTTTGTGCCACCCCATGTGCAGGAGCTGGGCGAAACCCTGCAGAACGTGTTGCGCAAACACTTCCAATCGCTGTCCGAGGCGCCGGATTCCGGCCGGACAGGGGGCGCCCCCCGGCAGGCCCCATCCGCCCGCCGCCGGACCGCAGAGCTGTGCCCGGGACAGATCCAGGTGTATAGTATCGATCTATCCGGACCGGCCAACCGTCCGGCCGAATACCAGGCGCTGCTCTCACCGCCGGAACGGCAGGCCGCCGACCGATTCCGGCACGCCAAAAGCCGCGACCGCTTCATCGCGCGCCACGCCGTGCTGCGCCTGATCCTGGCGCGGCATCTGGACACCCAGCCGCAAGCCGTATGCCTTTGCCACGATCTCTGGGGCAAGATCCGGCTGGATCCGGACCGCCATCCGGACCACGCCATCTGCCTTTCCCTGTCCTCGTCGCAGGACACCGCCGTGTACGCCCTCGCCGGCGACCGGGAGGTGGGCATCGACATCCAGTATTGGCAGGCGACACTCGACTGCGCCGGGATCGCCCGCCGCTTCTTTACGGCCGCCGAGTCGGATCGGATCAACCAGCTCGCCCCGGAGGATCGGCCCCGGGCCTTTTTCGAATGCTGGGCCTGCAAGGAGGCGTTCATCAAGGCGGCGGCCGTCTTCCCTCCGGATACCTTTACCGTATCGTTCTGGCCCGACGAGCCGGGCCTGAGCTGGCACCAGAATCCGCAATTCGACACCCGCTCCTGGACGTTCCAGCGTCTGGGCCTGGATCGGGACCGCCCCTGCTCGGCCATCCTGGTCGCCAAGGGCCGCGATTGGAGCCACACGATCCAGAGTGCCAGCGAGTTCTTGGGCCTGCAATTCCCATCCGCCTGATCCCATTTCCGCTTGTTCCAAGCGGATAAATCAACCGGGGGAAAACTGCCTATAGCCAATAAATGCTTTTCAATAAAGCATTTATAAAATTATTCTTTCCAGTTGACTTTACAATATTATAATATAATAATATGTTAACAGTAAAACATGAACGACCTTGTTCAAGGAGACGGACAATGATTATAAAGATCGCCTTAGGAATCCTGGCCGGCGCCGTATTGGGCGGCCTGCTGGGCTATTACGGCAAATGCACCTCGGGGACCTGTCCCTTGACGGCCAATCCCTACCGAGGCGCCCTCTACGGCGGCCTGCTGGGATTGCTGCTGTCCTGGTCCCTCTTCGGTAGCATGGGCAATCGCGGAGCGGACAACACCTCTACAACGGAGAATCATCACATGACACGGCAAATCAACGAGACGGAATTTCAAAATGAAGTGCTCAACGGCGGCAAGGTCGCGCTGGTGGACTTTTACGCCGACTGGTGCGGGCCCTGCCGGGCCTTGGCCCCGACGATCGCCTCCCTGGCGGCGTCCTACGGGGACCGGGCCTTGATCGCCAAGATCGACGTGGATAAACACCCGGACCTGGCCGGTCAATACCGCATCCAGGGGATCCCGGCCGTGCTGGTGTTTAAAAATGGCCAGGTAGTGAACCGGCTGATCGGCCTGCAGGACCGCCGCCAATATGAACAGGCCCTGGAAGAGGCCCTCAAGGATACCGCGCAACTACCCACGGGCTCCTGAAATACAAACGTGCCCCAAGGAGCAGCACCGCCTTTCGCAGCAAAAGGAGATGGTAACATGCCGATATACGAATACCGCTGCCCGAAATGCAACCACAAACTGGAGCGATTGACCCACGCCGGCAAGCCGGAACGGATCCTTTGCCCCCACTGCCGGACGGAGCCGATGAAGCGGCAGATGTCCGTCTTTGCCTGCGGCCAGGCCGACGGCACCGCGGCTAAATCCGCCGGGAGCTGCCCGACGGGGACCTGTCCGTTCTCCTGACGAACCGGAGTTGACGGGGATCAGGCCCAAGATTCGCTTGGTTCAAGGCCCTCGATCAGGACCGCCCGGGCCGGGGCGCCGTCGGAATCGGCCATCTTCAGCGCCCCGCAAGCCAGGAAATACCCGCCCGGCGGCACCTCGGCCAGCAGAAGCCCCTCCAAGATCACGATGCCGTTTTCCAGCAGGATATGATGGGCGGGCTTTGCCGCCAGGCCGGACTTGTCGATGCTGAGATAATCGATCCCCACCAGCTTGATCCCGCGTTCCGCGCAGAACCGCGCCCCGTCGGCCGCCAG
>JAFGFX010000290.1 GCA_016930855.1 Sedimentisphaerales bacterium | reverse complement strand
CCCGGCAGCGCGGCGAACGGCTCATGCTGGTCCGCTACGGCAAGATGGGGTTCCTGGGATTGTTCCGTCATTCCGAGCGGGAGATCTCGCCGACGGCGGAGTTTATCGTCGCGCATACCGAACGGGGCCTGGAGATCGCCCAGATCCTGGTGCCGTTTTATCATCCCCGGGGCAGCTGCATGCTCTCCGGCGCGGCGGTCGAGACCTATTGTCGCGCCAGCGGGAACAACTACCCGTTTTCCTACGACGGCCGCTTCGTCCGCTTCGCCACCGATCAGGACCTCAACGAGCAGCGGCACATGAACAAGTCCGCCCGGGAGGAGATGCGGTATTGCCAGGAGCTGATCGAGCGGCAGCAGCTGCCGATGCACCTGGTGGACGTCGAGCACCTGTTCGGCGGCGACCGCATCATCTACTACTTCATGGCGGACGGCCGGGTGGATTTCCGCCAGCTGGTCAAGGATCTCGCCCAGCGCTACCAGACGCGGATCGAGATGCGCCAGATCGGCGCCCGGGACGAGGCCCGCCTGGTGGCCGACTACGAGACCTGCGGCCGCCAGTGCTGCTGCAAGAATTTCCTGAAGGTCCTCCAGCCGGTCAGCATGCGGATGGCCAAGCTGCAGAAGGCCACGCTGGACCCGTCCAAGATCTCCGGCCGCTGCGGCCGGTTGAAGTGCTGCCTGCGCTATGAGGACGTGGTCTACAATCAATTGTGCAAGAAGCTGCCGCGGATCAACAGCTGGGTCCTGACCGAGCAGGGCCCGGGCCAGGTCCTGGAGACCCAGGTGCTCACCCAGTTGGTCAAGCTGCGCCTGCAGAGCGGCCGGATCATCGCCCTGGCGGTCGAGGAGATCCAGAAGCGGGACCTGGCCCCGCCTCCGGCGGATCGACCGGCCCCGGCCGCCCCGGCGGCGCCGGTCAAGAGCGCCCCGGCCGCGCCGGAGGGTGTCGGGTCGGACGAGGAAGCCCCACCGGCCGACGCGGCCGTGGCCAAGAAGCGGCGCCGGCGCCGGCGCAAGAAGAAAAAGCCCTCGGAGGAATCCTCCTCGATGCCGGCTTCGGAATCGTAAGCGCCGACGGCGCCGGCGGGGGGGATCCCATTGGCCTGGTCGTTCGAGATCCAGGCCGGTTGAGCCGGCTGGAGAGGACCGATTTGCCGCCGCCGCCCATGCTGGCGTTATCACCAGAGCGGTTGACGTTTGGCCGCTCGGCCGCCGGGCCGCTCAACCGCCGCGGCGATATCGACGATTGCCCGGCGGGCGTAGTTATCGAGGTTGCCCATGACACGAACCATACTGGTCACCGCCGCCCTGCCCTACGCGAACGGCCCGATCCACATCGGACACCTGGTCGAGTACATCCAGACGGACATCTGGGTGCGGTTCCAGAAGATGCGGGCCAACGACTGCATCTACTGCTGTGCGGACGACACGCACGGCACGCCCATCATGATTCGGGCCCGCCAGGAGGGGATCGATCCCGAGCGGCTCATAGCGCGGATGCACGCCGAGCACACGCGGGACTTCGCCGACTTCGACGTGGCGTTCGACAATTATTACAGCACCCACTCGCCGGAGAACCGCCGGCTCAGCGAGACGATTTTTTCCCGCCTGCGGGAGGCCGGCCACATTGCCGAGCGGGAGGTGGAACAGGCCTACTGCGCCCGGGACGCGATGTTTCTGCCGGACCGGTTCATCCGGGGCGCCTGCCCCAAGTGCGGCGCGCCGGACCAGTACGGCGATTCCTGCGAGGTCTGTCATGCGACCTACACGCCGGTGGAGCTTGCCGACGCCCGCTGCAGCGTCTGCGGCACGCCGCCCGAGCGGCGCCGGTCCCTGCATTACTTCTTCCGCCTGGCCGATTTCACCGAGCCGCTTCAGGAATGGATCGCCGGCGGGCACGTCCACGAGCAGGTCCAGAACAAGCTGCAAGAGTGGTTCGCGCAGGGCCTGCGGGATTGGGACATCTCCCGGGACGCCCCCTATTTCGGGTTTCTCATCCCCGGCGAGACGGATAAGTATTTCTACGTCTGGCTGGACGCCCCCATCGGCTACATGGCCAGCACCATGGATTACTGCCGGCGGACCGGGCGGGATTTCGAGGCCTACTGGTGCGATCCGGCCACCGAGATCGTGCATTTCCTCGGCAAGGACATCACCTATTTCCACGCCCTGTTCTGGCCGGCGATGCTGATGGGCTCGGGCTTCAACGCGCCGCGGCGGCTGGTGATCCACGGCTTCCTGACGGTCAACGGCGAGAAGATGAGCAAGAGCCGCGGCACCTTCGTCAGCGCCGCGACCTATCTGCGGCACCTGGACCCCCAGTATCTGCGCTACTATTACGCCTGCAAGCTGGGACCGGGCACGGAGGACATTGATCTGAACCTGGACGATTTCGTCTCGCGGATCGACAGCGACCTGGTGGGTAAGCTGGCGAACCTGGCCTCGCGGTCGGTGCCGATGCTGAACAAGAACCTCGAGGGCCGCTGCGGGGCGCTGTCTGAGGAAGCACGGCGGATGCTGGCGCCCCTGCAGGAGGCGGCCGAGACGATCGCCGCCGATTACGAATCGTGCAACTACGCCGCCGCCGTGCGGAGGATCTGCCACCTGGCCGACGAGGTCAACCGCTACGTCGACCAGCGCAAGCCCTGGCTGGCGATCCGGCAAGACCGCGAGCATGCCCGCGAGACCCTGACCGCCACGCTGAACGCGGTGCGCATTTTGACGGTGTATTTGAAGCCGGTCCTGCCCGGCTTCGCCGCGAAGATCGAGACGATGCTGGGCCTCGAGCCCCTGCAATGGAGCCACGCCGGGTCGGTGTGGGAACACGGCCGGATCGGCGGATTCGAACGCCTCTTGGAACGGGTGGATCCCGAGAAGGTCAACGCCATGATCGAGGAAAGCAAGATGGAGCAACCGCAGGATCGAAAGGAGACATCCCAACCGAGCCCCCTGGAGGCCGAGCCGCTCGCGCCGGAGATCAGCTTCGACGAGTTCATGAAGGTGGACCTGCGCCTGGCTCGGGTGGTCCGGGCCGAGACCGTGGACGGCGCCGACAAGCTGCTGCGGCTGGAGCTGGACCTGGGCGGCCCGAAGCGCACCGTCCTGGCCGGCATCCGCCAGGCGTACGATCCGCCGGAGCGGCTGGTCGGCCGGCTGCTGGTGGTGGCGGCGAACCTGGCGCCGCGGAAGATGAAGTTCGGCGTCTCGGAGGGGATGATCCTGGCGGCCGGGCCGGGCGGCAGCGAGGTGTTCTGCCTGACGGCGGACGCTGGGAGCCAAGCGGGCCAGCGGGTGCACTAGGATGTTGAAAAAACCCACGAAATCGATCGAGGAGATATTCGGGCGGGACGGCCGCTACCCGCTGGAGGCGGTGCAGTTCGTGCGGGAGGGGCTGAATTTCGCCGTGGAGAGGTTCTATCCGGGCCGGTCGACCTCGGAAGGCCCGCGGCACGTCAGCGGCCGGCAGTTGTGCGAGGCCCTGCTCGAGCTGGCCCGCAATCGCTGGGGATTGATGGCCTTTTCGGTGCTGCACAACTGGAATATCCGCGGCACCCGCGATTTCGGCGAGATCGTGTTCCTGCTGGTCGATCACGGCTGGATGCAGAAGCAGCCCACCGACAGCATCGACGACTTCGACAAGGTGTTCGATTTCGCCCAGTTGCTGCAGGGGGATTTTTCCATCAGCCAGGACGAATGAGCCGTCCGCCGCCGGGGTGGCCCCCTTGCGGCCGTCTGTCCCCTTTTGCCTGCCGCCGGGGTGCCCGCCGTCCGCTGCCGAGGCGCCGGTTGTCCATCCAGCCGTCTTTGATCTGGTTGCCTGCCTGCCGGACGTCTGCCCAACGGTTTCTGACTTCTTGGGTACCCCTTGGCCGCCGGCCGGCCGGCGGCGTATCCGGTCCCTTTCCGCCGCGGGGGCGTGGAAATTTCCCGGCGGGCGTGCTATAATCCGTCGATGGATTTTCGGGATGCCCGCGGGGGCCGTTTGGGCGATCCTTCGGGCTCGGGTTCATTTCCAACCGTGTCACAGGTGAAAGGACGCTGTCATGAGAGCAAACGCAATGTGGGTACTGGCGCTGGCGGGATGGGGACTCTTGCTGGCGGCCGGCTGTGAAGACAAGGCCGCGACGGAACAACTCAACCAGGAATTGTCCCAGGCCAAGCAGGCGGCCGAGGGACTCAAGGAAAAACTCAGTAAGGCCGAGGGCATCCAGGCCGAGCTCAAGACGGCCCGCGACGCCCTGCAGAAGAAGTTTCAGGAAAGTGTCGATTCGCTGCAAAAGGCCACCAAGTCGCTGCAGGACGTCACCCAGATGCGGGACGATCTGGCCGGCCAGCTGACCACCGCCAAGCAGACCATCGCCTCGCTGGAGACGAAGGTCGGCCAGGTCACCGAAGAGGGTAAAAAGAGTCTGGAATCCATGATGACCAAGATGGCTGATATGCAGGGAAAGCTCCAAATCGCCACCAAACTGGCCGAGGATCGGGCCAAGCTGATCGAGACCCTCCAGGCCCAGATCCAAAGCCTCAAGGCCGCCGCCGGCGGGGCGACCGAGAAGGCCGATACGGCCCTTCCCGATCTGCCCGCGCCGCCGGGCCAATAAGGACGACTGGGGAAAACGGGCCGGCAGGTTGACGGGTATGTAAATCCAAGGGCAAACGAACGAACCCGGCAAGGGCGGTCGCCGAAGGCGGCCGCCCTTTTTTCGTCCTGCCGGTGTCCGTGTATATACACCATGCCCAATATCCATATTTCCGGCGCCGCCGGCTTCTCGTTTCGATAGGCCGCCCACCGAAACCGCTTGGCGGCCGGGCCGGTTGCGCCCGGATGGGTGAATCCTTCGGCCGGACCGGTCCCAATCCCGCCGCCGGATGCCGGATGCCGGCCGCCGGCTTGCGGTATGGCGATTTTGACCGGTCACGGCCGGCGGATTTCCCCTCGAACCCGGCCGTATCGCCCTTTTTGCCCGTTTGCCGGACCGGCAGGAATTGCCGATCGCCGCGGCCGGATCGCGCAGATTTTGCGCCAGGCGGGTCCGGCCGGTCCCCTCGCCGCGCCGGGGGGTCGCCGGTGAGAGGGTTTAAAGATCAATCTTTGTAAGTATTTGCAAACAAAGCAGATATAAATAATTTGACCCGTTTTCTCGAAATTTATTCGTCCGATATCTCCGATTGGCATGGGCTTTGTTACCATGGATCGCAAGGATGGACTGATACTGCAGGCAATGCCGTGTCGGCCAGGGAGGGCCGCCCGGCGCAACGATATGAGCCCGACAATGGTAGCAAACCACCAAGAAAACCGAAACCGTTGGGGAAACGGCGTCGACAGGGATGTCGCGGCCGTTTCCTGTGCCACCATCGAATCGCTGTTGCAGGCCGCCCTCGACGGCAGCCTGGGGCAACGGATTGCCGAGGCGGCGTTGATGGCGGCCCGGTGTCACGCCGGCGGCGAGGCTCATGAGATTCAGTCCCCTGTCGAGGCGGAGGACTCGGCTACATAGGCTTAGGGATGAGCTGCTATGGATTATGGTTTGTACGTATCCGCCGCAGGTGCGCTGGCCAATGCGTATCGACAGGATGTCATCGCGAATAACCTGGCCAACACCGACACGATCGCGTTCAAGCGCGATCTGGCCCTGATGCAGGAACGGCGCACCGCCGCCGAGCAGGCGGCTTCGGGCCGGTCCACGCATCCGCTGCTGGAGCGGATCGGCGGGGGGATCTTCGCCCTGCCGACCTATACCGATTTTGCCGGCGGGCCGCTGGCCGGTACCGGCAGACCCTACGATCTGGCCCTGGCCGACGACGGTTTCTTCACCGTCCAAAAGGGCGATCAGAAGCTCTATACCCGCGACGGCCGCTTCGCGCTGAATCAAGCCAATCAACTGGTCACCTCCGCCGATCACCTGCCGGTCCTCGACGACGCCGGAGACCCGATCCGGCTGGACCCGGGCCGCGGCTTTGCCGTCGCCGCCAACGGCCAGATCGAGCAGGACGGCGAGCAGATTGCCCACCTGGCGGTGGTGGATTTCGCCGACCGGACGAAACTGGAAAAGCAGGGGGACAATCTCTATGCCGCGCCGGCGGACCTACCCGGCCGGCCGGTCGATACCCCCGTCATGCAGGCGATGCTGGAAGGCTCCGGCGTGGAGCCGCTGCGGCAGTTGACGGACATGATTCGGGTCCAGCGCCGATTTCAAACCAATTTGAGTTCCTTGCAGATACAGGATCAGACCCTCCAGCTGGCGGTGACGCGGCTGGGCAGTCTGAGTTAGTATGTTTTGCTTTTTAAACGAGTAGAAAGAAAGGTCCCCCAGACGCCATGGCAGTAACGGCATTACACTCGGCAGCCACCGGCATGAAGGCGATGGACACCAAGCTGGACGTCATCGCCAACAACCTGGCGAACGCCAACACCACCGGGTTCAAGTCCTCGCGGGTCAATTTCGAGGATTTGTTTTACGAGGAGCGCCGCCAGCCGGGCGCCCTGAACAGCCTGGGCCAGCGGACCAGCACCGGCCTGTTCGTGGGGCTGGGCACGCGGGTGTCCAACACCCAGCTGGACCTGCGCAACGGCTCCCTGGAGGAGACCGGCCGCCCCCTGGACCTGGCGATTCAAGGCGAGGGCCTGTTCAAGGTCCAGACCTTCGACGGCATCGGTGGCGGCGAGGCCTACACCCGGGCCGGCAATTTCCTGGTCAACAACGAGGGCAATCTCGTGTTGGGCACCATCGACGGGCCGGTGGTCGAGCCGGCCGTGAACTTTCCGGACGGCACCGACATGACCAGCATCACCATCACCGGCGACGGCCGGATCTATGCCATGGTGGACGGCGAGCAGCAGGAGATCGGTCAGATGGAGCTGTATCGCTTTCCGAACCCGCACGGCCTGCGGCTGGTGGGCGGCAACCTGATGGTCGAGTCCGAGGCCTCGGGCACGGCCACCCCCGGCAATCCCGGCGATCCCGGCTACGGCACGCTGGCCCAGAATTTCCTGGAGGCCAGCAACGTCGATCCCGTCCAGGAACTGATCGGCATGATCCGCACCCAGCGGACCTTTGAAATGAACTCCCAGACCATCCGGGCCGCGGACGAGAACCTGCAGGTGATCTCGCGGCTGCGGCGCTAACCGGTAAGGACAACGGTTTGATCCATGCATAAATGGCGACGGACAGTTCGATGGATCCTGCTGCTGACCGCGGCGGCGACGCCGCCGGCGGCCGGCGTCTTGGAGATCCGCCTGCAGCCGCGGGCCCAGCTCGCCGCCGGAGCGGTCTGTCTGCGGGACGTCGCGCAGGTCCGCGCCGATTCGAGCGAGCTGACCGATCGCCTCAACGGCCTGGTCATTTATGAGTTTTCCGGCCAGATCCAAACGGCCTCCGTCGGCCTCTTCGAGATCACCCGCGCCCTGGCCCGGGCCAATGTCAATCCGGCCGCCGCCTGCATCTTCGGCGCCAGCCGCTGCCGGCTGGCCAGGACGCCGCAAGACCTTGCGGCCGATCCCGCTTCGCCGGCAGTTGAGGCGGCGCCGCCGGAGCCGGCCGGACCCACGCTGGCCGATCGATTGAACCAAACCGTGGCCCAGCTGGCCGGCCTGGACCCGGAGATCCTGCACATCCAATGGCGCTGCCGACCGGAAGGCCGATTGGCCGAGCCGGCCGGCGAACGGCGTTTTGAGATCAGGCCCTGCTCGACCGTCGAGCTGGGCGAGGTGAGTTTCGAGGTCAGCGAACGCGCCCCGGCCGAACCGGCCGGCCCCACGGAACCGCCCGCCGGGCCGCCGGAGAGCTTTAGGGTATACGGCCGGGTGGAGATGCTCTGCACCGCGGTCGTCGCCCGCCGCGCCATCCGGCCGGGCGAGGTGATCAACCTCGCCGACGTCGAGCTGCAATCCCGCCGGATCGCCAGTATGCAGGATCGGGGCATGAGCCGCCTGGACGAGGTGGTCGGCCGGGAGGCCGCCCGCGGCATTCCGGCCAACGAGATGGTCTCGGCGGCGATGATTCGCCGGATTCGCCTCGTCAAGCGGCAGCAGAACGTGGAATTGATCAGCCGGGTCGGCGCCGTCGAGATCAAGGTGACCGGCAAGGCGCTGGCCGACGGCGTCCAGGACGAGGTCATATCGGTGACCTACGGCAAACAGAAAATCATGGTGCAGGGCCGGGTGACCGGTCCGGGTCAGGTGACCGTCGGAGCCGGCGATTCCGCGCCCTCGCCGGCTCCGGCCGCGGCCGGCTCGGCCGCCGCGACCGCCGCGGCCAATAGCCTATCTATTGGCCCATCAGACCCAAGCCATAGCGAGAGGCAATGAGCAAGCGAATGAACCATCGAATCACGACGATCGGACAGTTGGCAATCGCCGCCGTCGCACTCGGCGCCGCGGGACTGGGGGCCGCCCCCACCAACAGCATCTACCTGCGCTACGAGCGCCAGGATCAGAGCCACAATCGGCGGGGCTATGCCCCGGTCGATGCCCCGGCCGGAGCGGCGACCAGCCTGGCCGCCGGATCGGCAACCGGCCCGACGACCGCGGCGACATCGGCCCAGGCGGCCCCGGATGCGGCCCGGCCGATGGGAGCCGCCGTGACCACCTCCATCAAGAAGGCCTCCTGGATCACCGTCGACAAGCCCAGCCCCAAGGACATCCGCGTGCATGACCTGGTGACGATCATCGTGCACGAGGTCAGCAAGCACACCACCACGGAGGACACCAAGGCGGAGCGAGAATACACCATCGAGACCGCCCTGCAGGACTGGATCCGGCTCAACGGCGGCAAGCTGCGCCCGGACAAGCAGCCCAAGGGCGACCCGAAGATCGGCTTCGAGTTCAATCGGGAATTCGAGGGCAAGGGCGACATCAAGCGCCAGGATTCCCTCTCGGCCCGCATCCAGGCCGAGGTGATCGACGTCATGCCGAACGGCAACCTGATCCTGGAGGCCACCCACACCGTGGTGACCAACGAGGAAAAGACCTACATCACCCTGACCGGCGTCTGCCGCAGCAAGGACGTCGGCGCGGACAACACCATCATGTCCAGCCAACTGGCCCGGCTGGACATCAGCAAACATCACGAGGGCGTCGCCCGCGACGCCAACAAGCGCGGCCTGCTGAGCGGCCTGATCGACTGGATGGCCATCTTTTAACGCAAGCGAGACGAACCCAGGAACCCGACGGATACCCGCATGAACCCTCTGACGCCATCGATACCGCCCGTTGAATCCCGCCGACCCCGCCGGCGCCGGGCGCACCTGGCCCTGCTGGCTGGCCTACTGGCGGTGCTGCTGAACCCCGCGGCGCTGAGGGGCCTGACCCGCATCCGGGACATCGCCCGGCCGCTGGGCGAGCGGACCAACAAGCTGGTCGGCCACGGCTTCGTCATCGGCCTGACGGGAACCGGCGACAACGGCGAGTCATTGATCGCCATGCGGCCCTTCCGCGAGATGCTGGAAAAGATGGGCAATCCCGCCGAGTTGGGGGACCTCAAGGACATCAAGAACATCGCCTACGTCTGGGTCACCGCCGAGCTCGGCCGCAACGGCGTCCGCGACGGCGACACCCTCGACGTGTACGTCCACAGCGTCGGCCAGGCCAAGAGCCTGGAAGGCGGCACGCTGGTGCTGACGCCGCTGCGCAGCGCCCATTACGCCGACGACCGGCTGTATGCCTGGGCCCAGGGCCCGGTCTCCATCCCCAGCGCCCTGACGCCCACCAGCGGCGTGGTCAAGGGCGGGGCGGTCGTCGAAAGCGACATCCAATTTCTCTTCGTGGACCACGAGACCTACCCGGGCCGGTCCGTCCTGACGCTGGTGCTCAACGAGGACCAGGCCAACTGGCAGGTCGCCAAGGCCGTCGCCGACATCATCAACGAGGAGGCGGCCGCCCCGGGCAGCAGCCAGAGCGACTACCTGACCGGCGCGGTGACCAACCAGGAGCCCACCGCCGCGGCGCTCGGCCCCAAGAACATCCTGGTGACCATCCCGGCCAAGCAGGCCCAGAACCCCTCGCCGTTCATCGCCCGGATCATGAATCTGCCGGTGGACCTGCCGGACCCGGAGGCCACGGTGGTCATCAACGAACGGACCGGCGTGATCGTCATCACCGGCAACGTGGAGATCTCGCCGGTGATCGTCACGGTGAAGGATCTCTCGATCCGCATCGTCGAGCCGGAGCCCCAGCCGCTGCCGGGCCAGCCGGTGATCAGCCAGACCGGCTGGTCCAAGTTCGACACCACCGAGTCCACGACCGTCAAACTACAGCAGTTGATCGACGCGCTGGATCAACTGAACGTGTCCGTGCAGGACAAGATCAACACGATCTACGAGATCAACCGGGCCGGGGCGCTCCGCGCCAACATCCGGAGGGAGTATTAGCGGATGGATGCCGGCATGAATGCCACCCATGATCCCGCCCTCGTGCAGGCGGCCAACCTCTGGGTCAACCAGATCTTCTGGGGCACCCTGCTGCGGGAGGCGCGGGCGGCCCATCCGGACCCGGTCCTGGGCACGACCCCCGGCGCCGCGGCGTTCCAGCAGCAGTTGGATCAGGTCCTGCTCGAACGGATCAGCGCGCGGACGGATCGGGTCCTGCTGCCGGCCCTGCTCAAACGCCTGGACCCGCCGGCGGCGGCGCCGCGGCGCTTGGCCGAGGCGTCCGCGTCGTCGGCCGGCGACCGGATCGTGCAACAAACCCGATCCCGCTGGTCGTCCCTGACCGCCGGCGGCTCGACGGCGCCGCCCAGCGACTCGACCGAGGGGGAAAACCGGCTATGACGGACACCATCCAACAGCTTATCGAGACCCTGCAGCAGGAGCTGCGCTACCAGCAGGAGCTGGCCCAAGTGCTCGACAACAAACTGGACGCCATGCGGCATTACGATCTGCCGCGGCTGGAGGCCCTGACCCGCAACGAGCGGCGGCTGGTGGAGATCCTTCAGGGTCACGACAGCCAGCGGGCCCAGGCGGTCCGCGGGGCCGTCCGCCATCTCTGGCCCCGGCAGTCCCGGCCCCGGGCGACCTGCCGGGAGCTGGCCGAGGCCTGCCGCGAGCCGCAGCGCAGCCACCTGCTGACGCTCTCGGCGATGCTGGCCGAGGTCGCCGAGAAGGTCCAGCGGTTGAACCGCATCGGCGCCATCGCCACCCGCAAGATCATGAATCATTTTGACATCGTATTTCAGGCGATCGCCCAGTCGGGCCGGGACATCGGCCTGTACGGCCGGGCCGGCAAGAAGACCGGCCTGGAGCCCCATCGCCTGGTGGATGCCCTGGCGTGACGGAAAGGTAAGGACGATTCGTGGCATTACTGAACGGCTCATTACAGATTGGACGCAGCGCGATCGCGGTCTCCCAGGCCGCCCTGGCGGTCACCGGCAACAACATGGCCAACGCCGCCACGCCCGGCTACACCCGCCAGAGCGCCATGCTGGCGCCCACCCAGTATTCGCAGATCGCCCCGGGCAAGTACACCGGCACCGGCGTGACGATCCTGGAGATCCGCCGGCAGGTCGACGCGGCCCTGAACTGCCGGATCCGCACCGCCGTGGCCGATTCCCAGTCCAATCTCGTCCAGCAGCAGGCTCTAACCCGGGTCGAGGCGGCCTTCAACGAGCTGACCGATTCCGACCTGTCCAGCCGGCTGAACGCCTTTTTCGAGTCCTGGTCGTCGCTGCAGAACCAGCCGCAGGACATCGCCTCCCGCGGCGTGATCCTGCAGCAGGGGGCGGGCCTGACCAGCTTCGTCCGGGAACTCCGCTCGAATCTCGACAACATCCAGGCGGACCTGGACAGCCAGGTCCGCTACCAGGTGACCCAGGCCGACGCCCTGGCCACCCAGATCGCCGCGTTGAACCGCCAGGTGGTCACCGCCGAGGCCGGCCAGGCCGGTTCGGCCGCCGCCCTGCGGGACCAGCGCGACGAGCTGCTCAAACAGTTGTCCGAACTGATCAACATCAGCACCCGGGAGATGGCCGGCGGCGCCGTCAACGTCTACATCGGTAACGTGCCGCTGATCCAGTACGCCGACAGCAAGGGGCTGGGTTACCGGGAGGAGCTGGACGCCAACGGCAATGTGACCGCCGAGGTGATCTTCGCCGACAACGAGCTGACGGTGGAGCTGTCCAGCGGCAAGATCCACGGCATGATCACCGCCCGGGACGACCAGATCGGCTCGATCATCACCGACCTGGACAACTGGACCCAGGCCTTGATCCTGGAGGTGAACCACCTGCACGCCCTGGGTCGGGGCCTCGACGGCCTGACCACGGCGGCCGGCACCTACGGCGCCGACGACGCGACGGCCAGCCTGGCGGATACCGACGCGACGGGCCTGGCCTGGGCGGCCACCAACGGGGTGTTCAACGTCCACGTCACCGACAGCGCCGGCAACACCGTGACCACCCAGATCCGGGTCAAGATCGGCATCGACTCCAGCGACACCACCCTGAACGACCTGGCGGCGGCCCTGGACGCCGTGGCGGGCATCACCGCCTCGGTGGACGGCTACGGCCGCCTGCATATTGATTCCGACGCGGGCTTCACCTTCGGATTTTCCGCGCCGGGTGACCTGGCCGACGCCACCAATGTCCTGGCGATCCTGGGGATCAACACCTTCTTCGACGGCATCGACAGCACGGAGGTCTCCGTGCGGTCCGGCCTGACGGCCCGGCAGTTGGCCGCCAGCGGCGACGGCCTGGCCGGCAACGGCGCCATCGCCGGCGCGATCGCCTCCCTGTCGACCCAGGGGGTCGCCTCGCTGGGCGACATGAGCCTCGCCGACCAGTTCAGCAGCCTGATCAGCACCATCGCCTCGAACAGCAAGGCGAGCCAGGACAACTATGAGGCGGCCGACGTCGTGCTCCAGACGCTGGAATCCGAACGGCAGGGGATCGCCGGCGTCTCGGTCGACGAGGAGGCCCTCAACATGATCGTCTTCCAGCGGGTCTTTCAGGGGGCGGCCCGCTACGTCAGCGTGATCAACGAGATGCTCAGCGAACTGATGGCCATGGCCCGCTGATCGGGCCGGCCCGGCGCTGGGAACAAACAAAGGGCTCTGCCCAAAACCGAGTAAAACCAAACACGGCCCAAGAGCGACGAAGCGTCCGCCCGGCGGCGGGCGGTCGCCGACAAGGAATGTGGATATGTCTTCTGCGGTAAGGCCAACCAACACGGCGCGGGTGTCCCTGCTCATGCGGACGGATCTGCTGATGAACAGCATCCGGTCCAACACGGTCGACCTGCTGACGGTGCAGAACCAGTTGTCCAGCGGTCTGCGCCTGGGCCGGCCGAGCGATTCCCCGGCCGAGGCCACCACCATCATGCACCTGGACAGCACCATCGAGCGCTACGGGCAGTACCTGAACAACCTGGATTTCGCCGACGGGAGCCTGTCCACCACGGACAGCGCCCTGGACCAGGCGGTCTCGCTCGTCCAGGAGGCCTACACGCTCGCCCTGGAAAGCGTCGGGATGGGCACCGACGACGCCGGCCGGGCCGCCAACGCCCAGATGGTCGACCAGATCATCGAGCAGTTGATCAGCATCGGCAACACCTCCTATCGCGGCGCCTATGTGTTCGCCGGGCAGAACGCCACGGTCAGCCCCTTCGTCGCCCGAAACGGCGGGGTGCTCTATACCGGCAGCCTCAGCCAGATGCTGGCCCGCGTCGCCGACGACAACCAGGTCAACTTCAGCATGGACGCCAACGAGACCTTCGGCACCCTGAGCAGCCAGGTGGTCGGCACCGCGGACCTGGATCCCGACATCACGCTGAACACCCTGCTGGGTGACCTGAACGGCGCCCAGAATCTGGGGGTGCGACGGGGCAGCATCTCGATCAGCGACGGGACCGATACGACGGTCGTGGACCTGAGCTCGTGCGTCACCGTCGCCGATGTCATCGACAAGATCAACGCCGAGGCGCCCGGGGGCATCACCGCCTCCATCGGCGCCGACGGCAGCAGTTTGCAGTTGACGGTCGCCGCCGGCAATATCACCGTCCGGGAGATCGGCACCGGCACCACCGCCCGGGATTTGGGCATTTATGAGCCCACCGGGGCGGGTCTGACACTCAACGGCCAGGACGTCGATGCTCGCCTTACGCTGGCCACGCCGGTAACGGCGCTGGCTGGCGGGGCGGGCATCGATTTACTTAACGGTCTGCAGATCACCAACAGCCTGGTGGCGCCGGTCGGCCCGCTGGACCTGTCGGCCTGCGCGACCATGGAGGACGTCCTGAACGTCCTGAACGGCGCGGGCCTGTGCATCCGGGCCGAGATCAACGCCGCCGCCGACGGCCTGAACGTCTTCAACCTGCTGAGCGGCTCGCGGATGTCCATCGGCGAGAACGGCGGGACCACCGCCGCCGACCTGGGGATCCGTTCGCTGACCGGGGCGACCCGTCTGGCCGACTGCAACGGCGGGCAGGGGGTCGCGGCCCTGAACGACCAGGGCGTCGAGGGCGTCATCCGCATCACGGCCCGGGACGGGACCACCTACGACGTGGCCCTGGGGACCGCCGTGACCGTCCAGGACGTCATCGATCTGATCAATGCCGCCACCGGCGGGCACGTGACCGCGGCCCTGACCGCCACGGGCAACGGCATCGAGCTGACCGACACCGTCAGCGGCGCCGGCAACCTGATCGTCAGCACCATCAGCAGCAACGACCACTTCGTGGCCGAGGAGCTGGGCCTGGCCCAATCGGTCGCCGCCGACACCCTGACCGGCGAGGACATCAACCCGGCCATGCCCGACGGGCTGTTTTCGCACCTGCAGGCCCTCCGCGACGCCATGTACGCCAACGACGACGACGCCATCTCCCGGGCCGCCGCCCTGGTCGACGCCGATCGCCAGCAGATCAACACCATCCGCGGCATGGTCGGCTCCCAGGTGGGGGCTCTGGACAGCCGCCGCACCCAGATGGAGGACAACGTCCTGGCCCTGGAGACCCTGCGCTCCCAGATCCGCGACGTCGATTTCACCGAGGCGATCACCCGCTACCAGAATCTCTACACGGCGTTGCAGGCGAACCTGATGACGGGCAACCAGTTGACCAACGTGTCCTTATTGGACTTTTTGAGCTAGGCCCGGCGCCGCCGCCGGCGGCCCGGGGAGCGACAGGACCAGCGAGCATCTGCAGCGATGCTCCCGGAGGATCCGGACAAGAGACGCACCCGTGAACTTCAGCCGGTTGGACCGGCGGGATCACCCGCCGGCCGGCCAAAGTCAAGGAGGTTTAGTATCATGAAGATCCATACGACCCGCTTCGGACAAATCGAGGTGGACGAAGAGCGGCTCTTGCTGTTTGGCCACGGGATCCTCGGGTTCCCGGAGGACCGCCGCTTCGTCCTGCTGCAGACCAACGCGGAGGGCAACTTCTTCTGGCTGCAGTCGGTGGATCGACCGGACGTCGCCTTCGTCGTCTGCGACCCGTTGCTGTTCGTTCCCGACTATCAGGTGCCCCTGCGGCCCGAAGACGGCGAACGGATCGAGCTGCGCTCCATGGCCGACACGCAGGTCATGGTCATCGTCAACAAGATAGATCGCATCCTGACCGGCAATCTCCAAGGTCCGCTGGTGATCAACGCCCGCAACCGCCGGGGCTGTCAACTGGTGCTCTCGGAAAAGAAGTACAGCACGAGACATCCCCTGATGAGCCTGGATATCCAACGGAACCAGGTATCCAAAACGGCGTGATCATTGATCGGTCCGCGCCGTCCGCCGCGACGGAGCCGGACCGGGGCTGGGGATGAGGAGATTGCCGCGGGTTCGGTACTGCCGGACCCCCGGAGCATCATCGGCAGGATGCCGGTGAACAACGGCCCAGAAGGGCGCAGGAGCTAGGGATGCTCGTTCTAAGCAGACAAAAAGACCAGACGATCATGATCGGTGATAAGATCGAAATCACCGTCGTCGATATTCGGGGCGACAAGGTCCGGCTGGGGATCACGGCGCCGACCGAGGTGCCGGTCCATCGCAAGGAGGTGTACGACGCCATCAAATCGGAGAACCGCGAGGCGGCCAACGTCCGCCTGGAGGACATTTCCGATCTGCCGGGCGGCCCCGATCGCAACGGCAACCGGCAGCCGCCGGGCGCGTCCGGGGCCAAGCCGACCTAGGGATTCAATCCGTTCGCCGATCCGGCGGGACCGCGGCGGCGGGCGGCCAGGGGCCGGGAGGGAAAATGTTTACCATACGGGTACGAGGTAAAACCAGGGACAGGACCGTTCGGTAGGGCACCGATCCTCAGAGGACCCGTGCCGCAAAGTAGGCAAGCACCAGGCAAGAAGCCGACCGTGGTTCACGGTAGCTAGTCATGGAGGATTGACAATGACTAGGATCAACACCAATATTCCGTCAATTACCGCCCAGGTGAATCTGGCCCGCTCCAGCCGGGACATGAACCAGACCCTGCAGCGCCTCAGCAGCGGACTGCGCATCAACCGCGGGGCGGACGACCCCGCCGGCCTGATCGCCTCGGAGTCCCTGCGCGCGGAGATGGCCAGCATCGACCAGGCGATCAGCAACACCCAGCGGGCCTCCAACGTGATCGCCACCGCCGAGGGCGCCCTGTCCGAGGTGGCCAACCTGCTGGTGACCATCAAGGAGCTGACCGTCGAGGCCGCCAACGCCGGGGCCATGAGCCAGCGGGAGATCGAGGCCAACCAGCTGCAGGTCGATTCCGCCATCGACAGCATCACGCGCATCGCCAACGCCACCACCTTCGCCGGCTTGCACCTGCTGAACGGAAACCTTTCCTACGTGACCAGCGGCGTGGCCGCCTCGGCCGTCGGCTCGCTCGACATCTACAGCGCCGGCCTGGGGAACCTGGACTACCTGACGGTCAAGGTCTCGGGCGTCCTGAGCGCCCAGCGGGGCGAACTGCAATTTCGCACCAGCCAGGTCAACAACTCGGTCACCCTGGAGGTGGCCTCGCTCCGGGGCGTCGAGGTGTTCAATTTCGTCTCGGGCTTTCGGGCCTCCAGCATGGTCTCCGCCATCAACGCCGTGACCCAGACCATCGGGGTCTCGGCCAGCTTCATCAACGCCGCCAACCGCTCCTCCGGCGTCATCTTCCACAGCGTCGACTGGGGGGCGGACGCCTTTGTCTCCGTCCGGGCGCTGCCCAGCAGCAACGGCACCTTCACCACCACCGATGTGCTGGGGACCACCACCCAGCGGGACGTGGGCCGCAACGTGGTGGCCACCGTCAACGGCGCCACCACCGTGGGCATCGGCCGGGAGATCACCCTGAACACCACCGCCCTGGACCTGCGGATGACGCTCGATACCCGATTCGGCGCCGGCAACACCACCAATTTCGCCATCACCGGCGGGGGGGCCATGTTCCAGCTGGGCCCCCACATCAACACCTCGGAGCAGACCAGCATCGGGCTCAACTCCATCGTCGCCAGCCGGCTGGGCTCCACGGAGGTGGGCTTCCTCAACGAGGTGGCCACCGGCGGGGCCTATTCCCTGGTGGCCGGGGAGTCCGCCGCCGCCAGCGAGATCGTGGAGAAGGCCATCGAGCAGATCTCCATCCTCCGCGGCCGGCTGGGCGCCTTCGAGCGCAACACCCTCGACACGAACATGACCTCCCTGCAGATCACCCTGGAGAACGTCACCAGTTCCGAGTCCGCCATCCGCGACGCCGATTTCGCCGTGGAGACCGCCTCCCTGACCCGCAGCCAGATCCTGGTCAACGCCGGCACCTCGGTGCTGGCCCTGGCCAATCAGACGCCGCAGGCGGTACTGGCCCTGTTGCAGTAAACGCCGGCCGGCTTCGGCGTCCGGCGCCATCGGCCGGCCGGCCCGTGCGGCGGGATGTAACCGCCGGAAAAAACGGACCCGGCCGCGGAACGGCCGACCAGGCACCGTAAGATTGACAATTGCTTATCTCGTGTTTTGTGCGGGCCGGACCCTTGGGGTCCAAACCTTCGTCCCAGGTTCCCATAACTCGCATGAAGCCATGGTTCCTCTGTGACAAGGCACAACACGTCCCGTTGTGCCTTGTTTTTTTGCGGCGCGGGACCGGCCGGCGCCGGCGGTTTGGAAGGCGTCCTTTCGGTCGGATCGGCCGCCGGCGCGGTCCCGCCGGCATGGGGGGAGCTTATGGGACCCGGCGGGTAAAAAAAAGAGTATTTTTGTCTATTTGCAGTCCCTTCGCCCCCCTTTTTCGCTCAAATCTTCGCCCGGCCGTCCGATAAGGCCCGCGGCGGTTTTCTTGTTAAAGTCAGGTATCCGTCGATGTCGATGACAGCCCTGCCGGAACAATACCGACATTCACTGTATCCGACATTTGTGTGCAGGGGAACTGCCGAAGAGGAGTCGTGGGATATGAATCTTGGAGTGGTGAATAAGGAGGGGTTGAGTATGGCATAAACAAGGTTAGCGACGGCGGCCGCAGAACCGCCGCTGCTGTTTGCGCAATGCGATAACCTGGTATCCGGTAGCAATACCGCATAAACACCCTGGTGTCAGCGATTTGAGTCGTGAACGGACTGATCCGCCCCCGAACGAGAAGGGCCGAATCCAGGCGTCCTCGTCAAGCCCCAGATAGAATCATCAAGTCGCTGCCACCGACAATCGTTCAGGAGGTAAGTAGAATGAGCAGAATAAACACCAACGTCAGCGCACTAATCAGTGCACGGGTCTTGAATCAGAACACGGACAAACTCAACAAATCGCTGGAACGGCTCAGCACCGGTCTTCGCATCAACCGCGGGGCGGATGACCCCGCCGGCCTGATCGCGTCCGAAAATCTGCGCAAGCAGATCGGCGGGACCGTCTCCGCCATCAAGAACGCCGAACGGGCCATCAACATCATCAGCACCGCGGAAGGCTCCCTCAACGAGGTCAGCGCCATGCTGCTGGACCTCCAGAGCCTGCTCAGCGAGGTGGCCAACAAGGGCGGGATGAGCGCCGAGGAGGTCGATGCCAACCAGCTGCAGGTCGATTCCATCCTCAACAGCATCGACCGGATCGCCAACGCCTCGGAGTTCGAGGGCATCAAGCTGCTCAACGGCAACCAGGCCTACACGGTCAGCGGCGTGGCCACCGGCATCATCGCCGACTACAAGATCAACGCCGCCAAGCTGATCGACGGGGCGGACATGACGGTGGACATCTCCACGGTCAACTCCGCCGATACGGGCATAGTCTATCTCAGCGCCGCCGTCTCCACGACGCCGCTGACCATCCAGATCGGCTCCAACCGGGCCACCACCGAGCTGACCTTCGCCGCCAACACCACGGCGGCCCAGATCCGCACCGCCATCAACGCCGTGGCCGAGGTCACCGGCGTCTCGGCGGCCGCCTCCGGGGCCGTGACGCTGCTCCGCAGCCGCGACTTCGGCACCGACGCCTACGTCAGCGTCAACGTCCTGAACGGCACCCAGACGGGCTCCGGCACCCGGGTCATGCAGACCTACGGAGCGGCGACGACCACCGCCAAGGACTACGGCAGCGATTACAGCGCCCGGATCAACGGCACGTCCGCCGTCGGCAACGGCAAGAAGCTGACCCTGCGGACCTCGATGCTCGATCTGGAGCTGGACCTGACCAACGCCGCCGCCCTCTCGACCGCCACCGAGACCTTCTATATCACCGGCGGCGGGGCCGATTTCGCCATCGGGCCGAGGGTCGATGCGGTGGGCCTGGAGTCCATCGGCATTCAGAACATCGCCGTGAGCACCCTGGGCAACCCCACCGACGGGTATCTGAACACCCTCAAGAGCGGCGCCACCAACAGCCTGAGCAGCGACAATCTCTATACGGCCCAGCAGATCGTCGACAGCGCCATCAAGGACATCACCTCCCTGCGGGGCCGGATGGGGTCCTTCCAGAAGAACACCCTGGAAACCACCATCAACTCCCTGAACGTGACCAAGGAGAACCTGTCTTCGGCCGAATCGGCCATTCGCGACACCGATTTCGCCAGCGAGACGGCCAACCTGACGCGTTCGCAGATCCTGGTCAACGCCGCCACCAGCGTGCTGGCGCAGGCCAACTATGCCCCGCAGAGCATCTTGAGCCTGCTCGGCTAGAACGCATTATTATCTGGGTAGTTTGACGAGTCCATTCTGGTAAGACCGGCAATCCTGCCGCCTTCGCCCTCGCCGGCGGAGGCGGCAGAGGCCGGTCTTTTTTTGTAGGTCCGGCGGCCCGCAGCCATCGCCGGTCCCTGCGGCGGCCGATCCCCGGGGCCCCGCCGGGGGAATCCGAGACGCTGCGGACGGGCCCCCGGCCGTCCGGGGCGAATCCGGAAGGCCCCGGCAGGTCCCATAAAATGAAATGAAAAAATATTATCGCCCTGGTTAAAGTTTTCGCACCCGGCGTGTCGAATAACCCAAAGCGACAGGCGGAGCTTAGATGACGCTGAATAATTCCGGGTTATTCGACGTTGCCGCCAGCGCGAGTCTCTGACAGACTCAAGGATGAGCCCCGAATCCGGGCGGCCTCGGCCGCGGGGATTCGGCAGTGAAACGGAGTTTGCAACGGAGTTGCTGCTCATGTCTTCCTGGGCCGTTGTCACAAGACGGCCGTGACCGAGTCATTCGGTCCGATGCAACCGTGAGGTGGAACCCCACCACGCATCTCCAGCACGGTTTGACCAAAACCGCTTTTCAATAGAATAGGGAATCGGCCGTTCCGAGCCGAACGGTTCGATTCGCACCCGATGTCTCGGATTGGAATTCGGCACAGGACGGCGAAGTCATGGGATTTCGCGCCGATCCAATCTGGTGAGTCACTCTGATCGAAGGCCCGTCAGGGCCGATCGGATATGCAGGCCTGTTCCGGGACGCCTAGAATATGTACAGGTCTGCTGGATGTGCGGCGAGTTGTCTCGCTTGCCTTGTCACGGAGGATCTGCCATGTCAAGGATCAATACGAATATCGCTTCCATGAATGCGATCCACAAGCTGGTCGCAAACAACGTCGATCTGGAAACTAGACTACAGCGCCTTTCTTCAGGCCTGCGCATCAACACCGGCAAGGACGATCCGGCGGGTCTGATCGCGTCGGAGAATCTCCGGTCCGAAATTGCCGGGATTAAATCCGCCATCGACAATTCCATCCGAGCGTCCAACGTGATCGCGACAGCAGAAGGCGCCTTGAACGAAATCTCTGCGCTCCTGGTGGACCTCAAGTCCCTGCTGGTGGAAACGGCCAATCGAGGCGCCCTGTCCGATGAGGAAATCGACGCCAATCAGCTCCAGGTGGACTCGGCCATCAACACCATCGACCGGATTGCCAACGCCACCGAGTTCGAGGGGATGAAGCTGCTCAACGGCAACAAGGCCTACACCGTCAGCGGCGTGGCCAGCGGCATCGTGGCCGATTACAAGATCAACTCCGCCAAGCTGCTGGACGGCGCGGACATGACGGTCGATATCGCCACGGTCAATTCCGCCGACACGGGCCTGGTCTACCTCAGCGGCGCCGTCTCCACGACGCCGCTGACCATCCAGATCGGCTCCAACCGGGGCACCACCGAGCTGACCTTCGCCCAGAACACCACCGCCGCCCAGATCCGCACCGCCATCAACGCCGTCGTGGAGATCACCGGCGTCTCGGCGGCCGCCTCGGGAGCGGTCACCCTGCTGCGCAGCCGCGACTTCGGCACCGACGCCTACGTCAGCGTCGAGGTCCTGGCCGGCGCCCAGGCCGGATCCGGCACCCGGGTCATGCAGACCTACGCGGCGGCGACGACGACGGCCAAGGACTACGGGCGCAACTACAGTGCCAGCATCAACGGCACCAGCGCCATCGGCAACGGCAAGATCCTGACGATCCGCACCTCCATGCTCGACGCCGAGATCGAGCTATCCAACGCGGCGGCCCTCTCGACCGCCACCGAGACCTTCTACATCACCGGCGGCGGCACCGATTTCAACATCGGCCCCAAGGTGGATGCCATCGGTCTGGAATCCGTCGGGATCCAGAGCGTCGCGCCCAGCCAGTTGGGCAACCAGACCGAGGGCTTTTTGAACACCCTCAAGAGCGGCGGGACCAACAGTCTCAGCGGCGACAACCTCTACACCGCCCAGCGGATCGTGGACGAGGCGATCAAGGACATCACCACCCTGCGCGGACGGCTGGGCGCCTTCCAGCGCAATACCCTCGATACCAACATCAGCAGTCTCCGTGTCACCCTGGAGAACGTTACTGCTTCCGAATCGGCCATCCGCGATGCCGATTTCGCGGCGGAAACCGCCGCGCTGACCCGAGCCCAGATTTTGGTGCAGGCCAATACCTCGGTGTTATCATTGGCCAACTCTATGCCACAGAGCGTCCTGGCGCTGCTTGGCTAAGCCGGCTCCTGATGCGCATTGCCGTGTGGAGCCGCGCTGGTATACGCCGGGCAAGACACCTGGTCGCGTCAGGCTCGCCGGCAGGGGTATTCAGGTCAGCCGCGCAAGGCCCAGTAGTGAACCACTGGGGCTTCCGGTCCGGAACCGGGCGGATCGCAGCCCCGACCGTGAGGAAGCAGCACCATTGCAGAGTCCCTGATTCGATCTGCTTCCGAACGGTTAGGGGAGTTTCGTTTGACTCCCGAAGCTCCCTCAAGTAGGCCCGGGCCTCTGGCAGGATCCTGATTCGTCTGACATGGCAGAATCAGAACATCCTGCCACGAGGCCCTGGCCGTTTTTTTTATTTTCAAATCGCCGCGGGCTTCCGTAACTTACGACGCTCCCGCTGGTCGCTTTTTCAGCTCGACGCGGGCTGCCGTCAGTTTCGACGCTCCCGCTGGTCGCTTCGTTTTGGCGAGACAAGTAGCATCCATCTCGGAT
>JAFGFX010000289.1 GCA_016930855.1 Sedimentisphaerales bacterium | reverse complement strand
GCCGGCGGACCTGGCGGCCGGCCAGCAGCGAGCCCGCCTGCCGCGGCCGGCCGGCTGGGTGAACGGGCCCGGCGGCATCCAGCCGGATAAGCGCCCCTGGCGGCAGGTCAGTCAGGAGTATGCCTTCGTCGAGGAGTTGGCCCGACTGCGGCCTGGCATCCAGGGGGCGGGCAACCTCCAGCGGTTCGATTACTGGCTGGAGACGTTTAGATACTTGCAGGCGGTCGGCAAGGTCAATTGCACCTGGGCGCGGTACAACGCGGCCGTGGAGCAGGTCCGCTTGTCGCAGGACCCGGCCGAGCGGGCGCGGCAGGCCCGCTCGACGGTGCTGCCCATCCGCCGCCAGCTCGTCGCGGACGTAGCCCAGGTCCACCGCCACCTGCTGGCGAGCATCTCCACCAGCGGCGGGATGGGCACCATAGCCAACTGGCAGCAGCATATCCTGCCCGTCCTGCTGGATGAGCCCGGCGCGGAACTGGCCGGTCTGCTGAGCGAGCCTCTGCCGGACGACGCCCTGGGCCACCAGAGCTACGAGGGGCCGGCGCGGCTGATCGTCCCGACGGTGCGAACCAGCCTGCGGGCGGGCGAGGACCTGCGGCTCAAGGTGATCATCCTGTCTGATTCCGGACTGAAATCATCATTTTTATACTGGCGGGCCCTCGGCCGCGGCGAGTTTATCCCCGTCCCGCTGGTCCACGTGGCCCGCGGCGTGCATGCGGTCACGGTCCCGGCGGACGTCATCGGTGGCGTGGACTTCGAATACTACATCGAGGTTAGGATGGACCCGGCCGGCGAGTTGTATTTCCCCGCCACCGCGCCGCGGATCAATCAAACAGTTGTGGTAATGGACACAGGCAAGTAGTCCGCGATTTCATTGATTGTGTTGTACCTGGGAGGAAAACTGCCATGCGGAGAGGTAAAAGCAACCGGAGGATTTGCGGGGCCCTGGCGCTGTGCCTGGGCGCCGTTTGGGGATCAGCAATGTCCCCCGCGGCGGCCTCGGATACTCTGCTGGCCAATGGCGGCTACGAGGACGGCTGGTCGGGTTGGAACGAGCTCTGGACCCGCGACACCGGCGCCGGGTCCGCCCGCTTCGATACCGAGGTCCGTCACGGCGGCCGGCAGTCCCTGCGGGTGGACCATACCGGCCAGCAGGACTGGGCCGTCAATTACCGCGAGCGGATACCGGTCGAGCCCCTCCAGCGCTACGAGCTGACCGGCTGGGTCCGCCGGACGGGCGAGGGGACCGTCTCGCTGAGCGTCATCCTCTACGCCGCCGACGGCCAGGTCATCGACTGGACCTACGCCGCCCGCGATGCCGGCGAACAAGACCAATGGCAGTTGCTGCGCTGCAACTTTCTTATCCCGCCGGGTGCGGAAGCGATCACGCCCCGCTGGGTGGGCTATCGCCCGGCGGGCGTCTGGCTGGATGACGTCTCTCTGATCGGCCGCGGGCGTTTGTCCTCGGCACCGCTGGATTCTGCGCCGCTGGCCGTCGCCGGGAAAAATCCCCACCTCCGGGCGACGGTCAATCCCGCCGACGCGGCCTTGAGCGTGACCGATACCCGTACCGGCCGGACCTGGAGCCAACGCCCCCTCGGCGGCGGCCTGATCCCCGTGGCCGTAAAGAACACGGACGACGCCACCCGTATCAGCCTGGTGTATCCGGAGACGGCGCAAGAATTTACGGCCGCCATCCGCCTGGATGCCGACAAACCGGAGCTGGCCCTGCGGATCGAAGGTAAGGGGGACCTGCCGGCGCCGCTGGCGTATCCCTATCCGTTTGAGACGCAGCCGGCGGATCTGCTGATCATGCCGGTCAACGAGGGGATCAGCTACCCGGTCGATGATCCCGACCTCACGGAGATGCATTATATCCTCTATGGCGGCCACGGGTTGTGCATGGCCTGGTACGGCGTGACAGACGGCGACGACGGCATGATGGTGCTGGTCGAGACGCCGGACGACGCGGCGGTGCGGGTGGTCCGCGCCGCCGGGCGGCTCTGCCAGGCGCCGCAGTGGCAGGGCCAAAAGGGCCAGTTCGGCTATCCCCGGGACCTGCGTTATATCTTCTTCGACGACGGCGGCTACGTGGCGATGGCCAAGAGGTACCGCGCCTACGCCCAACAAATCGGCCTGTTTAAGACGCTCACCGAGAAGGCCAGCCAGCGGCCCGCCCTGGACAAGCTCATCGGCGCCGTCAATGTCTGGTGCTGGCAGTCCGACGCCCCGGCCATCTGCCGCGAA
This sequence comes from Sedimentisphaerales bacterium, assembly GCA_016930855.1. Lineage (GTDB taxonomy): Bacteria > Planctomycetota > Phycisphaerae > Sedimentisphaerales > SM23-30 > JAFGFX01. Next base: position 2,241 of record JAFGFX010000289.1, on the reverse strand, counting down.
ATGCAGTCGCTCGGCATCGACCGCATCCTCTGGAGCAACCGCCGCCCGCCGGACGAGCTGCGCCAACTCAACGAGATGGGCGTGCTGACCAGCCGCTACGACATCTATCAGGACGTGATGAATCCGGCCAACTTCGATCGCCTGCGCGGCGTGCACGGCGATTGGCCGACCGAGGCCTGGCCGCAAGACCTGCAGGTCCTCGCGGACGGATCCTACGGCACGGGCTGGCGGGTCCGCGGCAAGCAGGACGAATGGTACGCCTGCAACGTCCTGTGCGACGCGCGGGCGGTGGACTACGCCCGCCGGCGTCTGGCGGCGGAATTGAAGACCCACCCCTACCAGTGCCGCTTCATCGATACCACCACCGCGTCGCCCTGGCGGGAATGCTACAGTCCGGATCATCCGATGACCCGCAGCCAGAGCAAGGACTGGAAGATGAAATTGCTCCAGGTGGTCAGCGGCGAGTTCGGCCTGGTCTGCGGCTCGGAGACCGGCCACGACGCGGCGGTGCCCTACGTGGATTATTTCGAGGGCATGCTGAGCCTGGGGCCCTACCGCGTGCCGGACGCCGGCCGGAACATGGCTAGGCTGTGGGACGAGATCCCCCCGCGGGTGGCCACCTTCCAGACGGGCCATTACTACCGCCTGCCGCTCTGGGAGCTGGTCTATCACGACTGCGTCGTGGCCGGCTGGTACTGGGGCGATTACAACAACAAGCTGCCCGGCCTCTGGGACCGGCGGGACCTGATTAACGCCCTGTACGCGACGCCGCCGATGTTCATGTTCGACCGGCGGATCTGGGACCGCTACCGGGACCGGTTCGTCCAGAGCTACCGCGCCACCGGCCCGCTCGCCCGCCGCTGCGGCTACCACGAGATGCTCGACCATCGCTGGCTCACCGCCGATCACGCCGTCCAGCGGACCCGCTTCGCCAACGGCGTGACGATCACGGTGAATTTCGGCTCGACGCCCCATCGCCTGGAAGACGGCTTTAGCCTGGAACCGCTGAGCAAACGGATTCTCGACGACAACAATCAACTGCCTGTCGCCCACTGACGAACGGCAACGGTACCGGATCGAGGCAGTTTCGAGCCAACAACTGTTGAGGTCCCCGCCCCGCCGTTTGCGACCTGATCGCTAGAAATCCCTTGCATCGCCGGGCGATGCCGCTACCATACGGCCAAGCGTTCGAAATCCCATTCGCCCGACCGTTAAATCGCGAAGGAGTCCCGATGAGCGAACCGGAAATCCCCCCCGCCGAGCAGACGGACCTGGCCCGCGGACTGCCGATGTTCGCCGCCTCGGAGCAGACGGACCTAGCCCGCGGACTGCCGATGTTCGCCGCCTCGAATCTAAAAGCCCTGGCGGCGGAAAAGGCCGCCCTGGCGGCCGTGGAAGGCAAAGGGATGCTCGCCCGCTGGAGGGTGTATTTCGGCATGACCGGGCCCGGCTGGCTGCAAAGTGCCATGACCCTCGGGGCGGGCAGCGCCGTCGCCTCGCTGTTCCTGGGCGCGTATTATCAGTACCGGCTGCTGTGGATCCAGCCGCTGGCCATGCTGCTCGGCATCATCATGCTCAGCGCCATGTCCTATCAGACGCTCACCACCGGCGCCCGCCCCTTCGACGCGATGGGAAAATTCGTCCATCCGGCGCTGGCCTGGGCCTGGGCCCTGGCGGCCCTGGCGGCCACGGTGATCTGGCATTTTCCCCAGTACGGACTGGCCGCCGGCATGCTGGAGGACATGATCAAGGCGGCCGTCTCGGCGGCGGTCGGCCACCCCTGGGCGCCCACCGGCGGAGGGCAGACCCTGCTGCTGCTGGCGATCGGATTGATTTTTTTGATCATCTCCACCAAGATCACCTGGAATTACGAGGCCGGCCACAAGGGCATCTGCATCTACGAGAAGGCCTTGAAGGGGATGGTCTGGATGATCGTCCTGGCCTTCGGCGTGGTGGTGGCCTATTCCACCGCCAAGGGGATGATCCACTGGGGCCAGGTGGGCAAGGGCTTTATGCCCCTGCACATTCCCACCGATACCATGGGCATAAAAACCATCACCGGCGCCTTCAGCGCCGCGGTGGGGATCAACATGACGTTCCTGTTTCCCTATACCCTGCTGGCCCGCGGCTGGGGGCGGGAGCATCGGGGGTTGTCCCGCTTCGATCTATTTAGCGGGATGCTGGTTCCCTACTGCCTGGCGACCATGCTGATGGTGATCGCGGCGGGCGGGACCATCTATC
>JAFGFX010000288.1 GCA_016930855.1 Sedimentisphaerales bacterium | reverse complement strand
GGCGACACCCTGCGGCCTGCCGTTTGTTCTGGGAATCGCCGCCATTGCAGGCCTTTTGGTGATCTATAACCTGGTCTCCAAACGCATTGGCGTATGGAAGGGCATCTTCGTCGCCGTGCTGGTGACGTCACTATACCCGCTCGCGTGGACCCTGACAACGCCGGCGCAAACCCCGCGCCTGCCGGTTCTCTTTATTCACCCGGTCTGGCTGTTCTTGTCCTGCCTGGGCTATGAAATGCTCAAGGATATTCGTGACGTCAAGGGCGACCAAACCATATCCGGCGGCGCCCACGCCCGCCGCCAGGGCAGACGATTTCTTCTGGCGGCACGGGTGGTCCTCGTCGCCGGCAGTATCGTCACCCTGCTGCCGTATTTCCTGGGATACTGCCGGCAGGTCTACCTGGCGGCCTCGATCGGGGCGGTCATTCTGGCACTCGGTTCGACGCGCCGGCGGCCCGCGGCGGCGATACGCTATATTTACGCGGAGATCTTCCTAATCACCGCCGGGTCCCTGGCCGATCTGCTGGTCTTCGGCCCTTGAACAGGTTCTGGTACACCCGGGGCAGGCATCCCGGTCGCTCCAGGCTGTTGCATACGTTCATACTCGCTTGGCGGTCCAGGGGAAATTTGCGGCCCTTTGCCAGGTCGGCTATCTGGGTGCAGATCTCCTTCATCAGGCAGCCGCAACGCGGCAGATCAAACCATTCATCCATTTTGAGCCAAATCTCTTCGAGAGGCTCATCCAGGACATTGCCAAACGACAACGGGGTCAGATCGCAGGGGCATACGTTTCCGACGGCGTCGATGAACAGATGATGGAACCCCGCCCCGCAGCCGAACATCTCGTCCGATTCCAGATACGAGAATCCGGAAATCGCCGGGCCGCGATTTTTTCGATTCCATTCCTTATGAAACTCCGCCAGCTCCCTCGACTCGGCCGGCGACAACACCTGCTCAGCGTTTGCGTACAGGTTGCCCGTCGGGACGGGTTCCAGCACCCTGAACTCCTGGACACCGCGGCGCTGGGCCAGTCGGGCCAGTCGGAGTACCTGGCCGTTTTTGATCTTCTCCTTCGTGGCCACGGTCGACAGCGCGGTATACAGTCCGGCCTCCCGTGACAGGCTTATCGCCGCCATCGCTTCATCGAACGAGCCGGCAACCCCCCTGACCGCGTCATGTTCGCCTGCCTCGTCCGATTCGATCCCGATCATCAGGCAATCAAGGCCCGCCTGCCGCAGCCGACCGGCAAGGTCGCTGGTCAACCGATGTCCCGTGGTGAACAGAATGGTAGCCACCTCATCGCCGACGGATTCCACCAGTTCGACTATGTCATCTCGTAATAGGGGTTCGCCCCCCGTAAAACCGATCGTTATCGTGCCCAGCGATTTTGTCTGCCTGATGATCTCAAGGGCCTGCCCGGTGCCGAGGCTCCCCTTTTGGTGCCGGCCGTAACTGCAGTGAGGGCAATGATACGGGCAGGCATCCGTGACCGCAACGTAGGTGGAATACGGCACGCGCCGGCGGTTGATGACGGCATCGAGAAACCGGGCGAACGGCCGGGAGGGATACGGTGGAAAGAAGGAATTAACGTACAACCGGCCGCGGTGGCGGTGCGGATGCTCGCTTCGAAATTGCCTGGCCAAATACCACAGGTGGCTGGCGGGCAGTTTGCCGATACAGCGGAAAAATACCGGCGCCAGAGTTATCCAGTCCCGAAGCCGCATCAGCCTTCAACCGCCTCCGGAGGGTAAGAATCCCGCACGACGACGCCGCTTATCGCCCCCAGAACGGCGCCGGCCAAAATCCCGAAAGGCAGTCCCCCCACCATGCCGTTGGGATTGTATTCTTCGTGCATGATCGTCAAGACCAGGTGCACCAGCGTCGAGCAGAGGATCCCCGCGGCCATGCCCAAAGAGGCGGCATACCCCTTGCATCCCTCCGGCCGTATTGTCGAACAAGATGTCCTCAGGATGGCGGCATAACATATCCCTACCAGGAATCCCAAGGCCCCTCCCGCGACGATGCCCACGTTGTGAACGTCGCTTGTCGGATACATCGTTTCTGCCAAAAAACCGAACAGGCAGCCGACGCCCGCCGAACTCAGCCCCACAACCAGGGAAAAGACAGGGTGTTTCGTCACCTGGTATTTTCGCAGAATGATAACCGTCGCGGTCAACACCGACACGCCAACCAGTGCCACGGCAATGTATTGTATGCTGGCTATCCCTTTTTCGGCCGGCAGGAGATGGGAGGGAAACGTTTCATCTCCTTCCACCTTCCAGCGCAGTTCGGGCAAACGCCTCAAGGCAACATACTCAACATGCCCACCGACGAATAAAATGTTGCAGCCGCGCGGCTCGTGGTTGTCCACCGCGAGGGCCTCGGGGCCGCCGGACTGGTTCCAGCGGTTCTGGTAGACGATATCGGATTGGTGCTCCCGGAATCTGGCGTCTTTGACGTGGGCGGCACAATCCCGCGAAATCAGGGGGAAGTCTCTTTCCGCCCCCCCATCATCATATTTGGCCTCAAAGAGCAAAACCATCTCGGGCGGCAGGTCGGACAGCCTCCATCCCGCAATGTTTCGATTCAGGGCGTATGACGATTCCCCGTATTGGGCCTCGGAGGGCCTGCAGACAAAGTGCACTAGAGACACCTCCGTCTCGGTGGCGAGCACGTCGCACCAATCCTCCAAGGCTGGAATCATGCCATCATGATCACTTGCATACGCCTTCATCGCCTCGCCCAATTCCTTCAGATTCGCCGTACACACTGACCGCCTGCCTCTATTGAACGAATCCATCGAAACCACTGGAATTGTCATGGTCAAGATAATACAAGAGCCGACGATCACAATAATTGCCTGACGTGCGCCAACCAACACACCGTTGCTTCGATAGATCTTCAGCAACGCCAAAATAGCTATAATCGGTGAAGCCGTTAATAAAACAAATGCAAATAAACCCACAAATACTCCAACAGAATCCTTCACCTTAATTCCACAGGCCATGATTATTGTTATAGTTATACCCAGCACCGGAAAAGCCAGAAAACAGAGGGCGGAAACGGTCGCCAGCCAATAGGGTTTTGGGGCGGTCTTTTTGTCGTTCAGAGATTGACCGCCTTGGCGGCAGGCAGAGGCGCCCTCTTCAGGTTCCGCTTTGTCTTGTTGAGAGGATTTCATCCGGTGGCCCTTTTTATATGGGACTGGGTCGTTATGTTTGAACGGCCGGCTTGCTCTGATAACTGCCGATTATCAAACTGCTGGCCCCGCCGAGGATGACACCGGCGATGATGCCGAAACAACTGCCAGCGGCCAGATAGGCGAAATTCGTTTCCCGGTAGGTGATCATCAGGTACCCGTGAACGATCGAGGAGGCGGCGATACCGGTTATGGCCCCCAGGACGGTGGCATAGCCGGTCATGCCGACGCGGGCATGATACCTCAGGTAGATCCGCCCGATGACGACGACGAAGGATACGCCTATCAAAAAACCCCAAATGCCGCCGAACCAGGGGGCGACCGGATCGCCCTCGGCATTCAATTTGT
>JAFGFX010000287.1 GCA_016930855.1 Sedimentisphaerales bacterium | reverse complement strand
TATCTGCTGGCGCCGACCCGTATCGAGGTCTACGACGTTCTGGCAGAGAGGAGTCGGCGGATCGTATCATGACCTTTGCCGCGCCGATGATATTGTATGGTCTCCCGCTGTCGTCCCTGCCGATCGTGTTCTATCTGCTGCTCCGGCAGAAACGGCAGGTATGGGTATTTTCTTCCCTGTTGTTTTTCCGGCGTCTCGATCCGCAGTTGCACGCCCGCCGGCGTTTGCGGCAGTGGCTGATCCTGCTGCTGCGGGTGCTGCTGATCGCCCTGGTGCTGACGGCGCTCGCCCGGCCGCGCTTCCGGACCGTCTCCGCGGGCGCCGCGGCCTCCGACCCAACCGCTGTGGTGATCGTCCTGGACAATTCCGGCTCCATGAGCGCACCGGCCGATGCCGGGCATACCCGATTGAGCCGGGCTATTGAGGGGGCCGGCCGCCTGCTGGGCGACCTGCCGGCGGCTTTAGTGACACTGGTGGAGGACCCGGCCGTCGAGTCGGACGGACAGCTCACCCGCGATCACGGCCGCCTGCTGCGCCGCCTGGATGCGATTAGCGCGACCCAGGCCAGCGGCGATGCCGCCGCGGCCCTGACCCGGGCCCTCGCCTGCCTGCGCGATGAGCCGGCGGGACTCATCCACGTGTTCAGCGATATGCAAAATACGGAATGGCTTGTATCGGCGCGGCCGAGCCGCCCGGCGGACCTTTCCGGTATGGTGTACCTGCATCGCATTGACGGCCCGAAGCGCCGGCAGGCCAACATCGCCATCGCCGACGCCCGCCCGGCCCGCCAGCGGATCCTGCCCGGCCAGCCCTGTGGCCTGGAGATCGCCCTGCAAAATACAAGTGCCCACGACGGCGAGTTCTACCTGCACGTCCAGGACTGCTGGGGCCAGAACCAGACCCGCTCGCTGCGCCTGGCAAAGGGGCAGACCCGCACGGAGCTCCTGGACATCCAGCCGCGGGACGCCGGCCACCGCTGGGTGAAGATCCGCATCGAGGGCGACGGATTCGTCGCGGACAACGAGGCGGGCATCGGCCTGGCGTGCCGGGATACGGTAGCGGTGCTGTTCGCCGGCGGGCCCGAACGCTACGGCGTTCTGCCGGTGGCCTTGTCGCCGACCGGCAGGGGGCTGCTGAGCGGACTGCGGCCGATCCACGCCCGGCAGGAGGATCTGACCGAGGCCATCCAGCAAAATGAGCCGGTGCTGGTCGTTATGAACTGGGATTCGCTGGCCGGATTCGAGGCCGCCCAGTCCGAATCGCTGCGGCACTACGTGGAGCAGGGCCACAATCTGCTGATCCTGCCCGATCCCGGCCGCCTGACGGCCGGCGAGGCGAGCTGGGACTGGCTGGCCGCCTCCTGTCGGCCCCGCAAGGTTTTTCCCCGTTCGGTTGCCCTGAACGTGCTGGACAAGCGTGCCGATCTCTGGCGGACCTTTCGGGACGAATCCGGACGCGTGCAGTGGGGATATGCCCGATTGAGCGGCTATTTTCCGCTTACCCTCTCGCGGGAGTATACCCCGTTGCTGGGTGTGGATTATCAGAACGTCGTACTGGCCTGGCGCCAGCTGGGGCGGGGGAACCTCTACGTTTGCGGAACGCCGTTCGAATCGCACTGGAACACACTGCCGCACACCGGCTCGCTGGTGGTTCTGGCCCAGCAGATGGCACTGTTTGGTTCGGGTCCGGCACAACCGGACACCGCATATCTGGTGGCGGGCCAGCGCTGGCGTCTGCCGGCGGAGTTGACGGACGATCAGTCGGGACAAATCAATCTGGTATCTCTGGCGGGCGATTCGCTGGATTGGAAGGGCCCGCCCGGCCAGGTGCCCACCCTCGTGCGGGCGGGTGTGTATCAGGCGACGGCCGCCGGCAGATCGTATCTGATATCCGTGCGGGCTTCGGATCAAGAGGGGATCGAGCGGTACGTCGAGCAGGCCGAACTGGCACTACTCGGCGATATGGCCCACCGGATCATTCCCTATAATCCGGCCGAGCGGATCGCCCTGCAGCCCGAGCGGCCGCCGTTGGCGACCTGCAATTTGTATTTTCCCCTGCTGGTGCTGGCCACCTGCCTGCTGCTGCTGGAAGGGTGGCTGGCCAATCCCCTGCCGCGGCGTCAGCGGCTAGACCGGCCGGACCGGCCGGACCAGCCGTCGGCGAGGGCGCCGCATCTGCGCCGCCGGCTCATCGCGTCGCTGCCGCGATTATCGCCGCGCGGCTGGGAACCGGAACCAGCCGCCACCGGCCAGGACAACGCGCCATGATGGCATTACAGTGGCAAACGCATATCTCGGCCCTCTGGGCGGCCGGCCTGTTGGGGGTGCTGGCGGTCTGGCTGGTCGTGCTGTTTCGCCGACTGCGGCGTCGTCACACCGCCCGCCAGGCGGCGCTGCTCTGGATTCCCAAGGTGGTGATCGTGCTGCTGCTGGTCCTGGCCTATTTCGATCCGCTGACTGGCCGGCTGCGACGCGCCAGCCATCAGGCCAGACTCTTGATCCTGCAGGATACCTCCGGGTCGATGGAGGTGGCGGACCGTCCCGACGGGTCGCGCCGCCGACGCAGCGATCACCTGCGAAAAACGCTGGAAGACGGCCTGGACGCCTATCTCGATCTGGAGCATTACGAATTCGACCGCCGGCTGTACGGTGCTTCCGAGCCGACACCCCCCCGGCAAGAAATCGGCCCGGACGACACGCCGCGGCCCACGGACCTGGGCCGGTGTCTGCTGAGCCTGGCCGAGATGCCCCAGGGATCGGATTGCCTTGGCGCCGTGCTGCTGACGGACGGCGGCGACGAGTACCTGCGGAATTTCTGCGTGCCCTCGCTGCCGGTGTACATCGTCGGTGTCGGCAGCCCGCCGGAGACCTGGAACGACCTGGCAATTGCGGACCTGGATGCGCCCTCGACGGTGGAGGAACTGGCCGAATTCACCGTGACCATCGACGCGGCGGCCCACACGGCGGCCAGCGCGGCGGCGGAGTTTAGTCGTCGGGTCGGCTCCTGCCGGCTGGAGCTGGCGGAACAGACCGCCTCCGGCTGGCAACCCCGCGACGAGCGGACAGTGGACCTGTCCGCCGGCCGGGCCCGGTGCGAGTTTCAACTAACGGCCCCGGCCGAACCCGGCGTCCGGATGTATCGGGTCCGGCTGACCGGCCTGCCCGGCGAGCTGTCGGCGCTGAACAACGAGCGGCGGTTTTCGGTCGAGGTGCAAAAAAAGACCATCCATATCCTATTCTATGCCCAAGAGCTTGGCTGGCCGTTTGGGCACATCCGGCGGGAGTTGGGCCGGGACACGGCCGTGCGGGTCACGGCGCTGTATCGGCTGGACGCCGAGCGGCTGATCGTCGAGGGCAGCCGGCAGGCGGGCGACGAGATCCTGGATCGCGGCTTTCCGGCCCGGGCGGACCTGCTCGGGAAGTACCAGGTCATCATCATCGGCTCCTTCGAGATCTCCTATTGGCAGCCGGACCAGATGCAGGCCCTTCTCGAGTATGTCCGCGGTGGCGGCGGCGTGATCTTTCTGGGGGGCCAGTCCTCCTTCGCCGGCGGGGGCTATGCCGGAACATTGCTGGAACCACTGTTTCCCTGGCACCTGGATGCCGCGACGGCGGCACTGCAGCGCGGTCGGTTCCCGGTCAGCTTGTCGCTTTCGGCCGCCGAGCACGGCGTCATGCGGGAACCGCTGCGGCTGTTGGGCCAGGCCGACTCGCCCTTCCTGGAGAGCGTCAATCTGCCGGGCGGATTGCGGCCGGCCGCCACCGGCTTGCTGGTGGTCACCGTGGGTGACCAAAACGTCCCGGTCGTGGCCCTGCAGAATTACGGCCAGGGCCGCAGCCTGGGGATCGCCACCAATACGCTGTGGAAGTGGACCCGCCGGTCCCCGTCCGAGCGCGAGGCCTTCGGCGCCTTTTGGCGCGCGGCGGCCCGGTGCCTGGCCGGCACCGACGAGGGCGGCCGTTATCTTTCGGTGCAGTGGGACCAGGCCTATTATCGCACCGGCGAGCAGGCCCGAGCCGCGATCCGGTTCGCCGGCCGGCAGGGGCCGGACCAGATCCATCTGCGGGCCACGGTCCGCTGCGGCGACCAGCAGCACAGCGTCCCCGTCCAGCCCGTCGGCGGCCAGCGGCATGCCTACCGGGCGGAGTTTCTCTTGGCCGAACCGGCCGAGCATCGCTTCGAGTTGCAGGTCCTGGTGGGTACCCAACTGCTGGAGTCCTACAGCAAGACCTTTTCGGGTGCCCTGCGGTACAATGAAGGGGCGCACCTGGAGGTCGATCACGCCTTCTTGACCGAGCTGGCGGGCCGCTGCGGCGGGGCCTACGTCCCCGAGGCGGAGTTTGACCGATTGGTGGATCACCTCCAGGGCCGGCTCTGGGAGCAGGCCGTCACGACCGACGTCCCTCTGGTCCAGGATCGCTATGTATATATCGCCGTATTCCTGTTGGTCCTGGTGGGCGAGTGGATCCTGCGGCGGCGGATGAACCTGGTGTAACGGCGCGAGGATTGACAATATGTATAGACGTGATTCATGTATCTGGATGATCCGGGCGGCAATCCTGGGCGCCGTCGCTTGGGCGTGGGCCCATCAGGCGGCGCCGGCCGCCGCCGAATCCGGTCGCGCGGCGGCGGTGTACCTCTCGGACGGCAGCGTGCTTTCCGGCGAGCTGCGCCTCTCGCCCGGCCGGTCGTTCCGGCTGAATCTGCCCCGGGGCGGCACCTTGAAGACCACCGACATCTTCGGCAACGAGGTCCCATACGGCAAGGTCCGGCAATTCACCCTGGAGCCGCTGCGCGAGATCCGCTTTTTTGCCCAGAAGGAGGAGATGCTGCGTAAATGGAGATTCACCGGCAAGACCTCCTACGACGAACAGACCGCCCAGGCGGATTGGACGGCCGCGCCCAAGGAGTATTTCGGCGATCTGTATCCCGTCCGCTATCTGGGCGCGCAGGTGTGTTTTACCGACGGGCAGGTCCTGGAAGGCCACCTGTACTCCGCGGTGGCCTACCTGGTCGCCGCCGACAAGACCCACAAGCTGCTGCTCGTCTCCAAGCAGCGCGGCCCGGAGGGCCAGCGGCTCGATGACCTGCTCTACGTTCAGCGGATCTTGTTTGTCGATAATACCGATCCCGTCGCCGGCGGGATCACCCTGCGGTTTACGGATCTGGCCCTCGGGCCGTCCGATGGCGTCTATGCCCTGACGTGCGATTCCCTGACGCCGCTACCGGCGCGGCCGGCCGATTCTGCCGGGGTCTTCCGGGTCGAGGCGACCTTCGGCGAGGGCGTCCATCTGGCCCTGCAGCGGGACGGCCGCTGTTACGTCGGCTGGCCGGCCGCCTCGCCGGCGGACCTGTTTGCCCTGGCGGCCGACCACCTGCGGCGCCATCGCGACTTCTACAACGAAAAAACACTGCTGGGCGTATGCCACCCGGACGATCCCGGCCAGGTCCTCACCCTGGTGAACCTGCGCCGCCGCTACGATCCCACCCATTTCGGCGAGGTGGGCGGCGAATGGGACAGCGTTCGGCAGACCGTGGTCGAGCCCTGGCGGCTGAGCGTCTGGCGCTGGAAATACGATCCCCAAACGCGTCAGATGGCCCTGCTGGCCCGCGGCACCTTCCAGCGCCGCATCCTGCTGCCGGAGGAGCCCACACCGGAGGTGACGATCCTGCCGTCGCTGTGGAATCTGCAACCGGGGCAGGGGGAAATAACGATTACTACGGGCCTTTCCCCGTCGCCGGTAAAATCCGGCGGGCCGGATCCGGTGCCGGACCCGAAAAAAAAGTGACCTTGCCATGAACCTCTTACGAAACCATAAGGACCGCAGCCGAACCGAACGAACCGATACGGGTTTTATCGTGGGCGCCATCCGCCGGGCCCGCCGGATCCTGTATCTCTCCAGCCTGCTGCGCGGGTTGCTGGTTTGGCTGCTGATCGGTTTGGGCAGTTGCCAGGTCCTGTTCCTGCTGGACAACTGGCTGCATCTGCCGTCAGGGATGCGCCTGGCCCTGGCCGGTGTGATTGTGGCGGGTTTCGCTGTGGCCTTCGGCAGGATCATCCTGCGGGCGGCCGGGGGACTCCAGCGCCCCGGACTGACCGCGTTGTACCTGGAAGAGCGCTTCCAGGTTCCCGAGAACTTTCTGATCAATGCCCTCCAGTTCGAGCAGAGAATACTCGCACCCGCCGAGCGGCCCTTCGCCCAACAGACCATCCGCGCCGGCGTCTGCCACCTGCGAGAGGCGCCCTGGCCGCAATTGTGGCAGCCGAACCGGCTGACCTGGATGACGGCGTCCCTGCTGCTGGTTTTGGCCCTGTGGTCGTTTTATATCATGCTCCGCGGCCCCCTGGCGGCCAACGCCCTGGCCCGCTATCTGCATCCGCTGGCCGATATCCCGCCGGCCGGCTCCGTGCGGCTGGAGATCCATCCCGACCGGGACATCTCCCTGGCCCAGGGCAACGACCTGGCCGTCTCGGTCCGTCTGATCTGCCCGGCGGGCGACTCGGCCATCCGGCCCGCCGTCCGCATCGTCTGGCAGGATCGGGCCGACTACATCGAGCCGCAGCCGGACCGCTATGACAGTGCCCCCATGCAGGCCGATCCCGGCGCGAAGCAGACCTACCTGCATACCTTTTCCCCGGTCAGGCATTCCTTTGCCTTTCGCATCTTTGCGGCGGACACCTATTCCCGCTGCATCCGGGTGCGGGTCCGACGCCTGCCGCGGATCGAGCAGTCCCTGTTTCACGTCCTGCCGCCCGCCTATACCGGCCAGCCGCGGCGCACCACGCCGGGGCCGCCGGAGCCGCTGACCGGCCTGCCCGATGCCCAGGTGATCGTTCAGCTCAAGCTGGACCAGCCGGTCGAGCAGGTCGTCTGGCACGCCGGCCAAGAAACGCTGCCCTTTACCCGCAATCAAGACACCTGGCAGTTGGCCACCCGGATACCCGGCGAGACTATCTATGCGGTCGATGCCCGGCCGACGAGCTACAGCCGTCCGGTGCGGCTCGCCGAAGGGCCGATCAGCCTGCGGGAGGATCTGCCCGGCCGGATCGAGTTCGCCGGATCCGAGGGCTCCCGGACGGCAACGCCCGGCGCGCAGCTGCGCTTCACCCTGGAGGCCGCCGATGACTACGGAATCCGGCAGATCGGCGTGACGCTGCGGCCGCTGGCCGACGAGGCCTCGGTCCAAACGATCCAGAGCTGGGACTGTCCCGCCCCGCCCGATCAGGTCGTCTCCCGCCGCCAGGAGCTATTGCTCTCGCTCGATGCCGGCCGCTTTGTGCCGGGCACATCCTATATATTGGAGGCGTTCTGTCATGATTTTTGCCCTGGCGGCCGCGTCGGCCGCTCGCAGCCGGTCCTGCTGCATATCCGATCCCTCGATGAGGTCTCCGTCATGCCTGCCGACTTGCCGGCCGATGCCTTCACCTGCCTCGACGAGGCGATCTCGGCCCAAACCGAGGCCCTGGGCGTCACGCGGAACCTGCGGGCGAACCTGGAGGACATCCTGAAGGACGCCGCCGGGGGCGGTAGCGCCCTGGCGGCCCAGGCGGCCGCCTGCCGGGACAAGCAGGAGCAGGTCGCCGTACCGATCGATCGGGCCCTGCGGTCCGCCGTCGAGCCGTTGCCGGATTTCGTTCGCCGCATGGGTCGCCTGCGGGATCAGGAGCACGCCCGGGTCGTCACCCGCATCCGCAGTTGGCAGGCCGCGGCCTCGGCGCCGCCGGCGGACCTCGACCGGCAGATCGCCGACATCGAGAGGATCCAATCCTACATCCTGGCCCAGCTGATCGCCTGCAAGGGCCGAACAAGCCTGGCCGACGGGGCCGATACCGCGGCGGCCGCCGAGAACCCGGCCGGGCAGGCGGCCTCGGAGGACTATCCCGTTTGGGCCGCCGCCCAATCCCTTGATCACTTCGTCCAGGAACTGCGGGACTTCCTGGCCGGCCAGGGTGATATTCTCCGTCAGCGCCGCGAACTGATGGATACACCGCCGGAGGATTTCACCACCGCCCAGCAGGAAGCGATCGATTCGCTCGCCTGGGAGCAGACCCGCCTGGCCGATGTCCTCTCGGATGCGGTCCAGGATTTCACCAACCAGAATCTCCTGGATTTCGCCGATCCCGCGCTCATCGAACAGAGCCGAAGCATCTATCAGCAGGCCGACGAATTGGCCGACCAGGCGCAGCAGGCCGCCCAGGATCGCCAGGCGCGGGTGGACGCCCACCGGCTGGAGACCGAAACGGTCGAGATGGCCGAGGAGATCCTCATCAACTGCGAGGCGGTCCTGGGCTACTACGACGCCATTCAGTTCATCGCCGAGATCCCGGAGGATGAGCAGTTGGTCGCGCCCCTGGCGGAGCTGCCCAGCGAGCTGGAGGACCTGGTCGGGGATCTGATCACCTCGCAGGAGGAGATGCGCCCCGAGGTGGAGGACATCGGCCAGTATCTCAATTCCCTCGATCACACCGCCGGGCCGGTCTCGGACGGAACCATCAGCAGCACCAGCGCCAAGGGCGTCACCGGCGATCAGAAGCCGGAGTCCAACGTCATCCAGGGCCGCAGCGGTGCCGGCCGCAGCGGCATGTCCGACGGCCAGATGGTCGAGTCGGTCGCCAAGGATCTCCACGACAACGAGTACTCCCTGCCGGAGCGGATTTCGTCCACGCCGCTGGAGGGCGGCCTGGTGCGGGACCAGGACGTCGACGCCCAGACCGGCGGGACCGGGCTCGGCAAGGGCTCCGACCATGCCTCGGTCTTCGGCGCCGGCGGTCAACTGCCGCCGGCGGTGCTCGACCGGATGAAGGCCGCGGCGCTGACCCAGCAGGTCGTCCGCCAGCGGGCCGTGCAGTTGATCGCCAAGGTCCGCCAGCACCGGCTGGAGGCCGGCCCGCTGGAGGCGTCCGTCCAGGCCATGGAGTCGCTGGAAACGGCACTTACCAAGGGAGACGGCCCCGCCATTCGCCAGGCCTATCAAAAGAGCCTGGACCATCTCGAGTCATCCCGGCTCGGCCTGGAGAAACAGCTCATCGTCCGCTACCGCCGACAGCGGGACCTCGCCCGCCAGATCCAACAGCGCACCGCCACCGACAACCCGCAGCGCTACCAGCACTACCAGACGATCATCGGCGCCTACTTCGAGGCCCTGGCCAAACCGGATCATAACGATGAGCCCTTATCGGAAAACGAAGATTGAAACATCGCGGTGGTGAAGCTTATGTTCTTTCCGATATCTGAGTTGTTCCGACGGCGTTGTTGGGCCGACAGTTGCCCCAAGCGACCGGTGTTGGAGAAAGCACCCATACACGGGTGCGGGATCCCTGGCCGAACCACCAGACGTTGCACAATCCCCCTCTGGTATATTTTGCCGGTCATGGCTGCTTGTGTGTATTTGGAATGCAGTCCCGGCACGGCGTCGGCGCAGTCCTTGAGCGCCTCCTGGCATATCCCCCAAGCGAATCTGCGCTTTCGACTGGAACGGGATTTCGCCTACGCCGACCTGCCCGACGTTTCCCTGTTGAGCCTGGATCGGCAGGCCCCGTCGGCGGATTCCGGCGGCATCAGGGCGTATCAGCCGGGCTCGCCGTCGACATTCCGCCTGCGGGACCGGCTCTATACCCAGGGAATCGCCCAGACATCCCCGGGCAGACTGGTCTACGCCGTCCGGCCGGATTACGACCGTTTCGTCGCCCGTCTCGGCCTGGACGACCGCACGGGCGAGGGGACCACGATCCGCTGTGCGGTCTACGCCGATCAGTTGAGCCTCTTTCAGTCCGATCCCCTGACGGTTAAGGATCCGCCGCTTGACATCAATGTCGCGGTGCCCGCCGGCAGCGAACGGCTGATCCTGGCGACCGAGGTAATCGAGCGGCCCGGCCGTTTCCAGGTCGATTGGATCAATCTCGGTTTCTTGCAGAGACAGAAGAATCCGCCCGCCGGCCTGGTATACCTGTATCCGCCGGTGGACGATCCGGCCGACTGGGACATCGTGGCGGTCAGCGGCTCCGCCCGGCTCAACAGCCGCGTCATCTGGTCCGCCCCCGGCGATCCCTGGGAGGTCCTCTTCGATTCGTCCCAGGGCCGCCTGACGTATTATCTCTATCTGGTGCCTCGCACCAGCCGCCGGGAGGATGTCCATCTCTGGCAGCCGCGCGGCGGTCTGCTGCTGGAGACCCGGATCAGCAACGTCATGCAGCCCAAGAAGCACACGCTGGCCGAGGTGCTCAAGCTCTGGTACGATCAGTCGCAGCCGGTGGGGCGCGGCTTTGTGGACAACCTGCATCATGGATTTTCCCCCCACCAGGTGGCCATCCAGGACGGCCTCCAGCCGGCGGCGCCCGCCGGTCTGGGCCTCTACCATTTCCAGGGGTATTTTGCCGTGGACCAGCCGGGCGAATACGCCTTCGCCACCGCCAGCGAGGGCGGCTCGTTCCTCTCGGTGGACGATACCCTGCTGGTCTCCTGGCCCGGCGAGCACGGCTACCACGGCGGGATCCGCGGCGAGCATCAGGCGTCGCTGACCCTGCGTCCGGGCGTCCATACGATCGGTTATCTCAATTACCATCCCTGGGGCCGGATGTTCTGCCTGGCGGCCTGGCGCCGGCCGGGCGACGTGTTGCGGCCCCTGACGCGGGCGGATTTCATCGATCTGGCCCGCTATCGGGCCGTACAGGTCGCCCGCAAGCCGGCGGCCGACTGCCCGGCGGCGTTTTCCTGGCAGATCACCGGTGATCTTCGCGTGGACACCTACGGCCGCGGCCTGGTGGCGATGCGGTTTTCGGTGGTGCCCCCCGAACCGGGCGGGGCCTATCGCTATCGCTGGACCTTCGATGACGGAGACCGCGCCGCGGGCCCGCAGGTCGATCATGTATTCCTGCGTCCGGGCCTGCGTCCGGTGACCCTGGAACTCTGGCGGGATGAGCACTCCCTCGGACAGGTCACCCAGATGGTCCATGTCCACCCCGATTGGCGGATTGTCCAGGGCAAGCAGGACCCGCAGTTGTTTACCCAGGCCCTCTCGGCCAAGAACCCTGCCGGCGCGCCGTTGGCGGATTGGGTGTACGTGTTTCTGATCGCCCGGGAACTCCAACGGCCGGACTGGGAGCGTCTTTCAGTCCAGGCCCTGCTGGGCCGGCTGGAGGACTTGGCGGCGGAATCCCGATATACGGATTTCTGCCAGACGCTGGTAGAGATGCTTCCTTCGGCCGACTATCAGGAATACACCGCCGCCCTGGAATTGAATACCGCCCTGCAGCACAACGAGCAATTGAGCCGCACCGATCGTCTCCGGGCCGGCCTGGACAGGGCCGAACTGCTCTTGTACGCCCAGGGCAAGCCGGAGGATGCCCTGGCGGTCCTCCAGCCGCTCGGTCGGGAGTCTATCCCGGAGGCGGACCTGTCGAGCCGGCGGATATGCCTGCACGCCGAGTCCCTGATTGCCCTGGGCCAGTTGGACGCGGCCCGCCAGTTCCTCGACCGGCATTGCCCGAATCCGGCGGCCAAGACCGGCGAGGCCGACACGATCCGCCGCCTGGCCGCCTTGCGACGGGCCCGGTCGCTGGCCGAGGCAACCGACGATCCGGACCAATGGCATCAAGCCCGCGCCCAAATCGACTCCATCCTGCGCGAGGATCCCCGGAGCCTGTTTTGGGTCCCCCTCCATCTGGTGCGCCTCCGGCTGCATCTGACCTGCCGGGAGTATCGCCTGGCGCTGCATCAGGCGGAGCGGCTCTTGCAGCTTGAGCCGGCCGAGTCGTCCCTGCCGGAGATCCTCGCCGGACGAATCGAGGCCTGGATCGGCCTGAACCAGCCGGACAAAGCCCGCGCGGCCCTGGCCACCCTGCGGGAGCGCTTCCCCTACGATCCGGCCGTCAGCCGTCTCGAGGTGCGAATCGCACCCCTGGATCGCCGCGGTCGCTAGCAGCGACGGGCAAATCGCCGCGGTCGCTAGCAGCGACGGGCAAATTGCCGCGATCACAGTTGGCTCTTCGACGCTCCCGCTGGTCGCTGCGCCTTGGCGAGGTGCGTATCGCGCCCATATATCCTGTTACACTGCATTCCACTCGGAGGTCGACGGGTGGCGCCGCCTATCCCATGATTCATGTTGCGTTTCCACTTAGTGGTTCAGATAGCAGACGGCCTTTTGCCTGTAGGCGTTGGCGTTGAGATGGGGCAGGGGCCGGCGGGCGTCGATGACCCGCAGCACCTCCGTGAAGGGCTGGGCCTCGGGCAGGTACTCCAGCAGGGTGTTCGGCGCGGTCTCAAAGAACTCGGTGTTCAGGACGTTGTCCGGCTTGTGGGGGAACAGGGCCAGATACAGGATATCCATTTCCACCAGTTCGCTGAACAGGTGCGTTCCCAGGGAGACGTCCGGCACCAAATCGTCCCGCATGGTGACGATCTCGCAGAGGATCGAGACCGTGTTGATCTCGTAGAAGTTGATCGGCACCCCCAGCGACGGTGTGGTGGTCCCCCAGCGTCCCGGCCCCAGCAGCATGATGACCTTGCCCTGGTGGAACTCGGGCACGTGCATCAGTTGGCCGATCAGGCGGGCGACGGCATGGCGTTCCTTGATGGGCATGTCCCCGTAGACGCGGGGGACCACGTAAACGAACCGGTCGATGCGGCTGACGCGGCTGTGGCCGATGACCGCCCCCTTGGCCTGCACCAGCAGGTTCGCCGCGGCGATCTCGGCGGGCGGATCCGGAATGTCACCGCCCCCCTTGATCTGCAGGGGCCGGCACTGGAGCAGGTTGATTTTGTATTGCTCGGGGCTGTAGAAGTTGCAGGTGAATTCGATGTCCACCGGATAGTCGTAGGCCTCGTGGAGCGTCCGCAGCATCCGGCGCATGTCGGAGACGAACTCGGTCCGCGTCAGCAGGTTGTCAAAGTCCAGCACCCAGGGGGAGGCCTCCTTGAGGCCCTTTTCGCGGGCGTAGCGTTCGATCTCGCGGTCGCGGGAGGCGAAGATGGTCTTGGGCAGGCCCTCGCACTTGGCCAGCACCTCGGGGAAGGTGGTGGTGACCAACTGGTTCGCCTCCAGGTCCAGCACGTCGATGTTGTGCTGGGTGAACTGGCGGACCTCGCCGCGGCTGGACTCCGGCCGCTTCTGCGGCACGTTCAGGGCGACGATGCGGGTGTAGTCGTCGTCGCTGCGGTTGACCGCCCGGGTCCCCAGCCCGAAGACCAGCCGCAGCACCCCCGCTTCCGGATCGATCTCCTCGCTCCAGGCGTAGGGGTTGTAGGAGAATCCGACGCCGGCGGCCTGGGGGATGAACAGCCTGTCGTAGAAGGCGCCCGAGACCCGCTGGACCAGCAGCGACATCTGCTCGTCGCGGTCCAGCAGCCCCCGCTGGGCGCGGTAGACCAGGGCCCGTTCGCTCAGGGCGCTGGCGTAGACGGTGCGGATCGCCGCCTTGAAGTCCTCGATCCGCTTTTCCCGCGGCCCCTGGTTGATGCAGAAGACGCTGTCGTACTTGCCGGCGAAGGCGTTGCCGAAGTTGTCCTCCAGCAGGCTGCTCGAGCGGACGATGAAGGGGGACTGGCCGAAGTAATCCAGGATGTCGTTCAACTGCTTCTCGATGTATTCCGGGAAGGTGCCGATGATGATCCGGTGGCGGGACCGTTCCGAGCCCTCCAGGAAGAACTCCGGGTCCTTGGGGCGTTCCCGCCAGATGCCGTTGCGGACCAGGAAGGTGTAAAATATATCCGAGCCGATATAAAAGGAATCGTGGAACTCCAGGACGTCGCGCCAGCGGTCGTCGCTGGATTTCAGGATCGCCCTGGCCAGCAGCATCCCCACCGCCTTGCCCCCGATCAGGCCGGTGCCGATGATCCGCTTGCTGATGGCCAGCAGGTCCGCTAGCGAGAAGTAGGTCTCCACCATGCGGGAGATCCGCGGGTCCCGGGAGATCATCATCCCGATCAGCCGCCGCCGCAGGAACCGGTCCTCGTCCTCGAAGTTCTCGCCGCTCTTCTGGGCGATATGGACCTCCTCGGCCTGGCGCAGCACCCGGTTCCAGACGCCCTGGATGGCGGTGGGCGGCTCCAGGGGCGTGCGGTTCTGGGAGTTGAGCACCTCCGAGATCGTGGCGCTGTGCGTGACGATGGAAAAGTCCTCGTTCTTCCAGATGTGCAGCATGTACATGGTGGGCGAATACCGCTGGAGCACCTTGACCGGGTAGATATACAGGTCCCCTTGGTACCGGTAGACGTTGCAGAAGACCTGGGCGGTGTCGATGATCGGATCGGTGGCCTGGAAGGAATGGTAGTTCCGGTAGAGGCCGAAGTAGGCGACCGCCTCGATGTCGAACAGATAGGGGCAGGTCAGCATGAAGAAATTTCCCAGCATCTGGTCGCTGTACCAATCCTCGGCCAGGTCCGAGAGGCAGTCGAAGACGTAGTACCCCCCGCGGCCGTTCTGCTTGATGATCTGATGCAGGTCGGAGATGAAGGTTTCGAACCCCTTTTCCGGCTGCAGCGTGTGGATCTGGGCGCCGCTGTCCGCCGTGAGCAGCGGTTCGTGCCGGGCGAAGCGGAAGTACGTCAGGTTCTTTTCCGTATCGCGGGCGAAGCGGATGTAGGGTTCCAGGAAAAAGCGGTACTCCTCGACCGCATCGACGTGCCAGACGATGTTGTCGCCCGGGATCACGCCCCGGAAGATATGATCCAGGCCGGCGTGGCCGGTGCTCAATTTCTGATTCCGCTGCTGTGGCATGACAACCTCCCGCCTCTCGTGACGATTCCCTGCCCGCTTGCCCCGTCATTATAGCTCGCCCGTCGGGCGAAACCCAGATCCCATTTTGCCCCTTCCGCCCGGCAGGGGCCAAACGAGTGCCGCCCGGC
>JAFGFX010000286.1 GCA_016930855.1 Sedimentisphaerales bacterium | reverse complement strand
GGGAGGACGTCCAATGAGCCAGACGGTAACCAAGAAACTCATGCTGTACTTTCCCCGCTGCGAGTGCGAGAAACCGATCATCTACCACCTGGTCAAGGACCACAACCTGGTGGTCAACGTCTACCGGGCCAAGGTGACGCCCGAGGAGGAAGGCTACCTGGTCCTGGACGTGACGGGCACGGAAGAGGACATCGAGCGGGGCATGGAGTTCGTCAAGACCTTTCACGTCTCGATCAACACCACCGGCAAGGGCGTCACCCTCGACGAGCAGCGCTGCACGCACTGCGGCCACTGCGTGCCGCACTGTCCGACGGGGGCCCTGCATTTCGCCGATCCGGCCACCCGCCGGGTGGACTTCAACGAGGCGGACTGCATCGAGTGCCTGGCCTGCATCCGCATCTGCCCCTACCGGGCCTGCGCGTCGGTGTTTTGACCAGCCGCGGGGTGAATTTCAGGCCTACCGCCGTATCGGGCATAATCCACGGGGGTTTCCCATGAGCCGGCAACGCATCTTCCGGTCGTTCACCCACCGCCAGGCGGCGTTCCGCATCTGCTGCGAGCCGTTCGAGGCCGTCACGGCCGAGATCGTCCGGCAGCGTCGAATCCTGGAGCAGTACATCGAACGCCATCCGGCCTTTCTCGATGCCCTGGAACCGCTGATCCTGAAAAAGGACGCGCCGCCGGTGGCCCGCCGCATGGCCCGGGCCGCCCGGCGGGTCGGGGTCGGTCCCATGGCCGCCGTCGCCGGCGCCATGGCCCAGTTAGCCGGCGAGGCGGGCCTGCGGGCCGGCGCCCGGGAGGCCATCGTGGAAAACGGCGGCGACATCTACCTGCAGATCGCCGAACCGCTGATCGTGAAGCTCTTTTCGGGCGAGACGGCCCTGGCGGACCGGTTGGCGTTCTCTCTCCAGCCCGACGATGGGCCGATGTCGATCTGCTCATCCTCCGGCAGAATGGGTCACTCGCTGAGCCTGGGTTCCTGCAACCTGGCCACCGTCGTGGCCCGGGACGCCAGCTTGGCCGACGCCGGAGCCACCCAGGCGGCCAACCTGGTCAAGACCACCGAGGACATCGACGCCGCCCTGAATCGCATCGCCGCCATCAAGGGGATCGACGGAGTGTTGATCATCCAGAACGACCGGGTGGGCCTGGCCGGACATCTGCCTCCCCTGATCAAGGTGAACGAGTGATCCCGGCCGTACATCGCGAAAACGGCATATCCGACTCCAGCCGCCGGGAGTATTAGCCCGCATCGGAAAGTCGCCAGCGGGTGTGTTTCAGATAAGACCGCGGCGCAGCAGATCCAGCAGTTGGCTGACCAGCCGCAAGCGGGCCAACGATTCACTACCCGCCTTTAAGGAACGGCTCACATTGCTGCCATCCGGCAGCAGCAGCAGGACCTCCACACCATTAGCGCCGCCCGGCTCGGAACGGACCTGGCCCACTACGAGCGCCATGCCGCTGCCGGTGGCATCCGCGGCGGCCCGGGCCAAACGCTCCAGACGCTGCCGGCCGGAAAGGCCGCTGTCATCTTCCGCGGTGCCCACACCGAGCAGACGGCCCAGGGCCTCATCGGTCAAACCGACGTAGGCCCCTGCCAATACGACGTTTGCATCGGCCACCGTGCTCAGGGCCGCCGCCAGTCCCCCACCGCTGGCGGCCTCGACCAGAACCAGCCGGCTTTTGCGCTGCTTTAGCAGGCGACAGACCGTTTCCTCCAGGCTAGTTGCGTCAGTGGCATACACATACTCGCCCAGGTGGGTCAGGATCTGCCGCTTGAGCGATTCCAGGCGGGCCCGACTTTGCGGGTCGTCCTGGGCCAGCGAGAAGGTGAAATCCACCCGCCCGCCCTCGAACTGCGAGGCGGTGGTGATATCGTCCGCTACGGTGAGGTGTTCCTTGATCGTCTGGTCGATTTGGGACTGGCCCAATCCCACGAACCGCAGCGTCAGACTGGCCCCCGGCCGCCGGGTGCCGAATCGCCGGCTCAGATAACCGATCAGCTCCTCCCGAACCATGGCCTGCAGTTCGGCCGGCGGTCCCGGCAGGGCCACCAAAACGGTCCCGGGCCTTTCAAAGACCAGGCCCACGGCCGTGCCTTGGCGATTGGGCAAAAAGGTTCCGCCCACCGGGACCTGCGTCTGGCGCCGCAGGTTCGGAGCCAGCCGTTCCGGCGGCACCTGGAAACGCCTTGACAATTCCGCCAAGACCTCGAGACTTTCCTGCAGGGCGATACCGGTAAACTCGCTGAGTACCTGGCGGGTGATGTCATTGTCCGTAGGACCCAGCCCGCCGGTGACGATGACGAGCGGGGCCTTGCCGGCGGCGAAGCGGAAGGCCTCGAGCAGATCCTCGCGCTTATCATCCACACTCAGCGAACCGACGCAATCCAGCCCCAGGGGCCGCAGCGTCCGGGTGATAAAACAGGTGTGCCCGTCCGGGTAAACGCCCGCCAGCAGCTCGCCGCCCGTAACGACAATCATATAGCGGACCGCCGTCTCGGCCGTCTGGGGCGGTTTTGCCGGCGACGTCGTCTCGGCTGTAACCGCGGGCGCTGCCGGTCCGGAAGGCTCCACGGCGACCAACAGCGATGCCGTCGACAACCCCAGCAGCCCCAAAGTGACAATACTCCAGACAAGAGACGGCCCCCAACGCAAGGGTCTCATTCGATGCACCACCGGTCGATTCTCGATTCGCCTGATCATGGCTGAAATTCCTTAAGGGGACCTCTAAAAACTGCTTTTAGAGCGAGAACGAGCGAGATGTTCGCTGGCAAGGCGCCAGGCCTAAAATCGCCGCAGGCGTAGCCGTGGCACCGTCGAGGACGAATTTGGGGCCGACAACGCCGCCAGGGGACATCGCAGCCGTTCGCAGCCAAAATGAGTTTTTAGAGGTTCCCTAAAATCATATCCGCATCCGGATCCTCTTTGACTGGCACCGAGCCGTCCGTCGGGGGATTGGAGCCGAAAAGGTAGCCGATGGCAAACGTCACCACCGTGCCGATTACGATCAACCAGCTCCAGGCGATCGAGACGTATTGATAATGCTCCAGAATCAACAGGCTCGTTGTCAAAACGGTGCTGGCGATCATGGCGACGATGTTGAATCGATTGATCCGCCGCCGCGTGAGCAATCCCAGCAGGAACACGCCCAGGATCGCCCCGCCGGTCAGGGAAACGATCTTGAAGGCGAACCAGAGGATGTTTTCCACCGGCTTGCAGCCGAAGGCGATCAGCGCCAGGACCAGTCCGAACCCGATGATGCTGAACCGCGAGACAAGCAGGTAGTGCCGTTCCGACGCCCCCCGCCGGATCAGGGGGCGATAGATGTCGGTCACGAAGGAGGACGACAGGCTGCTCAGGGGCGAGTCGATACTGGCCAGCATAATCGCCGCCAACAGCAGCCCCTTCAACCCGACCGGCAGGGAGTGAGCCACGAAGAAGGAAAGGACCTCCTTGGCCTGCTGGGGCGCGGCCACGTCCGGATTCTGTAGATAGAACACAAACAAGAGCGTCCCGACGATCAGGTAGAGCCACATGACCGGAAAGACGGTCACGATGGTGGAGATGATCGTTTTCTGGCTGATCTTGCGGGTC
>JAFGFX010000285.1 GCA_016930855.1 Sedimentisphaerales bacterium | reverse complement strand
TTGTGCGAATTCATCCCCAATCGCCGCTCCAGTTCTTCAATATATTTCTTCAATTGAACAATCTCGTTTTCCAATTGCTTTATATAAGCGTCCTTGTCCATACCATAATTATCGGACGCAGACATGCTTTTACTTAAGACGTAATTATTTCAGTGAACGCTTACAACAATTAAAAACTGGCGATTCAGCGTAGGGGCGCCCACTGGTACGGTGACTATTCAATTGTCGAGTCGGGACCGACCCCGCCAACCTTGAATATACCACATTTTTGGATTCATGGCAAGAATACACGATGTATATCAAGATGGAACAACTCCCAAAGCGTTGGCAAGGAACGACTTAGCGAATCCGGCGAGCGATTCTCGCCAAGAGGCAGCGACCAGCGGGAGCATCAAAGAGCCAACTGTGACTGCGTCGAAAAAGGGGTGGCCGTGCCACCTCAACAAGAAGTTGAAACCACGGATTTCACGGATTACACGGATTAATATTTCTCGCCCATAGGGCAGTCTCAGTATGAGACGTCAACGCGCCAACCAAGCCCGCGTCGATCAAGGGGTGGCGATGCCACCCCGCGGCGAATTGCCCGTCGCGGCAAGCGACCGCGGCTAGCGACCCATCCAGACGGCCTGGATCCGCGGGGTCATGGCCCAGCTTTCCAACTGCTCCTGGATGTCCAGCGGCTGTTTCCAGGCGGAGGTCTTGGCGGTCAGCAGCTCCAGAATGGACGGCGGCCGACGGTAGCGAATCACCTGCGGCCGCTTGATCTTCAGTTCCTCGGCCAGGGCGTCGATGGCGTCGTCGAGGAATCCCACCTCGTCGATCAGCTTGAGGGCCTTGGCCTCGGGCCCGTCGAAGACATCGCCGTTGGCGAACTTCCATACATCCTGTTCGCTCAGGCCGTCATCGCTGCGGCCCTCGGCGACGATCTTGACGAACCGCTCGTGCACGGTGTTGAGATCCTTTTGGATCTCGATCTTCTCCTCCTCGCTGGGCATGCGGAAGGGCGTGCCGCGGTCCTTGAACTGGGCCCGGGAGGACTTGATGACGATGGGCGAGATCCCCAGCTTCTGCTGGAAGAGCTCCTCGACGACGAAGCTCATGTACATCACGCCGATAGAGCCCACCGCGGCGTTCTGCTGGGCGAAGATCCGTTCGGCGGGCGCCGTGGCCCAGATCGCCCCGCTGGCGCCGACCTGCTGGATGGAGACATAGACCGTTTTCTTGCTCTTTTCCTGGAAGTCCTTCAGATAGCGGTTCATCATGTCGGAGGGCACGACGTAGCCGCCGGGACTGTTGACCACCAGGATGACGCCCCGGACGGACTGGTCGGTTTCGGCGCGCTTGAGCATGTCCTGAAACTCCGCCGCCGCCGACATGTTGATCAGTCCCTGCAGGTCGATCAGGGCGATCTTCTGGTCCTTCAGGCCGGGGCGATATTCCTCCTCATGCACGCCCAGGGACAGAAAGGACCAGAGATAGATGTTCAGGATGACCGACAGGATAAAGAGGATGATGAACACATAGCGAAACAGCGCCCCGAAAAAGGACCGGCCGCCGGTCTTGCGGGCCGGCGTCGACGGCGGCAGATAGACCGGAATCGGCTTGGGGGGAGGACTGCCGGCCGGCGAACTGCCCGGCGGCTCCGAGGCCAGGGGATAGATTCCATCGTCGTTCTGATTCACGGTCATTCTCCTACCGAGATCCTTTACACTTCATACAATATGAGCGACCGAGTCATGCCACCGCCCGGCATGGACCATTTGCCTTCATTTTAGCAGACGCCCTTAACTTCTTGCTTGCAATAATCTTAGCTCAACAATGCCCGCCGTGGGCACCAGGTAAATCATAGTATTTGTTTGGTCGTAAGCAAAGCAAAAAAATTCCCAAAAAACCTTTCCGCCAACCCGCCGGGCAATCCCGCCACGATTTAGGCCTGGGCCTGCCAACGGGATTTTGCCGAAGAAGGGTAATCGGACCCGCCGGCGAAACGCCTGGTGATCCGGCGGCGGCGGCGGCGAAGGTTGCATTTGCCGCGGTTGCGGATATGATAGTTGGGTATGACGCGATTCGACGACGAGACAACCAAGCCGGACTCCCTGCTGAAACGATGGCGGGACGGGCGGCTGTCCAACCAGAGCCAAATGGCCACGGTGGCCATGGCCCTGGTGCTGGTCGGCACGATCCTGGCCGCCCGGCTGCTGGTCCACGCCCGTTCGGGCCGGCTGGAGGCGATCGAGAATACCTGCTCGATGCTGGAGAAACTGCGAAACGAAGGCATCGGGGCGTACCTGCCGAACGAGGTGGCGGTCCGGTATTATATCATCGAGACCGACGGAAAAGAGCAAAGCTTCTCGGTCGAACTCAACCGGCCGGACAAGCAGAACCCGCAGTGGTTTGTCTTCGAAGGCATGGATTTCGATCCCAAAGAGCAGATCCTCAAACGGCACCGGCTGCTCATCGAGACGCACCTGCGGGAATACGAGTATCGGATCCATACCCAGGCGCTGGCGGGCGGGCAGGTGGAAATCTATTATCAGAAATACGCCGCCGGCAGCCTGGCGGGCTATTATCAACTGGGCCTCCGGCGAATCCTTCTAAAGAATCCCCAACTGCCCGGTTACGCGATCCCGCCGCCGCTGCTGGATTTCCTTTCCAGCGTGGGGATTCAAAAAGCAGACGAAAACGGGGTGCTGCTGGCGGTGCCGATGATCACAAAGAACGGATTGGAGTACCGCCAGTTTGAAATGGTCGATGCCTGGGTGCGGCCGACGGGTCAGACGCCCGAATCGCTGGCGACCGAGTTTCCCGGCGGCCGGAGCGTCCACGTCGATTGGCCGCCGGGCGATCATACCCAGGAGATCTACTACGACGGCGACCATCAACTCGTCTGGCAGAAGGACCTGCCGGCCAACAGCGTTCGCCGCAAGGTGAGCCGGGCCGAACTGGTTGAACGGTTCGGCGTGGCCCAGACGCTGATCCCGCAGTGGCTGGGGGAAACGGCTCCAGAGGACAATTCCAATGAAGCAGAAGCGTTATAACCGGCACCCGGGGCCGATGGCCAGCCTGGCCGCCCTCCTAGCCGCCCGACTAGGCGCCGGCCTGATCGCCGGTCTGATCGTTCTGGCGGCGGCCCGACCGGTCGCGAGCCAGACGGCCGCCGGCCCGGCCGCACCGGCGGCCGTGCTGCCGGCCAGCCTGGTGGACCATGAATTTGTCGACATCTGGCACGGCTTTGCCATTCGGCCGCCCAAGGGCAGTATCATTCTCAACGATCCGAACCAGTCCGGCCAGCCGGGATCCGTGCCCGCCCCGCCCAAGCAGCTGGACCAGTGGGAATCGCTGCGGGTGCCGGAGAGCCAGTCGCTCGTCCGGTTTTGGCAGGGGCCGACGCAGACGGAACTGGAGGTCTTCCTGCTGGTGTCCAAGGCCCGCACGCCCTCGATCGATGCCCTGCGCGAGGCCCGGGAGGGCTTCTGGCAGAAATTCCCCACGCAGGCCACCCTGCAGATGAGCCGGACCGACCGGATCCAAAACCGCGACGCGGCCCTGCTGGCGATCACCTGGAAACCGACGCCGCAGGCCGAAACGCCGCTGTTCATCCAGGAGATCATCCTGAATTACCAGGCCAACCGCTTTTTCCTGATTTCCCTGGCCCGTCCGGTCCGCGATGAAACCGAGCGGGAGCAGGCCGAGGCGCTGTTGCAGATCCTGCTGAAGAATTTCTCCTGCTTCAATCCGGACGAGGAGCAACGCCGCCGCCAGCAGGCCCGACAGCTCGGCCAGCAGTTCCTAAAAAATCTT
This sequence comes from Sedimentisphaerales bacterium, assembly GCA_016930855.1. GTDB lineage: Bacteria > Planctomycetota > Phycisphaerae > Sedimentisphaerales > SM23-30 > JAFGFX01. The sequence goes on along the minus strand of JAFGFX010000285.1, from coordinate 1,673 downwards.
TCCTTCCAAACCGTTCAGCCGATCCTGCAGGATCGGCAATGGTTCCGCGTCCGGCTGGGGGCCGAGGAGGCGGGATTCCTGCTCTGCACGGAACAGGTCCAAACCGTGGAGGAAAAGACCCGGATCCGCATCCGCTGCGAGAGCTATATCGCCACGCCCCGGGCCGGCCGGGAGTGGATCCGCCTGCGGGGCTGGGGCCGCGGCCTGCTGGAAGAGGAGTTCCAGCCGCGCACCGCCACCGCCGGAGCGCTGCGCCTGACGGAGGATCTCCGCCTGCAGGGCGACCTGCACGCCGAGACCTTCCGCGTCGAGGTGGTCTATCCCGATGCGCCGTCGCTGAATTACCGCGAGGAAGGCGCCTGGAGCGCCGGCGTCCTGAACGTCAAGTATTTCGACGATCCCGCCGAAACCCAGAAGCACTTCACCGGCACGCTGCAGGTCAACGATCCGCTGTACCTGCCGGCCGTGCTGGCCGTTTTGCGGGGCCGCTGCCTGCAACCCAAGCTACAGCAGGAATACATCTTCCAGCGCTACAGCAACCGCGCCCTGCGGGATGAATCGCTGCGGATCGTCGCCCGGACGACACTGGAGATCGCGCCGGCGGCCGCCGAGCCATCAAAGCCGACAACGCCGCAGACGACACCGCCGGCGTCTGCCCCGGCGCCGACCACGGCGTCCGAGCCGGCGCCTGCGGCGGCGCTGGACACACTGTACCTGGTCGAACAGACCGGCATGGACGGGCCCATCGTGGAAACCTGGCTGGACGCCGAAGGACGGCTCATCCAGCAGCGCACCAACAACGGCCTGCTGCTGCTGCGCAGTTCCGCCCGGACGATCGAGACCCTGTGGCCGCAACCGGTCCGAACGCTCCTGTCGGCAAACGAAACCGCACCCTGACGGCACCGAGGCGTCGGCGGCCTGGACAGGCCGGCAATCCGCCGGCCGGAGTCGACCAAGAAGGATTACCCCCAAGACGAGGTGGAACCATGACGGAAAATCGTTCGGATGTCCTTATTGTCGGGGCGGGACCGGCGGGCCTGGCGGCCGCGCTGTACGCGGCGCGGGATCGCTATCAAACCATCGTGCTGGACAAGTTCGCCCCCGGCGGCCAGATCAACCTGACCGACCGGATCGAAAATTATCCCGGCATCCAAAAGATCGCCGGGGCCGATCTGGTCGCCGAGCTGGTCAGGCAGTCCGAAGGCTTCGGCGCCCAAATCCAGGCCAACACCGAGGTCACCGGCCTGGCCCGCCGCGACGACGGTACCCTGGAGGTCCGTACCGACGAGAAGACCTACCAAGCCAGGGTCGTCATCCTCGCCCCCGGCAGCGATTACCGCCACCTGGGGGTGCCCGGCGAGGATAAGTTCCGCCGGGCCGGCGCGGGGGTCAGCTACTGCGGGACCTGCGACGCCCCCTTTTTCAAGGATAAGCAGGTGGTCGCCGTCGGCGGCGGCAACGTGGCGGTCGAGGACACCATGCACCTGGCCAAATACTGCAGGAAGGTCATCCTCTGCCACCGGCGCGACCAGTTCCGCGCCACCCGGGTGCTCGTCGAGGAACTGCTCGAGGAAGCCAAAAAAGGGGTGATCGAGATCCGCTACGACACGATCGTCACGGCCCTGAACGGCGACGCCGCGGTCGAATCGGTTAGCACCCAACACGTCAAGACC
>JAFGFX010000284.1 GCA_016930855.1 Sedimentisphaerales bacterium | reverse complement strand
TTCATGAACGCCATCTCCCCGGCTGCCGTTACGACCGGCCCCTGCGTGTGTATAGTCCTTTCCTGGCACGAGGCTGTGACCAGTAGGACCGCCAGTAGCAAGATGACAAATAGAGGTGTGTTGTTCTTCATGGCATGACTCCATTGTTTTGCTTAGACCCTTTGCTTTCCCGACGGCAAGGGACGGTCCGGCACCGCTCGGTTTCAATCGAAATCACCTTCTGTGGACTTCGATCAACTACCGATGGTATCCAGTCGAGAGCGAAAGTCAACGATCCGGAGCCCATACCACAAACACCGAGGGTGACGCCGGACAATGAGAGAACGTCTCTACTCGGCGAAGATCTCGATGCCGTTGATCGCCGGATTTTCCACGTTCGGCGTAAACGTAATCCTCAGGCTGCCGTCGGTCACCTCCACGTGCTGGTACTCGCGCTGGATCGCCTTATACGGCCCGCCGGCCTCCTTGAAGATGTCGAAATCCTTCTCCGGTTCCTGGCCCTGCACGGCATACGAATACACCCGCTGGCCGACACCGGTGATCCCCGTAAAGCACTCGGCAAAATGCAGACGGACGGTGTACCTGCCGTTGGGAAGATGGAACTCGTACGCGCTCATGCTGTACCGCTCAGTCCGGAAAATCTGCGGAAAGGCGACATGGGGAACCTCAAACTCTTCGACACGTTCGACCGTCATTCCGTCCAGTGGGCTCAGAGATGCGCCGGGAGCCTTGACCTCGTCGGGCAGCCAGAGGTTGCCGTTCCGGTCGGTGTAGGGCTGATAGGCGCCACACGCCACCCGGATCACCAGCTTGGATTCCGTCGGGACCGCCGGCGGCGCGAACCGTGTCGCCGCATCCGCCTTGAAGATTTGTTGGGCGAAGAGATACAGGTTGTTGGCCCATTCGGTGCCGTCGTGGCCGTTGGAATCCACGTGCCAGATGTGCGGCACGTTGTTTTCCTTGAGGTAGTTGTGCAGGCCCCGGCTGATGCGGATCAGGCCGTCCCTATTGCCGCAGCCCAGCCATAGCAGCTTCAGCTTGTCCCTGGCGGCTGCCGGGTCAGGTACGAGCTCGGCGGGAGGTTTGGTGTTGGGGGCCGATGAGAACCCGCCGATCCAGGCGAAAACGTCGAGGTGACCGAGGCCGAAGTTCAGGGACTGGCCCCCACCCATTGACAGGCCCGCCAAGGCGCGATGCTCACGGTCGGTGTAAACCGGGTATCTGGCCTCGATGGCGGGAATCACGTCGTTGAGCAGATCGCCTTCAAACGCGGCGAAGGCCGGGGCGGTGGCAAAGACGTTCCCCTCGGCCCGGTCGTTGACCTGGGCCCGGCCGTTGGGCATGACCACGATCATCGGCTGAATCTTACCGTCGGCCAGCAGGTTGTCGACGATGTTCTCCGGGTGGCAAAGACGCTGCCATTCCGTCTCGTCGCCGCCGATGCCGTGCAGCAGATAAAGCACGGGGTATTTGCGGTCGGTCGAATAGCCGGGCGGCGTGTAGACGAGCATCTTTCGACGGGTTCCGACCGTCTTGGAGTCGTACTCGATCATCGTCAGCTCGCCGTGAGGGACATTCTCGCGTCTGGCATTGAATCCCGCGGGTGGATCGGCGAAGGCGGGTTTATCGTCCGGACCGAGCTCAGTCGGTCCACCGAATCCACCTCGTCCTGGGCCTCGGCGGGCATCCGGTGCAGGCGCGTCGCGTGAAGGGGCCTCGGATGCAGTGGAGGAAACGGAATCCTTGAACAGCAGTGGAGCGAACTGATGCAGACTGCGGCGCCAGGACAGGAACTCGTGGGCCGTATCCGCCGAGACGTAAAAGACACTGTTGATGCCGGCTTGTTTCAACGCGTCGGCGTTCGCCTGGGGATCGCCGCCGCGTCTGCCGCGTCCGCCGTCGAGTTCGCGGCTGCCGTAGCTGACAAATACCAGCTTAACCTTCTCCTTGAAACCGGGCGTGTTGTTGACATCATCCAGGGAGATGGTCCCGCCGCTGAAGAGGCCGATGTGGGAAAACGTATCGAGATTCTTCAGGGTAATCGACTTGGTTTCCATCCCGCCCATGGAGAGGCCGGCCATGGCGCGGTGGGGTTGATCGGCCAGCGTACGGAAGTTGGCATCGATGTAGGGGATCAACTCGTCGACGAGAACGGTCTGGAAGGGACCAATGTCGAAATTTCTGAGCCCGCCGAACCGGATTTCGTTGGTCATGCCGTAGGTCATCACGATGAGGAAGGGTCTGATTTTGCCTTCGGCGATCAGGTTGTCCATGATCAGGTTGGCGCGGCCCTGGTTGGGCCAGGCGGTTTCATCCTCGCCCCAGCCGTGCTGCAGGTACAGTACCGGATATCGTTTGGTCGGATCCTTGTCGTAGTCGGGCGGCGTGTATACAAAGGCGCGGCGCGAGGTGTTGGTGCTCTTCGAAGCAAAGAGAATCTGCTGCACCCGGCCGTGGGGGACGTCCTTGAGGGCGTAGAAGTCCTGGTCATGAGCGGGGACTTCGATGCCGCTTTCCCACCGAGTCGAACCGTAGAAATTCAAGGCGCCGGGATCGTTAAATGTCCCCCCATCGATCGTGAGATGGTAGTAGTGAAAGCCTTCGTCCAGCGGTCCTGCCGTGGTGCCGACCCAGGCGCCATCCTCGGCTTTCGTGAGGGGGGTGCCCCCGCGTCCGCCCAGGCTCACGCTGACGCTTTGGGCTTGGGGCGCCACGATGCGGAATCTCGCGTAGCCTTCGGAGTTGACCTGGGGGTATTGCCGGCCCGGCTGATTGGAAGAGGCGGGCTTGAAATCGTTCACCTCCGCAGGCTGACTCGTTTGCGCCAGACAGAGAGAACCTGAGAACGTGAGCAGCAACACTAATGCAGTCAAGTTACATTTCATGGCATTCTCCTTTAATCCTTGAATAGACGTGGGGCAAATTCACCCAGGTGCCGACGCCAAGTTGACCACTCAGGGGCGGTGCCCGGTGACGTATAACTTCTAATATAATGAGTGACAGAGGCATTCAACCGCCCGGGTTGGACCAGGTGCCTTCATTTTGTTAGACGCCCTTATTGTAAACGCTCTTAATGCCTGCCTTGGCGAGGCGTGTTATATCAACACTCGTCTTTACCCTCAAGCTACTCGTCGATGATGGTATTTTAACAGCATCTCAGACGCTCGACTATAACAATTTCGCCATTACCCTGGGATAATGGTGCGATAAACTGGTTATCCAGCCCTTGATAAGTCCGTTCGTGAAGATGTTTTACAGCATGTTCACGGATTCAACTCATAAGTGCAACACGTGGCGAATCAGATGGTGAGCCGCTACGCTGGCTCGCCATGCTAACACTTGCTACAAGAAGCACTTAGGAAAACGCCCGGTTGAAAACGCGGGTAGCCGACCAGGCTTTGGACATTCAGATCCTCAAGGAGGCCGCCCGCCCCAACCGGTCAGCCCCGAGCGACGCCGCCGCACGGTAGTGCAGCTTCGCCGTCGCTTGGGGCCACAGAAAGTATCCGAACGTCGTGCCTGTCGCACGCGGGGCCAGCCTCGGGGCTTTCAGCGGTACCCGTCGAGACGACCGGACCGGGATCGAGAGCTGATCCAGCAGAGGCGTCAGCTGGTGGAGGCCAATCCACGCTACGGTTGTGAACGGTTACGCTACAGTACCTTCTTACCCTGCGCGATACCCCCCAGCACATCCGCAGTGACAACGGACCGGAGTGTATCGCTCAGGAAATTCAGCGCCGGCTGAAACGGGCGGCTGTGATTACCACCGCCGTTGGCCCGGATTGCCTGAGCCTGGAATGGCCGACAATTCTCAGGTGGTGCTAGAAGAAGGACAAGAAGGGTACGCACCGGCGGCTTGCCGAAGCCACTCGTAAACCACGACATATGCAAGATTTACGCCTATGCGCAGTTCAACGGACTATTATGGGCTTGTTTTGATGTCCAAAATGCTGTATCATCCAGGGTTGTTCAGATCGGCACGCTCATCGGAAAAAGGCTATCATGCAAAACCGTAAGTCAGGGGAAAGGAGAGTGGAATTATGCAGTTATCGAGGTCCCTTCATATTTTATCATTCATGGTGTTATGTGCTGGTTTTAGCCTATTAGCAAACGCCCAGTGTCCCGAGCAATGGCTGCCTGGTAACGAAATCCCCGGCGTAAACGGTTCCGTCTATGCCGTTGCCACTTGGGACCCGGATGGCCCAGGTCCCCTCGGTGAACAGGTCGTCATCGGAGGTTCCTTCACCATCGGCGGCAATACCCTTGCCAACAGGGTCGCCGTTTGGGATGGCGCCGATTGGCAGATTCTCGGAACCGGGATGAACAGCAACGTTCACGCCCTAGCCTCTTATAATGGCAATCTGATCGCGGGAGGCGCGTTCACCACCGCCGATGGTGCTACGGCCAATCGCATCGCCCGGTGGGACGGCTCATCGTGGCAGGCCCTCGATAGCGGGATGAATAACACCGTGCGTTCTTTGGCCGTCTACAACGGGGAGCTCATAGCCGGTGGCGACTTCACCACGGCCGGGGGCGCCGCCGCCAACCGTATTGCTCGGTGGAATGGGATTTTCTGGCAATCCTTGGGCAGTGGCGTGAACAGTAACGTATATGCCCTAAACACGTATGGAGGTCAATTGGTAGTGGGTGGCCTGTTTACCACCGCCGGCGGCACCACCGCCAACTACATCGCAAGCTGGAACGGCTCAACGTGGCAAACCTTTGGTAGCGGGATGAACAGCCACGTTTACGCTCTGACCACTTACAACGGCGAGCTGATCGCGGGAGGGGCGTTCACCACCGCCTATGGCGCAGCGGCCAATCGAATCGCCGGTTGGAACGGCTCAACGTGGCAAACCTTCGGTGGCGGAATGAACAGCCACGTTTACGCTTTGACTACTTATAATGGCGACCTGATCGCGGGAGGGGTGTTCACCATTGCCGATGGCGCCACCGCCAACCGCATCGCCAGCTGGAACGGTACTTCTTGGCAACCAGCATCAGGAGGAACAAACGCACCCGTGTCTGCTCTGGGAACGTACAACGGCGAGCTGATCGCCGGCGGCGACTTCACCGCGGTGGATGGTGTCCCGAACAACTATATTGCCAGATGGAACGGCTCCAGTTGGCAATCCCTCGGTACCGGGATTTTCTACGAGGGAAACTCGGCGTATGTCGATGCCCTGACTACATTTAATGGCGATCTGGTTACCGGCGGTGATTTCACCGCTATTGGTACCGTCCCCGCCGACTATATCGCCCGCTGGGATGGTTCGCTTTGGCACTCCCTCGGCACCGAGATCAATAACATCGTGCTTGCCCTCATCGTTTACAATGGTCAACTCATTGCCGGCGGGGACTTTGCCGGCCACATCGCTTATTGGGACGGTGCGGCGTGGCAAGCACTCGGCGGCGGAACGGACCTTATTGTCCGTGCCTTAACCGTCTATAACGGCGAACTCATAGCGGGTGGCGATTTCTCCGCCGCCGGTGGCGTCTCCGCGGCTCGCATCGCCCGCTGGAACGGCTCGGCGTGGCAGCCTCTCGGTTACGGGATGAACAGCCCCGTGCGTGCCTTGACCGTTTACAACGGCGAACTCATTGCCGCGGGCGAGTTTACGGCTGCCGGAAGCGTTGTGGCCAGCCGCATCGCGCGCTGGGACGGTGCCACTTGGCAAGCCCTCGGCAGCGGCGTGGACAACAAGGTATATGCCCTGACCGTTTTCGGCACACAGTTAATTGCCGGTGGCGATTTTATTACCGCCGGCGGCGGCACCGTCAACCGCATAGCCGCTTGGGACGGCGTTGTCTGGCGGCCATTGGGCAGCGGTATGAATAACTCGGTATTCGCTTTGACCGCCCAAGGGGGTCAATTGGCGGCTGGCGGCGCATTTACCTACGCGGGAAACGTTCTGGTCTCCTACACCGCCCGCTGGGACGGCTCCGTGTGGCAGCCTCTGGGCAGCGGAGTCGACCACTACGTACGGGCATTGGGAGGCTACCACAACCGGCTCATCGTCGGTGGACAATTCGTCACCGCTGGAGGAAAAGTCTCGGCTTACGTGGGCCGTTGGGGTATGCGTCAGCCGGCAGATCTGAACTGTGATGAGTGGGTAAACCTGCTCGACCTAGCCATCTTTGCTAAATACTGGCTGCAGGGCCCCTCGAATTAAAGCACTCCAACAAAATCCGTCGTCCGGGCATTACAACGCCCTGGTTTGGCCGGCCCGGTCGGTTTTGCTAGACGCTTTAAATATAAAGCGAGTGCCATAATCCATTATGAGTGATTGATAACGCAGTAAGGGTAAACGGTTCAGTAATCACTGAAAACATGCATTTGACTGTGCCATATATCCGTGCCAGCTGTGCAACGGGCTCGACACAAGATCCATTCTTTCGGACTATTTGTGGTAAAATGGCCAACAGCTAACGCCACCAGCGGACAGATTGCGGAGCTGACAAATGTGGGGTTAAGAAAGGAATGGATATAAATGCCCGCACTTGACCAGAAAGCCAATATCGTATTTGCCGGCAAGGTCGTTCGCAAGGATTGGATGCGTAAAGTGAAAGTCGGCATCAATGATCCCGTATATGTCCTGGAGTATCTGCTTTAAAGTATTCGGTCGGGGCTCCGCCCCCTTCCTTCGGCTCAGCCAGCCCAACACCTTAACCCGATTCTCTCATGAACACTAAAACAAAAACCGGGAAGGGGGCAACGGCACGATGGACAGGAGTATTGCCCTGAGGCATCCCTTTATACTGTGTCTGACGGTCTTGTGTGTCACCGTTATGGGCGATCAAGAACCGAACGCTTATTTTGCCGACGGCTACCATGGCGGAATCTATGGCCATTATCCCATGTGGCAGGCCAAATTTATGGTGGATAAACTACAGGAATATCCCCATTGGAAGATCAATCTTGAGATTGAGCCGGAGACCTGGGATCGGGTGGCAGAGCAAGACGCGGAGAACTTCAAGCGCCTGCAAGACTACTATGCCCAAACCGGTCGTTTCGGACGCATCGAGTTTGTCAATCCGGCCTATGCCCAGCCCTATGCCTATAATATCTCCGGCGAGAGCTTGATCCGCCATTTCACCTATGGGATGGCCAAGATCCGGGAGCATTTCCCGGATGCCCCCTTTGAGACCTACTCCTGCGAGGAGCCCTGTTTTACCAGTTGCATGCCCCAGGTGTTGACGTCTCTGGGGTACCGGCATGCCGTTTTGAGGAATCCCGATACCTGCTGGGGAGGATACACCTCGGGATTTGGTAAGGATCTGGTGTGTTGGATAGGTTCGGACGGCTCTTCCATCTTGGCCGTGCCTCGCTATGCCTGTGAAGGCTTAGAGGAAGGCTCGACCTGGCAAACCGAGTCCTGGGACAATTCTAAGTCCTTCATCCAAGCCTGTTTTGACAGTGGCGTTCAATACCCGGTGGGAATGTGTTTTCAGGATGCCGGTTGGCGGGGTGGTCCGTGGTTGGAGAATGTCATTCGTAACTATTATCAGCCCTCCCGTTATGTCACCTGGACGGATTACATCGAGATGATTGCCCCCCGGGTGACTCCAGACGATTGGTGTTTCACCGTCGAAGACGTCAAGCCCGGCCTGGTCTGGGGGGCACAGGTGCTGCAAACGTTGGCTCAAGAAATACGAGTGACGGAAAATCGTCTGATCCAGGCGGAAAAGATGGCGGCCATGGACCGGCTGTTTCATGGAACACCGTATCCCCAGGCGCAGCTGGATGAAGCCTGGCGCGGATTGATGCTATCCCAGCACCATGACTGCTGGATCGTTCCCTACAACGGCCGGCCCGGCCGGACCTGGGCCGACAATGTCACACGTTGGACCTCATCGGCCAGGCGGATCGCCGATCGGATCATCCAATCCTCATTCGAGCATTTACCCGGTCAGCCGGAGGAGAATCATGGGGCGGTGACAGCCCGGAATCGGGGCCTATGCGCAACGGGACCATTATCGCAAAGAGGATTTGGCCAAGGCCTTCTATAACGACAAGTATAAACTGCACATTCAATTTCCCTTGCGGGGCATGGGCGCTAAGTTAATCAAGAACGCCCCGTTCGATGTCTGCCAAAGCCGACTTGAGAATACCTTCTATGATCGCTGGGACCAAATCAAGCACAACGTGATTTTGAACTGGGTGGATGTGACCAATCCGGCAAAGACCATAGGTGTTGCACTGTTTTCAGACCACACCACTAGCTACCTGCAGTCGGAGGGGCTGCCTTTGGGCTTGACGGTTCAGTATGTTGGCAAGGGGCTGTGGGGGAGGAATTATCGAATTCACGGTCCGACGCGCATCAACTATGCGTTGTTGCCTCACTGCGGTGACTGGGAACAGGCTCAGATTGAAGCCGAGAGCGGCGCATGGAATGAACCGTTGATTTGCCGGCGGACCGGTTTCACAGGCAATCAGGCGTCAAGAACATTGCTTGAGGTTGCAGATAGAAATGTGCAAGTATCATCCGCCACGATGGACGGCAATGATCTGATTGTTCGCTTTTTCAATGCGTCATCCGGGAAGCAAGAGCAGGAAGTCAGGTGGTATTGCAGCGTGAAAGGAATCGAACCGGTTGATCTTAACGGAAACGCCATTTCGCCGGCTCAACTCGAAAAACGCGCCAGCGGAGAATGGGTGACCCGCCTAGCCATGCCGCAATTTGGATTGCGGACGCTAAGAGTAATCCAGGCCGGAGCAAAATAAGATGACCGAAAAACCGAAGTTTAGATCATTCGCCCTCATTCTATTGTTGGGTGGATGCCTCCGTCTCAACGAACGGGAAAAAGCCGCCTTCAATATCCCTCCGGGCCAACAGCGGTTAATCCGGGGACGAATCTACTTAAAAATCGA
>JAFGFX010000283.1 GCA_016930855.1 Sedimentisphaerales bacterium | reverse complement strand
GATCGACGCGGGCTCGATGGGCAAGTTGACGGCTCATTCTGAGCCTGCACGGCTGGCGAAAGCGGACTACGGCGAAAACAATGCCACTGGGACATGTTATGTATCAGATGCAACACAAGCATCCGCCGACAGAGCCCATAGGATTGATCGCCGCGATCTTGCCATCAACGTTTTCCGATAAGAACCTTATATGTTCGATCACGCCGCTGATCCATCCGTCCCCACCGTCAGGCAAGGCCCCTCTCGCCCAAAGAGGGGAGGTTAAATGGCGGGGTTTGGGGCAGAGCCCCAAGATAAAACCATCCACAAATTCTTCAGAAGAGCCACTTTTTTATCCGGATTCCTTGCCGGCCGATCCGATGCAGTACAGCCGCTTGGCCGTCCGCAGGAACAGCCGCCCGCCCGCCGCGGCGATCGAGGAACGCACCGGGCCTTGCCCCATGTCGAACCGTCCCAGGATGCGAAATTCCTCGCCCGCCGACAGGACCACCGCCTCGCCGTCCTCGCTGATGCAGTAGATCTTGCCGTCCGCCCCCGTCGGCGAGGCCCGCAGCACCCCCCGCACCTCCAGCCGGCCCTGCCAGAGCGTCGAACCCGTTTGTCCGTCCAGGCAGGTCATCACCTTGCGGTTGCCGTCCAGGACAAACAGCCTGCCCTGGTAAAACAGCGGGGTGCAAACGTCCGGCGTGTAGCGGTCGAACTGCCAGACGCGCTGGGCCCAATCCAGCGTGCCCTTGGCGTCGCCGCGCACGGCGAACAGGGCGTTTCCCCCGCGCGACTGGACGCCGTAGATCAAACCCTGGCCCGGCACCGGCGAGGGGATCAGCCGCCAGAGGTCCTTGTGGGTCGGATTGTACACAAACCGCCAAATCTCCCGGCCGCTGCCGGGATCGTGCCCGGTGAGAAAGTCCCCGCCGATCACCACCACCTGCTCCGTCTCGCCGCGGCGGTACAGAATCGGCGTCGAGTAGGCGTCGAAGGATTCGCCCACCGCATCGGTCGGCCGGAGGTGTTTCCAGCGGGTCGCGCCGGTCGCCGCCTCCACCGCCAGCAGAACCGAATCGAACGGGCTGCCTTTCGCCGCGGCGTGCGGCCAGGGCTCCGGCCGGCGGAGCACCTGGATGAACAGCGTCCCGTCATGCAGCAGCGGGCTGGAGCTGTAGCCGTACTTGTTGTTCAGGTCGCCGAAGTCGTCGGCGAGCTGACGCTGCCAGAGCCGCTGGCCGGCGAAGTCATACGCCAGCAGCGATCCGGTCCCGTAGAGAAAGTACACCCGCTCGCCGTCGGTCGCCGGCGAGGGCGACGCCATGTCGTTGCGGCGGACGTCCTGGCCGACACGGCCCGCCGGACGTTGCCAGAGGATCGTTCCCGTCCCGGCATCCACCGCCAGCGCCACCAAATCGTCGCCGCCGGCCGCCGCGGCCGTCAGAAAGATCCGGTCCGACCAGACGATCGGCGTGGCGGCACCGGGCCCCGGCAGGTCCGTTGCCCAGAGGATGTTTTCCGTTTGGCTCCATTGGGCCGGCAGACGCGTTTCCTGGCTGGAGCCGTTCTGGAACGGGCCCCGCCATTGCGGCCAGTCGCCCGCCCGGCACGCACCCGTCAACAGCAGGACCACGATCACGCAGCGTACGTTTCGATTCATGGTGTTCATCTCCCGTGATGATTCGAATCCAGATCCCTCGTTCGGCCGGGGGGTTGCGCGCCGGGTTCGGATACGCCTAGGCGCCGTCGCCGCCGGCATCTTTATCGGGATGGGCCCGCCCGGATTCTTTTTGTCAGGTTTGTCTTGCCTTGCGGTTCAATTTCTGCCATAGTACCATGATAAGGCAAGATGATCACGTTAATTAATATCAATCGCATGACGCCGCCCGTCGCTCCGATCGGCCTGGATTACCTGGCGGATCATCTGCGGCAGTCCGGGATCCATACCGATCTGCTCGATCTGGCCTTGGTGGCCGATCCCGACCAGGCCCTGCGGTCCTACTTCGCCGTGCATCAGCCGGAGCTGGTCGGGCTGACCTTTCGCAATATCGACGACTGCTTCTGGCCCAGCGCCCAGTGGTTTGTTCCGGAACTGTCCCAATGGATCGCTGCGCTGCGCAGCCTTACCGAGGCGCCGCTGGTCCTGGGCGGCGTGGGATTTTCCGTGCAGCCCGAACGGATCCTCGCCGCCGCCGGCGCCGACTTCGGCATCCACGGCGACGGGGAGCAGGCCCTCGTCCAGCTCTGTCGCTTCTATCGCCGGCCGGAACAGTATGCCAACGTGCCGGGCCTGCTCTGGTGGGACGGCGGTGCGATCCGGCGCAACGGGCCGGCCTGGCCGATGAACCTGACCCTGTCCAGCCAGCGCCATCTGGTGGACAATCCCGCCTACTTTGCCCGCGGCGGCCAATGCGGCCTCGAAACCAAGCGGGGCTGCCATCGCCAGTGCATCTATTGCGTGGATCCCCTGGCCAAGGGCAAGGCCTCGCGCCTGCGCGATCCGAACCGGGTCGCCGACGAGGTCGAGGCGCTGCTGGCCCGCGGGATCGATGTCCTGCACATCTGCGATTCCGAGTTCAACCTTCCCTACAGCCATGCGCTGGCCGTCTGCGACGAGTTTCAGCGCCGCCAGCTCGGCCGGAAGGTCCGCTGGTATGCCTACCTGGCCGTTTCCCCCTTCGACGTGCGGCTGGCCCGGGCCCTGCGGCAGGCCGGCTGCGTCGGCGTCGATTTCACCGGCGACGCCGGCTGCGACGCCATGCTGCGCCAGTATCGCCAGCATCATACCTGCCAGGACCTGGCCCGGGCGGTCAGGCTCTGCCGGGAGAACCGGATCGCCGTCATGGTCGATCTGCTGCTGGGCGGTCCGGGCGAGACGACCCAGACGCTGGCCGAATCCATCGAGTTCATGCGCCGGATCGAGCCGGATTGCGTCGGGGCGTCCCTGGGCATTCGCGTCTATCCCGACACGGCGCTGGCCGAGCAGATCGCCGCCGGCGGCGATCTTCAGGACAATCCCCATCTCAAACGCAAATATTCCGGCCCGGTGGATTTCCTGCGCCCGACCTTCTACCTCTCGCGGGACCTGGGCGCCCAGCCCGCCCAGCGGGTACGGGACTGCATCGCCGGCGACACCCGCTTTTTCGCGCCCCGGCTCGAGGAGGAGGCCGCCGCCGCATCCCCGGCCGCCTCGGATCACAACTACAACGACAACGACCGGCTCGTTGCCGCCATCGAAAACGGCGCCCGCGGCGCCTACTGGGACATCCTGCGCAAGCTGCCCCACGAATCGAGAAGCTCCTTCGCCGCGGAAACATCCTAAGGGGAAACGTTAAAAGAATCATAAAACGCTCTCGATGACACCGGCATGTAGGTCGGGTGCCATGCCCACGCTTGCGTGGGCATGTTTTACGCTTTTACAATGGCACCGGCCGTATCGGGATCCGTTCGGCCCGGACGGTTGCCGGCCGCCGCCGATGTCGATGGCGGCCGGCGGTTAGACAATGACGCCAAACGGGAGTCGATGATGCGCAAGGAAAAGGACGCCCTCGGCGAGGTGCTCGTACCCCGGGACAGCTATTACGGCGCCCAGACCGCCCGGGCGGTGGACAATTTCGCCGTCGGCACCCAGCGGTTCGGCCCGGAGATGATCCGGGCCCACGGCCTAGTCAAGTCGGCCGCCGCCCGGGTCAACTGCCGACGGGGCCGCCTGGACGCCCGGCTCGCCGGCGCCATCGAGCAGGCCGCCGAAGAAGTTATCGCCGGCCGGCTCGACGGGCATTTCCCCCTGGTCGTCTGGCAGAGCGGCAGCGGCACCCAGTTCAACATGAACGTCAACGAGGTCATCGCCAACCGCGCCATCGAGATCCTGGGCGGCCGGATAGGCTCCAAGGATCCCGTCCACCCCAACGACCATGTCAATCTCTCCCAATCGACCAACGATACCGTGCCCACCTCGATCCACATCGCGGCGGCCACCGCCCTGCGGCAAAGGCTCCTGCCCGCCATCCAGGAGATGCAGTCCCACCTCCAGGAGCAGGCGAAATCCTTTGACAAGATCATCAAGATCGGCCGGACGCATCTGCAAGACGCCACGCCGCTGAGACTGGGCCAGGAATTTTCCGGCTATGCCGCCCAGCTCCAGTTGGCCCAGGAATCGCTCCAGAATGCCCTGGAGCACCTCTACGAGCTGCCCATCGGCGCCACGGCCGTCGGCACCGGCCTAAACGCCCCGGCCGGATTCGACCGGGACATGGTCGAGGAAATCCGCCGTTTGACCGATCTACCCTTCCGGCCGGCCCGCAACAAGTTCGCCGGCCTGGCCTCCCACGAGGCGATCGTGGAGACCTCCGGGGCATTGAAGACGCTGGCCGCCGCCCTGCTGAAGATCGCCAACGACATCCGCTGGCTGGCCAGCGGGCCCCGCTGCGGGATCGGCGAGCTTACCCTGCCGGCCAACGAGCCGGGCAGTTCCATCATGCCCGGCAAGGTCAATCCCACCCAGTGCGAGATGCTCAGCATGGTCGTCTGCCAGGTCTTCGGCAACGACTGTGCCGTCACCCTGGCCGCCGCCTCCGGCAATTTCGAGCTGAACGCCTACAAGCCGCTGTTGGCCCATGCCCTGCTGGGGTCGATCACCCTGCTGGCCGACGCGATCGGCAGCTTCGACCGGAAATGCCTGGTCGGCATCGAGCCCAATCTCTCCCGGATCGAGAGGCACCTGCACAACTCGCTGATGCTGGTGACCGCCTTGAGCCGGCATATCGGCTACGACAAGGCGGCCGAGATCGCCCTGGCGGCCTATCGGCAGGACAAGACCCTGCGGCAATCGGCCCTGGAGCTCGGTTATGTGACCGGGGAGCAGTTCGATCAGTGGGTCCGTCCGGAGGACATGCTCGCCCCGGAGCCGTAGGGACAAATCTAGCCAGAGACTGGTCCGGCGGGCGGCGGGGAGGCTATAATCGGTCGGACCGCTTGTTTGGATGAGGTTCTGTGGGGCGGCGGCGTGATGGAACGCTTCGCTGTCGTATGGTATTTATGGCAATCTCGGACGGTGTTTCCGTGGAGAGCAGGAGCGATTGGGAACGCGATAGTCCTTGTCTTCGAGGGCAAAGGCCGGAATGGTTTGCCCTCCATCGTGGAAAGGCCGGGAGAGGAACAATGAAGAGTAT
>JAFGFX010000282.1 GCA_016930855.1 Sedimentisphaerales bacterium | reverse complement strand
GACCGGGATCGACTCGAACGCGCCATCCCCCACCTGCCGCCGGGGGTGACCGTGACCAAGTCGTTCCGCATCCCCAACGCGGCCCAATGGGTGGGCCGGTTCCTGCGGCTGGGATTGTACGACCCGAAAGGAACCAAGCGGATCAATTACAACCTGGAGATCAATTGATGCTGAGGGATGCCGGCGGCGGGCCGGACGCCGGAGGAGAAATGTTTTTTGTTTTTGGTTGGAAGCGACATCGATGTGCCGATATTGTGGCCGTTCCCGGTATCGGGGCATCTATCCCCTGCGTGAAAGGAGTACGTATGAACAGGCAACACCGATGGCAGGCCGTGTTCCTCGCGGCGGTACTGGGATTCTGTGCGGCCGCAATCGCGGCCGAAGCGGACGACGACCTGCGGGCGGAGCTGGAGGAGGCCAAGCAGCAGATCCGCCAGCTGCGGCAGGAGCTCAGCCAACTCAAGGCCGACACGTCCTGGCAATATCAACAGGCGCTGCAGCAGGAACTCCGCAAGGTGCCGCCGGCCGCCCAGGCCAGCGGCGGCACGCTCAAGCTGCCGGCCGGCTGGAGCATCGAGCCCTACGGCTACCTGAAGTTCGACATGAGCTATGACGATTCGGCCGTCGTCGGAGACAACGGCGATTACGTCCTGTGGGTGCAGCCGGAAAACCAGACGACCCGGGCGGACGACCGGACCAGCTTCACCGCCCGCCAGAGCCGGCTGGGGGCCAGGATATACGCCCCGGATATCGAGGACGTCAAGGTGATGGGCCTGGTGGAGGTCGATTTCTATAACTCCGAATTCGCCGCCGAGAACAAGGGCACGCCCATGATGCGGCATGCCTACGGCCAACTGACCGGCTCGGACTGGTCGCTGCTGTTCGGCCAGACCTCCGACGTCCTCTCGCCGCTGGTGCCCAGCACGATCGCCTACACGGTCGGCTGGTTCGGCGGAAACGTCGGATACCGCCATCCGCAGCTGCGCCTGACCAAGTGGTGGACGCCCGCCAAGGATCACACCTTTAAGGTGGAGGGCGCCGTGAGCCGCCAGATCCGCCAGGATGCCGACGGCTTGGGCGTCGATGACGGCCAGGACAGCAGCTCGCCGACCGCCCAGGCCCGGGCGAGCTACGCGCTGCCCTGGGCGGGCAGGAGCCTGCAGGCCGGCATCAGCGGCCACTACGGCAAGGAAGAGATCGACTGGGACGAGAACCAGCCGGTGGCCGCCCTGAAGACGGCCGGCGACGACGACGAGGTCCACACCTGGTCGGTGAACGCCGACCTGCTGATCCCCCTGTGCTCGACGCTGGAGGTCAAGGGGGAATTCTTCCTGGCGGAAAACTACGACGCCCATTTCGGCGGCATCGGCCAGGGGGTCAATCCCGTCACCCGGGACGAGATCGAGACGGTGGGCGGCTGGATCCAGTTGGGCTACAAGCCCAACGAGCGGTGGGCCTTTCATGCCGGCGCCGGGATGGACAATCCCCGCGACAACGACCTCAACGACGGCAACCGCAGTGACAACTGCTTCGTCTTCGGCAACGCCAATTACTACTTCACCAAAAACCTGTCCACGGGACTGGAGGTGTCCTACTGGAAGACGGACTACAAGAACGCCGACTACGGCGATGATTTCCGCGTCCAGCATACCTGGCAGTTGAGCTTCTGAGCCGACAGCCGCAGCGAATGCCTTCATGGCGGCCGGTGCCCCTATCGGGGCCGGCCGCTTTTTTTGCGCCCGGACGGCAGGATTTCACCGAAGGCCGTCTTGGCCCCATCCGCCCCCACCGCCTGGCCGCCTGGCCGGCCGCCAGATCCCCTCACCCGGCCGGGAGCACTCCAGAGTGAGTTTAACGCCGGACGGGGAAAATCCCGTCACATGCTTTGCCTTTTGGCATCCGGGGGAGAATAATCTAATGGAACGATGACCCGCAGGTCAGCCGATGCCGGGATCGACCCGGCTGCCAGACGGCCGACGGCGCGGGAGCAGCGGCGCTCATGGCATCGGGCGTGACGGCGTCGCGGAGCGATCCAGGCGAACGCCCCGGCAACCGGAAAGGAATGGCCATGGAACCACAGCCCCATACCACCGAGGTGATCCGTTCCCCGCAGCACGTTCGCCCGCCCGCTGCCGAGGATGCCCGCCAGACGCACTGCGGCCAACAGGCGTGCAGCCGGATGGATGACGCCATCGTTCTGCTTCTCCAGCGGGAAGAGACGCTGCTGGGCGACGCCCTGCAGGAATGCAACCGCCTGCTGGCCGAGTCCGGCCGGCAGATCGAGGAGATCAAGACTTTTCTCGGCGGCGAGGAATAATCCCCGATTAAAACGCTAAATGCAAGATTGCGGTCTTGCCTGCGGCAACTTTTTTTCTTGGGGCTCTGCCCCAAACCCCGCCCATTTAACCTCCCCCCTTGGGCGAGGCGGCATTGCCGCTTTGTTCGCCGCGGACATCGTGGGCCAGTTGACGTCTCATCCTGAGACTGCTTATTGGCAAGACAAGTAGCATCCATTATGGAACAAATTACGGGCATAGCACCGGTTGACACCGCCAAGCTGTGCTTGGGGGTTGACTGCTTGCCAAGAGTGGCAGCGACCAGCGGGAGCGTCAAAAGTGACAACAGCCCGCGGCGATCCGAAAAAAACCAGCGGGAGCGTCGAAAGTGACAACAGTCCGCGGCGATTTATGAGTGCGATACGCACCGCAGGCGACACCGCAATTTTGCATTTTGAGTTTTGCATTTTGATATTGGGTATCACTGCTATCCCTCGTTCGCCGCAGGCTTTGTTGGCTGGATGGTGCTCTTGCGGCGCAGGATGTGGAAGTAATGCTGGGCATAGCGGTGGGCCTCGTCGCGGACGTACTGCAGCAGGCGCAGGGCGGGATCGTGGGCGCTTAATTGCAAGGGCTCTTGGCGGTCCAGCAGGAAAATGGACTCCTCCCGCTTGGCCAGGGCCGCCAGCAGCGGCGGTTTGCAGGGCATGCCCGCGAAGGCGTCGCGGGCGGCGTGCAACTGGCCCAGGCCGCCGTCGATGAGAATCAGGTGGGGGAAGGTCTCTTCCTGGGCACCGGCCTTGCGGTAGCGCCGCCGCAGGACCTCCTGGATCATCGCGTAGTCGTCGATGCCCCGGACCTGGCGGATGCGGAAACGCCGGTAGCCGTTCTTGAAGGGACGCCCGTCGATGAAGCACACCAGGGAGCCGACCGCCTCGGCGCCCTGGATGTGGGCGATGTCGATCCCCTCGATAATCCGGACCGGCTGGACGTCGCCCAGGACCTGACCCAGCCGCTCCAGGGACTCGGCGGGATCCACCTGGAACAGCTCGGGCTGGACGTGCTCGTCCACCTCGCCGCGGTCGGAAAGGCTCTCGATGGCCCGGATCTCGTCGCGGAGGCGCGCGGCTTCCTCGTAGTGGAGGTTCTCGGCCCGCTGGGCCATCTCCTGGTGCAACTGCCGCAGGACGACCGACCGCTTGGACTCCAGGAAGCGCTGAAACCGCCGGATGTCGTCGCGGTAGGACTGTTGGGCGATGCGGTCGGCGCAGGGGGCGGAACATTGCCTGATGTCGTGGAGGATGCAGGGGCGGAAAAAATGCCGCTTCTCGTCGTCGGCGCGGATCTCCAGGCGGCAGGTGCGAAAGCGAAACACCCGTTGGAGGACCTGCACCACCCGCCGCAGGTCGCCGGCACTGGTGAAGGGACCGTAGAGCTTGCTGTGCCGCCCCGGCTGGCGGGTCACGTAGACGCCGGGGAAATCCTCCTTAAGCGTGATCTCCAGGTAGGGGAAGGTCTTGTCGTCCGTCTGGCGGCTGTTGTAGGGCGGCTGGATGTCCTTGATCAGGCGGGACTCGTAGAGGATGGCATCCACTTCGCTTTCGCACTCCAGGTGGCCGATGTCGACCACCTGGTCGGCCATCTCGGCGATCCAGGGGCTGCGGGTCTGGCCCAGGTCGGCCGAGGGCTGGAAATAACTGCCGACGCGGTCGCGGAGATGCTTGGCCTTGCCGATATAGAGCACCCGGCCGTCGGCGTCCTTCATCAGATAGACGCCGCAGCAGGCGGGCAGCTGCCGGATTTGACTACGAATCCGGGCCAATCTGGGGCTTTCCTTTTCGGTCATGACATGATATTATAGGGGGCAGGGCCGAGCCGGTCAATAACGATAAGTTGTTATAAAGTCGATGTTTAGAAAGTGGCGCTTCCCGAAATCGCCGTCAGCGCAACGCCGGTTTCGCCGGCTGTCGGCAACGGCGATGCCTGCCGGAGCAGGGATTCAGCGAACAGGAGCGTATATATGACGCAGACGGCACATCCGCGGGTAGGGATCTTGATGGGCAGCGAGAGCGACTGGCCGGCGATGAAGGGCTGCGTTGAGCTGCTGGGCGAGTTCGCGGTGGACTGCGAGGTGAACATCCTGAGCGCCCACCGGACGCCCGATGATACGGCGGCCTACGCCAAGGCGGCCTCGCAGCGCGGCGTGCAGGTCATCATCGCGGCGGCGGGCATGGCGGCGCACCTGGCCGGGACGGTGGCGGCCCAGACGAGCCTGCCGGTGATCGGCGTGCCGATGGCGGCCGGCCAACTGCAGGGGATCGACGCCCTGCTGTCCACGGTGCAGATGCCGCCGGGCGTTCCCGTGGCCTGCGTGGGGATCGGCCCGGCCGGGGCGAAGAACGCGGCCCTGCTGGCGGTGCAGATCCTGGCCCTCTCGGACGCGGAACTGGCCGGCAAGCTCCAAAGGCACAAGGCCGATCTCGCCCGGGGCGCCCAGGAGAAAAACCGAACCCTCGCGGAGAAGATGAAACGAGAATGACACGCAACCGCGCTGCCGTGGGAATAATCCTCTATGACGCCAAAGACGATCCGCTGGGTGGGCGATACCAATGGGCACGTCGAACTGATCGACCAGACGCTCCTGCCGGTCGAATGCCGTATCCTGTCGATCCGGTCCGTTAAGACGCTATGGGAGGCGATCCGGATGCTGCGGATCCGGGGGGCGCCGGCGATCGGGATCGCGGCGGCGTATGGTCTGGTCCTGGGCTTGCAGGACATCCAAGACGATGCGTCTCGGGAAGAGACCGTCAAGAAGATCAACGAATCGGCCGACTACCTGGCGACGAGCCGGCCGACGGCGGTGAACCTGTTCTGGGCCCTGGACCGCATGCGGAAAACCGCGGCGTCGTTGCCGGCGGCAGACACCAAGCAACTCAAGGAAAGGCTTCTCGTCGAGGCCGAGGCGATCCGCGATGAGGACGCCGCCAGCTGCCGGGCCATCGGCCGGCACGGCGCGGACCTGATACCCGCCGGCGGCGGCGTGCTGACCCACTGCAATGCGGGCGGCTTGGCGACGGCGGAATACGGAACGGCGCTCGCCCTGATGTTCGCCGCCCGCGAACAGGGCAATACATCGTTCCGCGTGTATGCCGACGAGACCCGGCCGCTGCTGCAGGGGGCGAGGCTGACCTGCTGGGAGCTGATGCAGGCCGGGATCGACACCACGCTCATCTGCGACAACATGGCCGGTCACCTGATGGGCCGGGGTATGATCGACTTGGTGGTCACCGGCGCGGACCGGATCGCCGCCAACGGGGACACCGCCAACAAGATCGGCACCTACAGCCTGGCAGTGCTCGCTAGGGCGCACGAAATTCCCTTTTACGTGGCCGCGCCGACCAGCAGCTTCGACCTGTCGATCCCGGACGGCTCCCAGATCCCCATCGAGATGCGGCAATCCGAGGAGGTTACCCACCTGGCCGGACAACCGACGGCGCCGCCGGACGTCCAGGTGTATAACCCGGCCTTCGACGTCACGCCGCACGAATACATCGCCGCCATCGTCACGGAAAAGGGGATCATCACCAAGCCGAACAGCCAAAGTGTCCGGGAACATTTCAACTCCATCCAAGCTGGATAAATGCCGGTGGGCGGCAGGAAATACCAAGATCCAGAAGCAGGGTATATCCGAGTAGCTATCCGTGCTAACCGGCATGATCCCTGGATTCCCGCCCGCGCGGGAATGACACCGTATTGTTAGCCCCTATAAATTGGTCCGAAAGGGCTATCGGTTCCAGGGGCTTGATAGGCCCACGTCTCAGGCGGGGACGACCTCTTCGAAACCGGGGATGCGTTCCTTGAGGCGGCGCTCGATGCCCATCTTGAGCGTCATCTGGGCGCCGGGACAGCCGGCGCAGGCGCCCTTGAGGCGCAGCACGACCTTTTTGCCCTTGAAGCCGGTGATCTCGCAATCGCCGCCGTCGGCCTGCAACAGCGGCCGCAGTTCATTAATGACTTCCCGAACCTGGTCTTCAAAGGTCTTTTCTTCCGGCATACTATTCTCCTGGCACTGGTTTGGGCCCCAAGGAACGGTCGCTTATCCAATTCCTCGATGTTATCCAACGGCCCCGGGCGATGCCCTCCGTCTTGCGGGGTCCGGATGACGGCGTTTGGGTCCACGAGCATCACTGATATACCATAGCGGCCGGCGGGGAAAAAGACAAATGGAAATTATAACTCTTAGGCACTCTAATAAACTTACGCCCGGGGGAAACTGCCTTGGCTTGGGCCATTTGACTTGGTTACCTCGCGGCGAATTGCTCGTCGCGGCAAGCGACCGCGGCAAGCGATCTCGGTTATTTTTTTTCGTCCCGGCGGGCGGCGGCGAAGCCGAAGACATTGAGGTCCTCGTCCTCCGAGGCGCGGCTCAGGTGCTGCTGGACGTAGTCGGCGTCGATGACGTATTTCCGGGCGCCATCCGGGGCGACGAAGCTGATCTCCTCCAGGACCTTTTCCATGACGGCATAGAGCCGGCGGGCCCCGATGTTCTGCTGGCTCTTGTTGAGCTCGTAGGCCTTGTCCGCCAGGGCGGCGATGCCGTCGGGCGTGAATGTAAGCTCGATCCCCTCGGTGGCCAGCAGGGCCTCCTGCTGCTTGGACAGGGCGTTGCGCGGCTCGACGAGGATCCGCCGGAAATGCCCGCTGTCGAGATCCCTGAGCCTGACGCGGATGGGAAAGCGGCCCTGCAGCTCGGGCATGAGATCGCTGGGCTTGTTGCGGCTGAAGGCCCCGGCGGCGATAAAGAGGATGTGGTCGGTCCGCACCAGCCCGTGGCGGGTGTTCACCGTGGTGCCCTCCACCAGCGGCAGCAGGTCGCGCTGGACGCCCTCGCGGGAGACGTCCGGGCCAAAGGACCCGCTGCCGCAGACCTTGTCGATCTCGTCGAGGAAGACCATGCCGGCCTGTTCCGTCCGGCCGATGGCCTCGTCGATCATCTTCTCCCGGTCGATCAGCTTTTCCAGCTCCTGCTGAAAGAGGATCCCGCGGGCCTCGGCGACGCTGACCTGCCGGCGGACCTGGCGGCTGGGCATCATCCGCTCGAGGAAATTCTGCATCTCCGGCTCCATCTGGTCCAGGCCGACGTTGGAGATGATGGGGATGGCGCTGGACCGTTCCTCCACGGTGATTTCGATCTGGCGCTGCTCGAGCTGGCCGTCCTGCAACTGCCGGCGGAGCTTGTCGCGGGTCCGCTGGTAGCGCTCGTGCTGGTCCTGGATCTGCTGGGTATCGATCGAGGGCGCCGCGGCCGGCCGGGGCAGCAGGCAGTCCAGGATGCGCTCCGAGGCGAGATGGCGGGCCTGCTCGCCGTGGACCTCGGCCTGCTCGCCGTGCACCATCTGGATGGCCCGCTCCAGCAGGTCGCGAATGATGCCGTCGACGTCGCGGCCCACGTAGCCGACCTCGGTGAACTTGGTGGCCTCGACCTTGATGAAGGGCGCGCCCACCAGGGCGGCCAGGCGGCGGGCGATCTCGGTCTTGCCCACGCCGGTGGGCCCGATCATGATGATGTTCTTGGGGGCGACCTCCTCGCGGATCTCCGCCGCCAGCCGCAGCCGCCGCCAGCGGTTGCGCACGGCGATGGCCACGGCCCGCTTGGCATCGTCCTGGCCGATGATGTATTTGTCCAGTTCCGCGACGACCTCGCGGCAGGTCAGATGTTTGATCTCGGCCATGGCACCGCCCGAAACGTTTGTACGTTAAATATACCCGCCTGCCTGCGGGAAAGTACGGCAGGGAAAACGCGATGTTAATCCGCCGGTCGGATTTCCTCGTTGCCAAACCTATCGTGTTTTTGCGGCGCTGTCAACAGGCAGGGACCAACCTGCCCGAGCGGTCCGGCCATGGACAGACGGGCCGAGATCAATGGGCGGCTTTCCTTCGCAGTTGGCCGCAGGCGGCGTCGATATCGCCGCCACGGCTGCGGCGCAGATGCACGTTGACGCCCCGGGCCTTGAGCCGCTGGGCGAATCGCTCGGCGGTCTCGGCCGAGGCGGCGGCAAAGCCGCTGTCGGCAACGGCATTGTAGGCGATCAGGTTCACGTTGCAGCGGGACCGCCTGGCCCAGGACGCCAGCCGGTCGGCATCGGCCGTCGAGCAGTTGACATCCCGCAGCAGGATATACTCGAGGGTGACCTCGCGGCCGGTCTGCCCGAAGTAGTAGTCGATGGCGGCAAAGATCTCCTCCAGGGGGTATCGAGCGGCCCAGGGGATCAGCCGCTGCCGCAGGGAATCGTCGGCGGCGTGCAGGCTGACGGCCAGGGTGATTTGCAGATCTTCGTGGGCGAGTCGGCGGATTTGTTTCGGCAGGCCGATGGTGCTGAGGGTGATGTGCCGGGCGCCGATGCCGAAGGCCCAATCGGCGTTGATAATGCGGATGGCGTGGAGGGTGTTCTCGTAGTTGGCCAGCGGCTCGCCCATGCCCATGACCACGACGTTAGATATCCTCTCTTCGGGTTGCAGTTCCTGGCGAACCTGCAGGAACTGCTCTACGATCTCGCCGGTGGCCAGGGATCGCTCCAGGCCGCCCTGGCCGGAGGCGCAGAACACACAGCCCACCGGGCAGCCGACCTGGGTGGATAGACAGACCGTCCGGCGTTGGCCGTCGACGATCAGGACGGTTTCGGTCCGGGCCCCGTCCGGCCAGGCCAGCAGCCACTTGCGGGTGCCGTCCCGGCTGTGCTGGCGGCGCTCGATCCGGCCGCACCGCAGCGAGAACTGCTCCTGGCACTTGGCCCGCAGCGGTTGAGACAGATTGGTCATCTGTTGCCAATCGGAAATCCCCTGTCCATAGACCCAGTGGAATATCTGGCCGGCGCGGTAGGCGGCTTGACCGTTTTGGGCGAGCCAGGCGAGCAGCATCGGTTTGTCGAGATTCAAAAAGGATTCCATTGTACTCACACACACATCCATATCGCGGCAACCAATGCCCACCGTGGCCATTTGTCTTACTGTTCCCAGACGCCCGTTTGCCCAAACAATTTCCTGACCGGCCGCCGTAAAAGTGCCTGCAAGCAAAGCGACGGGTTCCCAGGGTAGGAGATCGACGCCGGTTAGACGTTTTTGATCTCGAAATTCGGGCCGTACACCAGCAGTGATTCGGGCATGCGGGTTCGGCTGGAAAGGTAGGCCGACTCGATGACGGCGATGTTGACCAGGTGCTCCCGGGCGGTGCCGACGGGCTTGACCTCCGGATCCAGCAGGCCGTCGGCGAACTGGCGGATCTGCTGGCCGATCCACCAGTCGCTCTCGACTTGGAAGGTTTGGGATTCGGCGATCTGACCCTGGGTATTATAGAGGCGGTATTGCTGGGGCGACGCCTCGAGGATCCCTTCGGCGCCGTGCCAGACGAGCCGCTCGACGGGCGGCGCCGCCAACCAGCCGGCCAGCAGGCTGCCCAGCGTCCCATCGGGAAACGTCAGGCTCATCAGGACGGTGTCTTCCGTGCGGGACGGCGGCAGCAGGCGCTTGCCGGATTTGTAGGAATGCAGGCTGTAGACCGTCTGCGGGGCGCCCAGGGTCCAGAGGATGTGATCGATCAGCGGATACGCCTGCTCCAGGAGCACGCCGCCGCCGGCGAGCAGGGGATCGCCCCGCCAGTCCAAGGGCTCCGACACATCGGTGAGGTACTCGGCCCGCACCAGCGCGATCTGGCCCAGCCGGCCCTGCCGGATCATCTGGTGGGCCATGAGGTATCCGGGCGCGAACCGCCGGGCGGAGCCGATGTGGAATTGGACGTGGGCCTTCTCCAGCAGCTTGATCCATTCGGAGGCCTCCGGCAGGGAGCGGGCCAGCGGGGCCTCCTTGAAGACGTGGATCTTCTGCTTGGCCGCCAGTTGGATGCACTCGCCGCAGAGATAGGTCGGCAGGGCCAAAAACAGGACGTCGAGTTTCTCCTGGACGATCAGACTGCGATAATCGTCGTAGGACTGGGCCTGGCAGCGCCGACCAACACCGTCGGCCAGCTTGCGGTCCTGATCGGCGACGGCCACGACCTGAAACTGACTGCTCCGGTCGAGCTGGGCCAGAACGTTTCGCCCGTAGCCGCCGATGCCAATGATTCCCGTTCGCAGCTTATCCATGGTACAAACACCGCCGGCAGCGGTTCTTCGCGGCCCTGCCGAGATCGCGACGATTTTTTTTAGATCGCCGCGATCTACCGTCACTTTTGTCGCTCCCGTTGGTCGCTTCGTTTTGGCTAGGTGCGATTCGCACCCATAGATCACCGCGTGTCGCTTGCCGAAACGGGCAATTCGCCGCGATCACGGTTGGCCCTTCGACGCTCCCGCTGGTCACTGCCACTTGGCTAGCGATCCACCCCCAAGCTCGCGGACTCGCTTGGCGGTGCCACCCGACGTCTGTTTCACGCAAAGGCGCAAAGTCGCAAAGAAAACAAGGGTAAATGTCGCCATATTATGTTGTTATAAATTGCACCGTAATGGATGCTACTCGTCTCGCCCACAAAGCAGGTTCAGTATGAACCGTCAACTCGCCCATCAAGCCCGCGTCGAACAATGGGTGGCGATGCCACCCCGCGTCGAGCCAGGGGTGGCCTTGCCACCCCTAGTGGATGCCGCAGGGTAATATTTCCTCTTCGGGAGGTTTTGGCAAGAGGCTTTTGGCCGGGACGTCGTAAATACGATCCTCCCAGGCCAGCATCCCCGTGCGAAAGCCGATATGATCGGCGAGCTGCCGCTGGGTCCTTTCGGCCGCCCAGGGAATCAGGGCGGTAATCAGGGTGGGCCGGAGCCCGTAGGCCCTTCGGTAGACCTCGATAAACCAATCCCGTTTCTGCCAGAGGCAGCGGCCCAGCAGGACCGTCTGGGATTCGTAGTCGAAGCGCAGGCCCGCGCAGCCGCCGAGATAACGCCGCAGGTCCTCGGCCAGCTGCCGATCGAGGCTGTCCGCGGCGTACAGATCCGTCCGGAGATATGGTCCGCCCACGACCGGCAGGCCCAGGGCGAAATCGATCCGCCAATCCTCGAACCGCCGGGCCCTCTCGGCGCACTGGGAAAATGTCAGCCACTCGCCGCCGACGGGAAGCAGGATCTCATCGAAGAAATCGGCGGGACCGTCCCGCAGGGTCTTGATCGGATAGGCATTGAGCACCGCCCGCAGGGCGCCGGCGGCGTAGGCGTTCAGATAAAACGCCGCGCGATCGGCCGGCTGCGAAAAGGCGGACGCCGGATCGGTCCTGTCGATCCAGGCCAGATAGCCGTCCAGGTGCCGCTGGGCCGCCGGATCGTCCTTCCAGGCGGCCAGATCCACCCGGCCGTCCGGACGGATGTAGCGGGCCAAGCACTGCTGATAGCGGTCGCGGACGAGATTCGGATCGGCGTCGTCCGAGGCAAAGGGCGGATCCGACCGTGAAATCGGGTAGGGATTCGATCGGCCGCAGCCGGCCAGTATCGCCGCCAAACCCAGGGCAATCGTCAGAAAATGGCTCATTCGCTGCAAGGCACCATGCCTCCGGTCAAGTGCCCTCGCCGCTGGAGGACAGATAACGGACCTGCTCGGGCGTGAGCTTGTCGACCTTCAGTCCCATGCTCTTGAGCTTGAGGTTGGCCACCTTCTGCTCGATGGACTCCGGCACGTAATGGACCCGCACCTCGAGTTTCTGCTTGCGGGTGGCGACGTAGGCGCCCACGAGGGCCTGGGTGGAAAAGCTCATGTCCATCACGGAGGCGGGATGGCCCTCGGCGGCGGCCAGATTCACCAGCCGGCCCTCGGCCAGGACGAAAATGCGGCGCTTGTTCGCCAGCGTGAACTCATCGACGAAATTACGGACCTGACGGCGGATGGTCTTGGTGATCTTTTTCAGGCCGATCAGGTCCAGCTCCACGTCGAAATGGCCGCTGTTGCAGACGATGGCCCCGTCCTTCATCCGGCGGAAATGCTCGGGCCGGATCACGTGCTTGTTGCCCGTCAGGGTGATGAACAGGTCGCCGACGGCGGCCGCCTCGGCCATGGGCATGACCAAAAAGCCGTCCATGGCGGCCTCCAGGGCGCGGATGTGGTTGATCTCGGTGACGATGACATTGGCCCCCATTCCGCGGGCCCGCATGGCGCAGCCCTTGCCGCACCAGCCGTAGCCGGCGATGACGACCCGCTTGCCGGCCAGCAGCATATCCGTGGCCCGGATGACGCCGTCCAGCGTGGACTGGCCCGTGCCGTAGCGGTTGTCAAAGAGGTTCTTGGTGGCGGCGTCGTTCACGGCGACGACGGGAAACAGCAGGATGCCCTCCTTTTCCATCGCCCGCAGGCGAATGACGCCGGTGGTGGTCTCCTCCATGGATCCGAGGATGTTGGCGGCCTCCTTGCGGCGATTTTGATGCAGCTCGTTGACCAGGTCCGCCCCGTCGTCCATCGTGACGTTGGGTTGATGGTCGATGGCGGCCTTGATGTGCCGGTAATAGGTCTTGCGGTCCTCGCCGCAGACGGCGTGGACGGGGATGCCAAAATCCTTGACCAGGGAGGCGGCCACGTCATCCTGGGTGCTCAGCGGATTGGACGCGCACACGATCAGGTCCGCCCCGCCGGCCTTGAGGGTGCGGGCCAGGTTGGCGGTTTCGGCGGTGACGTGCAGGCAGGCGCTCATTCGTAACCCTTTTAGCGGCTTACCTTTAGAAAATTCCGCGCGGATCTGCTGCAATACCGGCATATCGTTGTCCGCCCAGAGAATCCGCTTTTTCCCCTGGTCGGCCAGCTTGAGATTTTTCACGTGATATTTCATAGGTATTTTCTCCTAACTAATCCCACCGCAAGAAGTTATACTATCCGGTCGGGCCCAACTATATAAAGAGCCCAAGGTAGCGTCAAGAAAGAATCGATAAAATTGCGGATCCGTGGGAAAATTTCCCTTCGGCAACGCGACTACCGGCAAGGAACCGGTCAAAATCGCCTGGCCGTCTGCACCGGCGGCGACCGAGGGAAGGGAAAGTTACATTATTCCCGGCAAGACGAATCGGAGACCGCGGGCGTTTGCCCCAGAAAGGAGCGTAGCTCATGTGGTATGTTCTGGCAATCGTACTCGGCGTGATCGGGCTGTTTGCCATCCTGTTGTACAACAGCCTGGTGGGCAAGAAGAACCAGGTGGAAAACGTCTTCGGCAGCATCGACGCCCTCTTGAAGAAGCGGTACGATTTGGTGCCCAACCTGGTGGCGACCGTCCAGCAGTACATGAAGCACGAGCGCGACACGCTGACGAAGATCACGGAACTGCGGGCCCGGGCCGTTTCTGGCAACATCAGCGACGATGAAAAGGTGGCCCTGGACAACCAGATCACCAAGATGCTGGGCGGCATCATGGTGGCGGTGGAGAACTATCCGGAACTGAAGGCGAACGAAAACTTCCTGCAGTTGCAGGGCTCGATGAACGAGATCGAGGAGCAGATCTCGGCCGCCCGGCGGGCCTACAACGCCTCGGTCACCGACTACAACAACGCCGTCGAGATGTTCCCGACGAACATCATGGCCTCGATGATGAGCTATCGGCGCAAGAACGTCTTCGAGATCCCCGATCGCGAAAGGGAAAACGTCAATGTCAAGGAACTGTTTTCCCGCTGAACGGCATAACCGGATTTCGGCCCGGCGCGGTCCGGCGGATCTGCCGACCGGGCCGGCGGCAGCAATGCCGAAGGGATGGTTCCAGGCGAAATACCAGAGGATGCTCCAGCGATGAAAACCCTCGAGGAATTGCAGCAGTTTTACCAGACCACCCTGCTGGAGGATTTGCAGGGTCTCGAAGAGCAGCGCCGGCGGATCCTGAAAACCCTGCTGTCCGTCGGCCTGGTCGTGGCGGCGGTGGCGGCGGCGGCGGCGATTCTACTGACCACGGTGCTGGACGGCCAGCCGATGGTGCTGCTGGCGCCCCTGCTGCTGGGGATCATCATTCTGGCGGGCGTATACAAGTACCTGACCCGGGATTACGTGCGGGAATTCAAGGGGAAAATCATCCAGCGGATCGTCACCTTCCTGGATCCCGGCCTCAGTTACGTCAGCTACGGCTGCATCCCCGAATCGACCTTCCTGGCCTGCCAGATCTTCCGCCAGCGGCCGGACCGCTACCGGGGCGACGACCTGGTCCGCGGCACCCTCGGCAAGACGCAGATCGAGTTCTCGGAGATCCACGCCGAATACAAGACCGAGACGCGGGACAGCAAGGGGCGCACCCAGACCCATTGGCATACGATCTTCAAGGGGTTGTTCTTCCTGGCCGACTTCAACAAGGATTTTCAGGGCCAAACGGTGGTCCTGCCCGATACGGCCGAGCGGCTCTTCGGCGGGCTGGGCAAGCTGCTGCAATCCTGGAACATCGGCCGCGGCGAATTGATCAAGCTGGAGGACCCGGAGTTCGAAAAGGAATTCGCCGTCTACGGCAACGACCAGATCGAGGCCCGCTATATCCTGTCCACCAGCCTCATGAAGAGGATCGTGGACTTCAAGCGAAAGACCGGCCGGACGATCTACCTTTCCTTCGTGGGCTCGCGGATCTTCGTGGCGATCTCCTTCCGGAAGGATCTCTTTGAACCGAAGGTGTTCTCCACCCTGCTGGATACCAAGCCGATCGAGGAATATTTCGGGGACCTGCAACTGGCCATCGGGATCGTCGAGGATCTCAACCTGAATCT
>JAFGFX010000281.1 GCA_016930855.1 Sedimentisphaerales bacterium | reverse complement strand
GGCTGCTTTGCCCAGTCGAGCGTGGGCATCTCCGCCATCGCCCAACTGCTGCCGCTGCTGGACTACGCCGATATGGATGGCGCGCTGTTGCTGGCCGAGGACATCGCCAGCGGCGTGACCATCGATCGGGGCCGGGTTCGATACCCCCCGACGGCCGGCTGCGGAACGCGGCTGCTGTCACGGCCAAACGACAACTCATGTCAGCGGGCCACGATATAGCAAAGCCAGGCGGCGGCAAAGGCGCCGTAGTTGCCGATGGCGTAGCCGATCAGGGCCATCAGGATGCTGACCGGTACGAGCTTCTCGTTGTGATGGGCCGCCACGATGGGGGCGCTGGCGATCCCGCCGATATTGGCGGCGCTGGCGATGGCGGTGGAGTGGATGTCCACTCTGAATAATTTCGCCCCGAGCACGCAACAGGCTCCGTGGATCGCGATCCAGATGTACGCGCCCAGCAGGAACCAGGGGGCCTTGTCGGCCAGGCCGCTGATGTCGGCGCGGGCGCCCATGTTCGCCACGAACAGGTACACCAGGGCCACGGCGATCGGATGACTGCCGGGGATGTGCCGGGCCGGCGTCAGGGAAAGCAGGATCCCCAGCGTGGTGATCCACAGGATGTTCCACGTCTGCGTTGTTAAGATCACCTCGGTCTGCGGCATGAGCCCGGCCAGGTGCGCCGCCAACCAGGGAAAGAACAATCCCAAAAAAAGCAGGTAGAGCAGATGCCTCATTTCGAACGGGCCCTTGCGGCGCGACAGGTTGCCCGAGGAACGTTCCAGCATCTCGATGCGTTTTTTGTCGACCCGGGTGAACCGATTGAACCGAGAGGCGAGATTTTTTGACGCCAGCAGGATGGGCAGCCAGACGATGTACACCATGTTGTCCGCGAGGACCGCCAGGCCGAAGTCGCCGGGCGAGGTGCCCAGGCCCTTGCTGGCCGCGGCCATGTTGCCCGTCCCGCCGATCCAACTGCCGGCCAGGGCGCCGAATCCCTTCCAGCTGTCGGGATCGAGTCCGTGTTTGACGGCGAGATACCCGACAGGCGCGCCCAGGACCACGCCCACTGTCCCGAAGAGCATGACGAAGACGCCCTTTCCCATGACCCGGATCGTCGAGACGAGCTCAACGTCCAAAAGCATGAGAATGAGGAACAGGGGCAGGACCGCGTCGCTCATCCAGTCGTACAGCGGCGACGAATTGGCGAGGATGCCGGTGTTGGATAGGATCAGGGGCGCGGCGTAAATAAACAGCAGGGGCGGAAAATAATTGAAGAGCTTCCAGCGGGTTTTTCTCTCCAGATAAAAGAATCCGGAGGTGATCCCTGACAGGATCGCCAATATGCCTATCGGACTGGTTACCAGGGGGGTATTCATCGATGTTCATCTTGCCTGGCTGTGACTGGCGTCCGGTTTCGGGGCCTCCTTGCCGACAGGTTCCCATTCGCCGAAGGATTCGATGCGCACCTCCACCTGGGGGCTGGAGGTGTACTGCTCGTTGCAGTTGTAGTACCAGCCCAGGGTCTCGGAGTCGCCGCCGCCCTGGGTGGTGATCAAAAAGCGGTTCGCCAGACTCCCGATTCGCAGGGCCCGGTCGCGGGGCAGGGGCTTGTCGCCGCCCTGGGGATCGACGGGCACCCACCCGTAGCCGGGCAGGTACACCTCGGGCCAACGGTGATAGACGTCGTCCATGCTCGCGTCGTCGTCGCGCACGACGATGGCGCCGACATAGCGGGCGGGAAGCCCCGCCGCCCGGCACAGGGCGATGAAGCAGAAGGAATACTCGGAGCAGGAACCGGTGCCCCGCTTCAAGACCACCGGCGCCGCGTTCCAGCCGCCTTCCAGCTTGTATTCCAGGTTCTCGCGCACGTGATCGAAGATCTTGCGGGCGATGTAGTAGGGATTGTTCTCCTGGCCGACGATCTTCTTGACCAGCGTCTGGATGTAATCGTCGTCGGTGAGGTACTTGCTGCCGTTGGCCGTGTAACGCCGCCGGATGTCCGGCGGGATGTCGTCCAGGCTGCCGCAGCGGTCGGGAAAGATGAAGTAGCGGATCTCGGAGATCTCGGCCTCGACCTGCATCACCGATTCGAGCGTGGCCTCCGAGGGGATGTTCTCGTAGTGAAAGACCGCCACCTTCTGCAGCCAGCGGTCCTGTTTCTCGGTGTATCCCGCCGGCGAGAAGGACAGCGAAATGATCTTCTGCTGGGGCATGTCCTGCGGCACGGCCAGGAAGGCGTCCAGATCCTTCAGGCGGCCCGTGCCGTAGACCTTGACCTCGTGGGTGAAGGTCACGCGGGTCTGGCGGGTGTTTTTCAGCCGATAGGGCTCGTCGTCCCGCCGCACCAGCCGGTACAGCTTGTCGGTCTGGTAGTCCACGTTCCAGAGGTATTCGTGGTCCCAGGCCATCCCCCGCGCGTAGGGTCCGGGCGCGTCGAGTATCAGAAGGACGTCCCCGCTGGCCGGCTCGATCATGTAGAGTTCGTTTTTCAGGCGATCGGAGCACCAC
This sequence comes from Sedimentisphaerales bacterium, assembly GCA_016930855.1. GTDB lineage: Bacteria > Planctomycetota > Phycisphaerae > Sedimentisphaerales > SM23-30 > JAFGFX01. The sequence continues at coordinate 10,082 of JAFGFX010000281.1, read as the reverse complement.
AGGTACATGCCGTCGAAGGTCAAACCGATCGGAGCCTGGGCGGGCGCCGTCAGGGTATGCACCGCCGTCCCGTCGCTCAAGTCGATCTTGATGATCTTGGCGTCCTTGGCGTCGCTGACCCAGAGGGTCTGGCCGTCCCAGGTCAGTCCCTCGGGATTGTCGCAGGGGGCGTCGATGGTCTTCAGGATGGTTCCGTCCCGGGGATCGATCTGGAAAATCTTTTTCCTTTTCTTGTCGGCGTTCCAGAGAGTCTGGCCGTCCCAGGCCAGCCCCATGGGCCAGAAGGCCGGCGAGGGTATCGATCCGACGACCTCTCCGGTCTCGGGGGAGACCCGGAACAGCTTGTCTTCCTTGTAATCGGCCACCCAGAGCAATTTACCGTCGAAGGCCATCCCCGTGCAAAACCGGCCGGGTGCGTCCAGGGTGCGGACCACCTTGCCGGGATGGGCGAACAGGGACACACCGCCCAATACCGCCACCGCCGCGAGGACCGGGAGTTTTTTGGGAACCATAAAAACCTCCTTGGGGATCGATTAGGGGCACCTCAAAAAATAGTATCAGGAACGACTGCCTCCCATATCAGGACGAGGCATCTCTTGAGAGATCCATCGTACGCCTATAGAATACCCCATCTGTAGGAATCCTGCAAGGTCTTTAGGCAGCGTCTCGGTCACGTCTTCAATATCGGTCGTCGTGCTGTGTGTCAGGCCCTGCCCGTTTCATGTGGCCAAAGAGGACATCTCGACAGAGCGACAATGAAGGCGAGAGAGACAAGGTCCCCCGTATCTGGCGTCATCGGTTGTTTTTTTCTTGTGGTATAATTGCCCTTTCTTTATCCTGAGCTTCGTGCCGGGCATAGAACAGCGCGATTAGCGGAATTCGAGGGTGAATCAATGCATATCATGGAGAGTGCACCGGGGGCCAGGACCGTCATCGACGGAAGGGAGGTCGATTATTTTTGCGGCTGCGGCTATTTCGGCCTTCAGGGCCACCCAGAGCTCATCGAGGCGGCCTGCCGGGCGGCCGGCCAATACGGGCTGGGCAGCGCCACGTCCCGTCGGGGATACGGAACCAATCCGGTCCTGCTCGAGGTGGAAACGCAGGCGGCCAGGTTCTTCGGCGCCTCGGAGGCGTTGTATTATGCCTCCGGCTACCTGGGCAACGCGATCCTCCTGCAGGGCCTGGCCGATGACTACGACGTCATCTTCGTCGACCGGGAATCGCATTACTCGGTGCTTGACGGCGCGGCGGTTGCCCGCAAACCGGTGGTTCCCTTTGCGCATCGGGACGCCGGCGACCTCAAAACACAACTCCAAAACCATCTGAAACCGGGCCAAACACCGCTGATGCTCAGCGATGGGGTGTTTGCCGTATCCGGCCAGATCGCCCCCATCCCAGACTACCTCCACGTACTCGAATCGTACGAATCGTTTCTCGTCTGTGTGGACGACGCGCACGGAGCCGGGGTGATCGGCCCAAAGGGCCAGGGCTGTTTTGAGTATCACGGTCTCTCGGACGCCAGGCTGTTTTCCTCCGGGACATTGAGCAAGGCCTTTGGTGGATATGGCGGCATCATTGCCACCGACGCGGCCCTGAAGACGAGACTGATGACCAATGCGCCGATCACCTTTGCCTCCAGCGCACCGCCGACGCCCGCTGCTGCTGCCTCCGCCAGGGCCCTGGAGATCCTCCATCATCACCCGGAGTTGAGAACGAGGCTCTGGGAGAACGTCGCGCACGCCAAAAGCGGCCTGCGGGCACTCGGATTCACCCTGGAGGATACGCCGGTGCCCATTCTCTGTCTTTCTTGTCGGGAGGTTTGCCTGGAGCGGCTGCCCGGCCAATTGCTGTCGCGCGGTATCGTTGTTTCTCGATGGTATGCCGGGGGCGGGTCCTATTCCGGCGTGCCGCGGGAGGGGGCGATCCGGATTGCCATCTTCGCCACCCATTCACCGGCACAAATCGATCGGCTGATCGACGAGATTGGAGCGCTGGTCTAGCCCGGATATTTTAGAGGGTTTTGGCGCCTGGGTCTATCACTGTAACATCCACGGAAGGTACCGTCGCAGGGGGGCTACTCCACTCGAATGACGACTGAACGGGTAAACTCGTCAAGCGTTACCCGGCCCGACTCGATGGTTTTGTCCTGCCAGCGGTTCTTCCAGGGATCGTAGATCCGCGCCCGTGCCTTTCGGGCGGCAGGCACATACGGGCCCAGATCGATTTCCATGCCGTTTCGCGTCTGCGGCGGGTGGGAGAGAACCAGCTCGTTTTTCCAGTCGTTTTGGCTGTCCCGGCACCAGGCCATGATGGTCCGACGTCCCTTGAGCACGTAGAGGCGGTATCGGTCCGTGGACCGCAGCGCCGGCTCGAAATGTTCGGCGGCCGGGTCGATGCCCTTGACCGCCTCGGCGAAGCGGGCGAAATGATGCCAGAGATTCGGTTCTTCCAGCGCCTGCCGCCACCACCAGACATGGCCGGTTCCGGCGGCGCCGCTGAAAAACGGGGCGAAGAGCATGTCGTGCAGCAAGACCCCGTCGCGGTCCTTGGCGTATAACGCCGAGCAGCCGGAATGACTGGGCTTGACGGCTCCCGTCTCGGTCAAGATGACGGGCTTGTCGGCCTGGAAGGCGATCAGCTCCCCGACCGCCTGGGCGGCCAGGACGTCAACCGGACCGTGGCAGATCTCCCAGCCGGCCCCTTCGTCCAGATAGCGATGCACCTGGGCGACGTCGTTATCCCGCAGGAGGCACAGCGTCTGGTAGCTTGGCCGTTTGTTTTGATGGTCGTAGCTTCCCAGGCTCTGGACGGCAAGATGCCGGGGGAAACGCCGCCGCAGTTCGCCCAGCATTTCCTTTGTCCAGTCCCGCCATTCCGAGCCGCGCACCGCATCCATCTCGTTCCAGAGCTCCCAGGCGAACACGGCCGGATTCTGGGCGTAACGGTCGGCATACCAGTCGAGTTTGGCCTTGAAATGGGACCGTCCCTTTTGCGAGGAGAGGTAGTCGTGCATGCCATCGTAGGGGCCGCCGTTTGCCTGGTGGTAGAGCAGGTTGTCGGACCATCGGTTTCTCTCGGCGCGGATTTCACGGAAATATTCGAGGCACATCTTTATATGGATCCCGTTCTTGCGGGCAAGCGAAAGGAAACGATCCAGGGTTGCGGCACGGCCCGGATCGAATTGCAGGCAGTGCTCGTGTTCCACGTTCCAGTCGCCGTGGCCCAGCCAGATACGGCAGTAGTTGACCTGGTTCTCGGCCATGATCCGGAAGAGCTTCTCGAACTCCTCTTCGTTCGGGGCAGGAACAAGATTGAAGCCGATCGGGATGTAGGGGCTGCCGTTGGACAGCTCGAAATAGCGCCGGTCACGTTGGCTGACGACGACGAAGGACGAGGCGTCATCCGGTTCGGCATGGGCGCTCGCGGCAAGCAGCAGGCCGGCGAGGACGGAAACGACGATTGTCCGGTTCATGGTTGTCTCCTTCCCAAAGGCATTACCGTCAGGGATCGCTCGCTTTTTCCGGGACAAACTCAATGGCCCCAATGTCCACGGTATTGCCAATCAATCGATCATGCCGAAGAAAGTCCTTGGCGGTTATCCCTTCGTTACTTCCGGCGTCGCGCGCCGGACAGGCGGCCTTCAGGCGAAGGTCGAATTTCCCGTAGGTCTCAAAAAAGTCGTCATAGGCGGTGATGACCAGGTTGTGGTCCATGTGCCCGACCTCCGGCTTCGAAGGGAACGCCTTGGCCAGGTTGTTCCGGATCAGGTTGCCGCTGCTGGGCGTGCCGTTCTTGTGCCTGTCGATCAGAATCCAAGGCGGGCCCGGCCGTTGGTTGTTGATGTCAACGACGGTGTTGTTGATGATCTTGCAGTTCCGGGCACCGCCGAGGGTGATGCCGTGCCAGTGATCGACGATCACCACGTTGTTGGCGATGACCCAGTTCTCATAGAAGCCGTCAAAGCAGCCGACCCCCTGCAGGGTGCCCTTGTACTTCTGGCCGGGATCGGAATGATTGATGATGAGGTTCCCCTCGATCACCACATCCCGGACGGTGCCCGTGCCCACTCCGTTTGGCCCGACGCTCCAGGACTGGATCCCGTCGTCGTGGTTGTCATCGACATCGTAGCAGTTCTTGATGACGTTGTATCGGTAAACGCAATGGTCGCCCAGGGCCCGTATCCCGTCGCCGGAGAAGTTCTCGATGGTGTTGTTCTCGACGATGTTCTGTCGGCCCACGATGGATATTCCGTGGTCGACATTGAGCAGGTGATTGCCCGCCACGCGGATTCGCGTTCCGTCTACGACCAATCCGAAGCATGATTTCTGGACCCAGTCGTCGGCCGACCAGCCGGAGGAATCCCGCTCGGAGAAGAGCGTGCAGTGTTCGATGGCAATGTCACTTGCCTGCTCGGCGACATCGACCAGCGTCTGCCGGGAGTATATTTTCGCATGCTCGGGACTGATCTCCATCCGCCCGATGCGCCAGAATCGTGCCTTTCTGATTTGGATGCGGCTTACCGTGGGATGTTCCCCCGAGAGCCCCTGGATGGTGACGTAGTGGTCGTTTTCGCCGGTCAGGACGATGGCTCCGTGGTATCCGCTGCGCAGGAAAATGGTATCCCCGCCGGCGAACGTCTTCTTTTGGGCCAGTACCTCCTCCAGGGTCCGCCAGGGCTTTTCCATTGTGCCCGGATTGTCCCGGTTCCCGTTGACGGGATCAACGTAATACGAGGCCCCCCAGAGAAGACTGGGAAAGGCCAGGCAGAGAATCGTAACCTGAATAAACCTGCACATGGCATTGGATATCCTTTGGTGTTGAGGTGTTCTTCTTGTTGACTGACTACGGTTGTTCATCCGATGTATTCATCTTTCGGACTCCAAACGCACTCTACCACAGATTGTGATATTGTCAAGCAGGCGAAGCTGTCTGTCCAGGAATCTCTTGGTGCCTGACAAAACCGATTCCCGTCATCTTGCGTCCCTCTGAACGCTGGAGGCTTTTTCGTCGCCGGCGATACCGGCGTTGTCACCGATGACGTCGCCATGTGCCGGGGTATTGTTCAATGGCCTCCAGAGAATGTTCCGCCTTCACCAGGCTCATCCGCCGTTAAAGACCTGCTCAACCAGGACGCGCCCCCAGAAGCCGGCGGGTAAACCAGGGGAAAAAATCCCTCTTGACAACCATCCTGAAACTTGCTATATGCTTTTATAGGAACGAGTTACGTTGCTTGTCGCGGGCGTAATTCAGTGGTAGAATGCCAGCTTCCCAAGCTGGACGTCGTCGGTTCGAATCCGATCGCCCGCTTCTGTCGCCAGGAGGTGACCATCGTTGCCCCTTGGCGTCTTGTTGCGCCAACTTGGCCCCCGTCAAAGCCTTATGAAACCAGCGCCTTGGAGTAGTCATTCTGCCAGCGGCGGACTCTAAGCGGCAGGGGGTGCCTGTGGCGGTACGCCTTCCGGCACCAAGACGGTCACCCGCGCGCCCCGAGAGCACCGAGTTGGTCACCAGGGAGGATCGATAATCGCCCGATGAACCGGCTGATTGGCGGCTGCGGTCTTCAGCGCGTATGCCGCTCAGATGGCCGGAAGCGACGCCACCGCGCTGGCCGTGTCGGCGAGGTCGAGGTGCGTGTAGGTGTTCATCGTCAGGCGGATATCGCTGTGCCGCATGAGCTTCTGGGCGATGCCGGGCGAGACGCCGTTACGGGCCAGGAGCGTGGCGAACGTATGCCGCAGGCAGTGCACGTCCACCGTCCGGCCCTGGGCGTCGCGTTTCGGAATCCCCGCGGCCGCCAGGTCGAGATTGAACGTCCGGAGCAGGTTTCGCCAGTCGATCTCGAACAGCGGCGCATCGAGTGGAACGCGGCCATCGTCGGCCTTCGCCGATCGCTCGATGTGCCTACGCAGGTCGTCGGCCAGGTCGGCCCGCAACGGCAGCGTCGCGGCCCGGCCGCTCTTGGCGTGCTTGCCCTCGACGCGGATGTACGGGGCCGTCTCGTCAAGGAACAGAGCCCCAACGGTCAACGAGGCCGCCTCGCCGCGGCGCAGGCCGGTGAACATCATGAATTTGTAGACCAGTGCCCGCTCTTGTCCGATCCGTCCCAGACGCTGCCGCTCCTGATCGCTCAGCTTGGCCAACAGCTTGCCCTTGTTCTTTCCTCGTCGGATCGTCAGGGCGTCTCGCAGTGGGCGCTCCTGCGTCGCCTTCAACAGCCGTGCGATTTCATTCTCCGTCAGGGGCCGGCGCTTGCGGGCGGGCTCGGCCTCCTCGGCCTTGGATAGATCCGTCAGCGGGTTGGCCGTCAGCCTGCCCTCGGCAACGCACCAGTTGCAGAAGGCCACGATGGCCGAGCGGTGCATATTGATCGTCCGCGCCGATAGGGGCTCGGAATCCGGATCGTCCGGATTGCGGGGCGACGTCGCTTTCTTATCCATCCACCGCTGCACCGTCCGGCGGTCAATGTCCCTCAGCGTGCTGAACCCGCATTCGCTGATGATCCGCGTCAGCCCCTCCCGCACGTGTTTGACATGCTTCGGCGAGACCCTGCGGCCACGAACATTCCTGGCCGCCAGGTCCGCAAGATAATGCGCCGTGTGCTTGGTGAGCGGGGTGTCCAAATGGCCGACCGCGGCGATTTCCGCGGGGCTGATGACGCCGACCTTGACCTTCTCCACATTGCCCAGGATGTCGGCCAGAGCCCTCTCGGCCGCCCGCTTGTCCCGGCAGCCGGAGGACTCGCGCCGCATCTTGCCCGAGGCGTCGGTGTAGCGGACGTACCAGCAGTCCGATACGAACTGCACGCGCCCATCGTCGAGGACCTTGGCCATTCGCTCCTGGCCCTTGCCGTTTGTCCAGCGGGCCATGGTCTTGCCTCGGCGCTCGATGGTCTCGGCCCCCTCGGGCATCGGAATGGGGTACTTCTTCTTGTAAACTGCCGCCATGGTTCCGTTCCTTCCTCCGGGCCGGGGCCACATGCCCCGCCCCTGGCCTGTCGTCCGTGACATTGAGCGGCCGGCCGCCAAACAGATCAAGGGCAATTCACCGCATGCGCTCGGCCAAGTGCCGCAGTGCCAAAAGTGCCAAAAGTCCCCGCGATTCAGGCGATTGCCCGACCTTTTGTCACTTTTGGCACTGCGCGCCCCGGGGTCCGTGCTCAGGCCGACATGTCCCGGGCCGCCGGGTTGATGCGGTGGGCCACCTTCGGCCGCCCCTGGGTCGTCTGTATCTCGATCCGCAGCCAATCCAGCTCGGCCAGTTCGGCGACGGCCAACTGCACCTGGTGCTTGTCGCTGAGCAGCGACCAGTGGTTGCGGTACACGTCGCGGTCGGTGAAGCCGTCGGTGCGAATGCGGTTCACGCCGAGATTCTCGACCTTGGGCCTGTCGTCCTGGATCACCGTCATGACCGCCTCCCTTCGCGCCGGGGGCAGCCCTGGCCGATCCAGTTCTGCCGCCAGTCGAGGCACGCGGCGGTCCTGCTACCCGGTCACGGGCGGTTCGTGGGTGCCTCGAGCATCCCGTTCTCGGAATACCGGCGCAAGCGCGGCGACCGCGTGGGTCTCAACTGGAGGATCCCGAACGTCCTGGGCCGCCGGGCGATCCGCCACGTGCTCTTCGACGCGAACTACTGGAAGAGCTTCATCCACGCCCGCCTGGCCGTGGCCATGGGCGATAAGGGTTGCCTGTCGCTGTTCGGTCGAGACCCCCAAGTCCACCGCCTCCTGGCCGAGCACCTGACCAGCGAGTACCGCATCAAGACCGAGGGCCGCGGCTGCATAGTGGACGAGTGGAAGCCGCGGCCGGAAGTCTCCGAGAACCACTGGCTCGACTGCCTGGCCGGCTGTGCGGTGGGGGCATCCATGTGCGGCTGTGGCCTGTCGGGGATGAGGCCGGCGGACCGCCAGGAGCGCAAGTCTTTGAAACTGTCGGAGTTGCAAAAGAGGAAGAGCGCGTTTTGAAACTGAGCGACAAACAGCTTCTAAACGACCAGCACGGTCTGGAATGCAGCACTTGCGGCTGCCGGCATTTTCGGGTATTATATACTCGTCGTGCCTGGGGCGGCCGCCTGGTCCGCCGGCGTCAGTGCCGCCACTGCGGCAAACGGATCATCACCTGGGAGAAGCAGATCGGAAAATGAATTTATCACGGGGTCAATCTGGAAGCATAATCAAGGTGAACAAATCCATAGCGGCACATACTGCTTCGGCAAAACGCCAATACGGACGTTTTGGATTCGATCTTACAGGCGAAAGAAAATTTGCTGAATCAGGCCGTACAGACAAACAAACTTTTAGCCTGTGTAAGTTGAAGTATCTGTCAGATTTATTAGTGGCAGGTACACATGACGGAACCATATCCCCTCAACGACACCGTTACATATATTCCTCCGTCTTGTGCCGAACGATTTCGCCTTCCACCATGTAGATTACATCCTCGGCGATGTTCGTGGCATGATCGGCGATGCGTTCCAGATGCCGGGAGACCGACAGCATGTGAATCAAGGGCTCGACCCGCTGGGGCTGGGACCGAATGCCCTGCTGGACCGACAGGTACATCTGCCGATTCATGGCGTCCACTTCGTCGTCGTCCAGGCAGACCTCCTTGGCCAGGGACGCGCTGAAATTCACCAGGGCATCGAGGCTGTTTTTCAGCATGCGCTGCACTCTTCGTGCCATCCCGACGAAATCGAGGGAAACCCCCAGCGGAGGCTGCGAGACCAGATACAAGGCACGCTCGGCAATGTTAACCGCCAGATCGCCGATTCTCTCCAGATCATTATTGATTTTCAACACGGCGATGATAAACCGCAGATCGACGGCCACCGGCTGATGCAGCGCCAGGATCTTCAAGCATTCTTCTTCTACATCCACTTCGACATAATCGATTTCCAGATCCGTTTCGATGACGTCCCGAGCCAGATCCGGATTGCGGTTCTGAATGGACAGGGTGGCTTTGCGCACGCGCGATTCTACCAGCGCTCCCAGGTTCAGAATCTTTTTCTTGAGATTGTCGATTTCCCGTTGAAGGTGTATGGCCATGCCGGTCTACTCCCGAACTCCTAAAAACGCTTGTTGTGCGCAAAACCGAGCGAACACACATACACGCCATCCCGCAGCACTACCTCATGCTTCTCATCCGTGGTCAGTTTCGCCTGCGTATAATTAAAGGACGGCGCCAGCTCGTTGATGATTTCCACCCGGTGCCAAGGGATAATCCGGACCATCAGGCATCCCTCTTGAATATCCTCCGGTGACTCGACCTGTTTGCCAAAGTGATAACTGCGGCAGTGCAGCCGCACATAGGAATCGGTCATGCCCATCACCCGTCCCACGATAATATGGTTGTGGGCGTCGGTATAGTCCTTCACCGTCCGTATTTTCCACATCTTGCCGTTTTCGTTTTCCATAAATGGGTTTATCCAAACCTCCCAGTAATGTAATCTTCCGTTTGTTTCCTCGATGGCTTCGTAAACAATTTCGAGGTTGTATCGTACTCGATCAACTCCCCCAGGCAGAAAAAGGCGGCGTATTCGCTGATCCGCGCCGCCTGCTGCATATTGTGCGTCACCGTCACAATCGTATAGGAAGACTTCAGCTGCGCCATCAGATCTTCGATCCGCGCTGTCGCGATCGGATCCAGCGCCGAACAGGGTTCATCCATCAATAACACCTGGGGCCTGGTTGCCAGGGCCCGGGCGATGCAGAGCCGCTGCTGCTGTCCGCCGGATAGGGCCAATGCGGTTTTATGCAAATCATCCTTTACTTCGTCCCACAGTGCCGCCGATTGCAGACATTCCTCGACAATCTGAGTCAACTCGCCTTTTTGGCGAATCCCCTGCAAACGCGGACCGTAGGCGACATTGTCAAATATGCTCTTGGCAAACGGATTGGGCCTCTGAAACACGATCCCCACCTGCTGCCGCAGGTTCACCAGATTCGTCCGTTTGTCATACACATTATGCCCGTTGACCTCCAGACGGCCTTCGGCACGCGTGTGGGGAATCAAATCGTTCATCCGATTGATGCTGCGTAAAAACGTGCTCTTGCCGCAGCCGCTCGGACCGATGATCGCCGTGACCGT
>JAFGFX010000280.1 GCA_016930855.1 Sedimentisphaerales bacterium | reverse complement strand
GCCCGAACGGCCCAGCCGCCAGCCGCCGGCCGCCCAGGGGTTGTTCTGTGCGGCGTACTGGCTGACGCCCTTGAACCCGGCCGGCTGGCGGATCGTGCTGCTGGGTTTCGACGGGTTGGCCGCGGGCGCCGTGCTGGGGCTGTTGGGTAGCACCCGCCGGCCGCTGTCCTACTTCGCGCTGTATTTCTGGAATCCCCTGCTGCTGTTCGAGACCTACCTCCACGGCCATCCGGACCTGGCGGCGGCGGCCCTGGTGGTCACCGCCGCCTTTTTCCTGGTACGACGGCATCGGATCTTCGCGGCGGCGGCGCTGGCCCTGGCGGCGGGCGTGAGTCTCTGGCCGCTGCTGTTGGCGCCCTTCCTGGTTCTCGGAGCACCGGGCAATCGGCGGGCAAAGGTCCTGGCGCTGCTGGTGTGCGCCGCCGTGGCGACGTTGTGGCTGGTTTCCTACCGGGTGAACTGGCTGGATCCCGCCGCCGGCGGCTGGTTTGCCGGCAGCGAGACGACAGCGTTCGCAACCGGTGCGTTCTGGGCGATCCAACGGGCCTGCCGGCACGTATTGGCCGCCGGGATGCTGCCCATATCGGGCGATCTGCTGGGATGGGGCGTCGTTGTGGGAATCCTGCTGTTGGGCTCCCTGCTGCTGGCCGGGTTGCGACCGGCATCGGCCCGGTCGCTTTGCCTGCGGCTGGGCTGGTGGATCATGCTGATGCTACTGCTGAGCCCGGCGGCGTCCTGCTGGCATTACCTAGCAGTGATCCCCTTGGCCGCCATCGTGCCCCGGTGGGGCTTTTTATGCTGGACGCTGCTGTTGCCGCTGGGGTATCTGCCGCCGGAGATACTGGCCGACCGGCAGGGCTGGAGCTGGCTGCTCCATGTCCCCGTCTGGCTGCTGTTGGTCGGGGAATTGGTACGTTCGTATCGAAATTCCACGGACCGGCAAACCGCCGTTTCATTAGGCGATCCGGGCGCGTTGGGATAATATCAAGCCGTTTCGGCCCCGATAGGCAAGATGCTTGGACTCTTCCTGAGACCACCGGCGATTCGATTTTACGGGATTTGCGCCATCCGCTCAAGCCGATGCAATGTCTCCAGGCAGCAGCGGGCGTTGTGGTAGGGCGCCTTCCACTCGGAGACCTTCCAGCTACGGCTGTCCGGCCGGCGATCGGCGGAGACGACCGAGTGCCATTCGCCGTTTTGGCGATCCGCCAGGTGGTCCTCGATGAACCGCCAGCAGTGCTGCGCGGCGGCGAAGAAGGCCGGATCGCCGCTGAGCTGATAGGCGTTGAGAAAGCCGACGACGGTTTCCGCCTGCGGCCACCAGTGCTTTTCGGGCCGGATGATATTCCCGCTGTGATCGGCCTCGTACCACATGGCCCCGTCCTGATCGAGGGCCTCGTCCAGGCAGGCCCGCGCCATCCGCAGGGCGATGGCGTTGACCGAGCGGATCCGATCCTCGTCGCCGAGGACCTCGGCCGCCTCCGGCAACAGCCAACTGCCCTCGATGTCGTGGCCGAAGGAGATCACCGCATTGTTGCTGTGCCAGGCCCGGTCGAAAAACAGCCGGAAATGACCCGTCTGGCGGTCGATGATGTGATCGGTGAACACCTCGATCAGCTCGATCAGCCGCCGCCGCAGCCGGTCGTCGGGCCAGATGCGATAGAGATTGGTATAGGCCTCCAGCAGGTGCAGGTGGGCGTTCATCGATTTTTGCTGTTCGGGGTTGTCGCCGCCGATCGCCGGCCGCTCCGACCGCGTCCAGTCGCGCCGGAACATCTCGAAATAGCCTCCGTCGACCGGATCGTGGGCGGCGGTCTCGATGCGGTCGAAAAGGGCCCGGGCCATCTGCAAGGCCTCTGCCTGGCCGGAGGCGCGATAGAATTCCGCCAGGGAGTAGATCACGAAGGCCTGCCCGTAGAGCAGCTTGTCCGTTTCCCGAGGCTGGCCGTCGCTGTCGCACAGCCAATAGGCGCCGCTGTATTGGTCGTCCCAGAAATAATCGCGCAGATAGGCGAAGGCCCGCCGGGCCATCCGCTCGTATTCGGGCGCGGCCCGCCAGCGCCAGGCGGCGGAAAACGTCCACAGGATGCGGCTGTTGAGCACCAGGCCCTTGGGCGCGTCGGGCACAATCTGCCCATCAAAGGTCATCCGGCCGATAAAGCCGCCCCGGGCGTCATCCGGGGTTCGCCGGATCCAGAAGGAAAGGATGTTGTCCTGCAACTCGCGTTGCACGCCGTCGCGAAAGCCCTGCGCGTCGAACCCGGCCGGAAGGCCGACCGGCGGGGTGGCCGAGACCGCCAGTAACTGCTCGTCGCCGGGCGTTTTTCCCCCCGGCGATGCCGCGTTCTGGCAACCGATCCCTGCCGCCATCACTCCCAGCGAAACGATTGCTGCCATCCCGATACGCATGACAAGCGATCCTCTCTATCTGTTGTCGCTATTCCCGTCGCGGCCTGAACATGATCAATGCCCCAAAGTACAGCGGCATTATACACCAACAAGCAGTCGGGTGACAATCCTATAGCAGGTACGGCCGGACGGCGTTCATTCTATTTTGGTTTGGCTCAGGGCGGTCAATCCCCCGATGGCGCCCAGGTTCATGGTCTCCAGGGCGGAACTGGGAACGATGATCATGGAGCCCTTTTCCTTGAGCCCCTCGAACAGCATGTTCATGCCCCGCAGATGCATGGCGACGGGATTGGATTCATACTGCTTGGCGGCTTCGGCGAACTTCTCGGCGATCTCCGTCTCGGCCGTGCCCAGGATGATGCGGGCCTGCCGCTCGCGTTCGGCCTGCGCCTGCTTGGACATCGTGTCCTCGAGGGCCTGCGGGATGATGATGTCGCGGATCTCGACCGATTGGATCGTGATGCCCCAGGGGTTGGTCTTTTCGTCGAGGACCTCCTTGAGGCGCATTCCCAGTTCGCCGCGGTGCGTGAGCATCTCCGCCAGCTCGTGGGTGCCGATGATGTCCCGCAGGGCCGTCTGGGCCGACAGGACGATCGCCAGGTAGAAATCCTCCACCTCCAG
>JAFGFX010000037.1 GCA_016930855.1 Sedimentisphaerales bacterium | reverse complement strand
TCGACCGTCGGCGTGCACGAGGGCCCCTCTCTTCCCTGCGATGCCCGCTGGGGAAAGGCCGGCCCCAGGGGCGTTACCCAGATTTCACTTCCGTCGGTCTCGGACAGGGCCCAGACGACTTCCTCGTCGCCGCGATTGCTCATGAAGTAAATTCGCCCGTCGGCAATCGCCGGAGCGCTGTCGCCCCCGCCGAGTTTGTCGATTTTCCAGGCAAGGGGTGGACCGTTTTCGGGCCATTGTTTGAGAAGACCCGTGTCCGCGGACTTGCCGTCGCGGTTGGGCCCCTGCCATTGCGGCCAATCGGCGGCCATACTCCTGCAGGCAACGGCCATCAACCCTATTGCTACCATAGTCACTCCAGCCTTCATCTACATACTCCTTTCACGAACAGTCTGTTTATAAGGGCTTTAAGGCACTCTGGCCAACCTGCCCGCATGACCCGTGGATTCGGATTGCTCGCCCGCGCAGGGATGGCAGTCAGTTGCGGGAATGAGTGGGCAATATTGTTGGAACCTCTAATGCTGAGTCGTTTCCGACATGGCATCGAGGATGTCGAGGGCGAGTCTTATTCCTCCCGCAGGTTAAGCTGGGTCGGTTCTGACTTTGGCAACGCCGAGGACGAGCCCTCTTCCTCCCGCAGGAGCATGGCCTCGAAGTGTTCCTCGAAGGCCGGGAACTCCGAAGGATTCTGGAACAGGTGGCTCCTGGCGTTTTCCCGGTCGGTGATCTTGCGCAGTTCCTGGTCCTTCAGCGCCACGTGCGGGGTAAGGAAGATCAACAACTCGGTCTTTTGCGTTTCGCTTTGTCGGCGCTGGAAGAGCAGTCCCACCAGGGGGATATCCCCCAGCAGGGGCACCTTGTCGACCGTTTCCACCTCGCGGTCCTGCACCAGGCCGCCGATCACGATCGTCTGGCCGTCGCGGATGGCCACCCGGCTTTCCGAGGAGCGCTTGGCGAAGACGGCGGCGTCCACCGTTTCGGAGATGGGCACGGTCTTGGCGGTCGTGGTGGAGATCTCCGGCCGGACGTCCATGGTCACCAGCCCTTCCGGATTGATCGTGGGGGTCACCTCCAGGATGATGCCGATGTCCTCGTACTCGATCGTGTTGATCGTTTGGCCGGTTTCGGTGGTCCGGGTGTTCCGAATGAACGGCACCTCCTCGCCGACGGTGATGGTGGCCGCCTGGTTGTTGCTGGTCAGGATGTACGGGCGGCTCAGGATGTTCAGCTTGCCCTGGGTTTCCAGGGCCCGCAGGGTGACGTCCAGGTCCCCCTCGAGGGTCTGGACGACCAGGCCGCCGCTGAGGACCGCCACGCCGAAGTCGGTGCTCGTCGAGGTGCTGCCGCCGCTGCTTCTCAGGTTCAACAGGGAAAACTCCACGCCCAGGTCCAGGGAGTTGTCGTGGGTGACCTCCGCCAGCAGCACCTTGATCAGCACCTGGGGGACGGGCTTGTCCAGCTCCTTGAGAATGAGTTTGATCTTGTCGAAATGCTTCGAGGCGGCGATGGCCAGGATCGAGTTGGTGTCCTCGTCCGCCTCGAAATAGACCTGCCCGACCAGGTCGCCGGCCGCGGCCGATAGGGTCGTGCTGCGGTTCTGCGTGCCGCCGAATCCGCCGAATCCGCCCCGGCCGGTGATCCCGCCCCGCCCGCCCGTGCTCGTCCCGCCCGTGAGCATTTGCTGCATCTCCTGGAACAGGTTGTTGAGCACCTCCTGGATGTTGGCCGCCTGGGCGTTTTGCAGGGGGTAAATCAGGACCGTCTGCTCTTCCATCGGATTGGAGTCGATGTCCTTGATGATGGTTTCGATCAGCCGCAGCATGTCCGGCGGGCCGGTGACCACCAGGGTATTGGTATAGGTGTCGGCCGCCGCCTTGATGCCCACGACGACCGTAGCCTCCTCCGACGAACTGCTTGAACCCGGGCCCCGGTCCCCGCCCCGGCCCCGCATCATTCGTTCGAACGGATTCTGATTCTGCTGCTGGTTGCGGGAGGAGGTCTGCTGGTCGGTCTCGAAGATCTCGTTGATCAGGGTGGCCACGTTGGTCGCGTCCGAATATTTCAGATGGAACACCCGCACGTCCGTGATCCCGGCCATCTGCGTGTCCACCGCCCGGACGATCTCGATCATCCGCCGGATGTTGGCGGTGGTGTCCGTGATGACCAGGGTGTTGGTCTCGGCGTTGGCGACGATGTTCGCGTAGGAGGGCAGCAGGGGCGTCAGTTGCTCCCGCAGCCGGTCGGCCTTGGCGTAGCGGATGGGGACCACGTGCGTGACGATCTCGTCGCTGGGGATGACATCCTCCGGGTTGCCTCCCTGGCGGACGGGGATGTTCATCTGCTTGGCCTGGTCCAGGGGCACGACTTTGAGGATCCGTCCCATGCGGATGGCGGCGTAATTCCTTTCGATCAGGACGCTGTTGATCAGGGAGATGGTTTCCGGAAGCGTCAGCGGCTGGCGGCTGATCAGGGTCATGCGGCCGTCGATCTCCGTGTCCATCACCACGACCAGGCCGGCCACCTGGGAAAGGTGATCCAGGATGGACGCCAGGGTGGCGTTCTTGAAGTTCATCATGATTTTGTTGTCGCCGTTGGGGACGATCTTGATCTCCTCGACCACCTCCAGATCCGGCGCTGTCGGCGCGGCGGGCAGGGCCGGCGCGCTCGGTTCGGTATCCTCGGCCGACTCGGTCGGCCCCGGCGGGGCCGGGGGCGCCAGCGCGGTTGCGTTCGGGTCGGCCGCCGCCGCGGGCCCGTTCGGGTCGGCCGCCGCGGCGAGTTGCGCGCTATCCGGCGGGGCGGCGGCGGGATCGTCCTGGGCGCCGGCCGGGCCGGACGTCAGGAACCAGCAGGATAAAAACATCGCCGTGAGGATAATCATGTTCATGCCGCGCATGGTATGGGACTCCTATTCCTGTCGGTCTGCGACATATACGTTCTACAGGTCATTATGTAACCTCGGCAATCGGCAATGGCAGTGATGATAACGCCGGTGTGGCCTTTTTGCTGCAGCTTCTTACAACATAACAAGCGCGGTATGGATATCCCCCACGCCCGGTGGGGGGATCGTTTCCCTCAAACCGGAGACGGACCCTCTCGTCGGGCCGGTCGCCTCGGTACTATAACAATGACGTCATGGATTCTGATGTTATTGCTGGAGTTCTTTTTTTCTTCGTTCCAATAATTGCCTCAGGATGTCATCGGCATCGGCCCCGGTCCCGGTTGCGGTTCCGGTTCCGGTCTCGGTTCCGGCCGCGGGGGCGGCTGCCGGGGCGGTGTCCGCGGTTTCGGCATCCGGCCCGGCGGCATCCGGTGATGCGGCGGTTCTCTCCGTACGGCTGATCAGTTCCTGGAGGGTCAGGGCCGATCCGGCCACCTGGCCCGTCAGGTCGTTGCCGAGTTGCACGGTGGTCGTCTCGGTGCCTTTGGCCACCTCGATGCTATCCAGGGTGATCCGGGTGATCTTGCCTTCCAGGATCGTGTTGCCGACGCGATACATGTGGGTCTCGCCGTAGCGGGTGTTTTCCACGAAGGCGATGTATTCCGAGCCCCAGAGGGACACGCCGCGCAGGACGTAGCTCTTTTCCGGCACCACCGGCGCCGGCCGGGACTCCTGGCGGGTGGGGGTGGGCTGATTGCGGCGGCCTCGATCGCGGGTGAAGATGTTCCGCTCCACGATCACGCCGTAGCGGCGGCTGAACTCGTCCTGGCCCGGTCCCCGCTGGGCGGCAACCGGCGGGGGACCGCCCAGGGCGCATCCCAAAAGGATCCCGGCCAGAATACCCGATCGAATGGTCATGGCTTACGGCCTCCCTTTCAACGTCGTGCGCATCTGCGGAGCGGATTCCTTGGTCTTCGGATCGAAGTGGATCGCCGAGAGAGTCAACTGGCAGGACATGTCGTCGGCCGCCTCCTGGCGGGAGCTGATCTGGACGTCCAGCAGCCGCAGGGGAAGGCTCGCGGTTTCCACCTGGTACAAAAACTGCCCCACCGAACGCATGTTGCCCGTGCCGGAGACCAGGAAGGTCAGTTCCTGCCGGGTCTCCGTGCCGCGCAGGCGGTCCGGATGGATGGAGGAAAGGTTCAGCCCGGACGCCCGCGACCAGTTGCGCACCTCATGCAGGACCTGGCTCTCGGTCTCCGAGACGTTCTGGCGCACCCCCTGTTCGGTCATGGTCCGCCAGCGACTTTCCAGCTGATGGCGGCGCCGCAGGAGGCTTTCGGCCTTGAACAGGGTGTCCTGAAGCTTGAGTTTCTCGTCCCGGCTCTGCCGGCGCAGGTCCAAAAAGGGCGTCAAGGCGTAGCGATCCAGGATCAGCACGGCCACGATCGACACCGTCACCAGCAGAATGTACGTTTCTCGTTTTGACAGTACCATGCGATCACTTCCCGTTGGTATAAATAAAATCAATGGCGAACGCCGAATCGCGGGAATTCCGGCCGGTATCCCGCAGGTACAGCAGCTGCACGTTGGAAAACACCTTGTTGGTCTTGAGTTTGTCCATCACCTCCAGCACGTCGGACTCGCTCTGGGCCTTGCCGGTCAGGATCCCCCGCATGTCCTCGCGCAGGGCCAGGCTGTTCACCCAGATCGTTCCCTCCTCCGGGAACGACAGGGACAATTCCCGCAGGCAGTCCAGGATCTTGGGCCGGTCGGCGTACCAGTCCTGAACCGAGACGACCTTCTCGGCCAGCGATTCCACCGCGTCCACCTCGGTCTTCATCGCCGCCAGCGCGTTGGTGATCCGGGTGATCTCGTGCTTATCCCGCTGCCAGCTCCCCAGCAGCAGCCCCCCGGCGATCAGCAGGAGAGCCACCGAACCGACGGACCACAGCAGCGGTTTTTTCCGCGAGTGCTTGACTTGGGCAGCGATCTTGGAATGGACGAAATCGATGGCGATCGGCTGGGCCCGCAGCGGCGAGAGGGCCAGGCAGATCGCCGCGGCGTAGTCGGTGGTCTCCGGAGCGCCGTGGCCGTCCCAGTGTTCCCGCTGCAGTTGTTCCAGGCCGCTGCGGATCTGGACCGGACGGCCCAGCCGCTGTTCATAGGCCCGATAGGTTTCGGCGGATTGGCCGGGGCCCTCCCAGATGAACAGGGTGTCCCGGGGGCCGCCCGCGGCGCGGCCCGGCGTGAGGGCGAAATAGTGATTGAGCTGGCGGAGCAGGGAATCCGGCGCCGCGGTCGGATCCTGGTCGGCCCCGGTCGCGTACGAGAGGTGTTTGATCGAATGAAATCCCGAGCCGTTCCGGGTCAGGATCTCGGCGTAGTTCGCCCGGAGATACAGCACGTGGTTCGAGCCCGAGGCGGCCGGCGGCACCGGCCCGGACAGCGCCAGGGCGGACGAGGTCACCGTCAGCACCTTGAGGCCCGCGGCCCGCACCGCCGCCAGGATCGGCTCCACCGTCCGCCGCAGGGTGGCCATGACCAGCAGGCGGTTCGCGTCGGCCTCGCCGCCGGAGGTATAGTCCAGGACCAGGTCGTTGATCTCCAGGGAGAATTCCCGCTCGGCCATCAGGCGGACGATGGGCCCCAGGGAGTTGGCCGCGACCGAGGGGATCTCGCTTTCCTTGACCAGCAGCCACTTGGCCGGCAGGCCGATAATGACCTCGCGGGCGGAAAAGTGATGGCGGCGCAGGAATTGGTGCAGCGCCGCGCCCAGCGGCTCGGGTTGGGCATAGCCCGTCTCCGGCAGCAGGTCGAAGGTCTCCGTCCGCACCACCCGGTGGCGCAGGGAACTGCAATGCAGTTCGGCCAGAAGAATCTGATTCGCTTCCACGGCCAGGCCGATGACTTTTCGCGTTTTGGTCAGCATGTAAAGGTTTCCCGTGCGTATGAGACGTTCAGCGCAGCGCATACCCGCTGCGCAGATTCGCGATCAAATCCCGGTCCAGGGGCCAGCCCAGATGATGCAGCGATTTCCAGTACACCACCCGCGGGGTCTCGTTCTGCATGTCCAGCACCGCCTGGTAGCGCCGATAGGCCCTGCCGTTGCGGCTGACGCTGACGATGTCCGCGGATTTCTGGAACGATCGCGTCGTGATGTGCTCGCCGATGGCGACGGCTTTTTCCTGGTCCAGCACCTCGGTCACCCAGGCCACGTTCTGGCGCTGCGTCTCGTCCAGGTTCGCCCGCTTGGCAATCAGGGCGTCGGCGTCGTTTTCGGTCAGCTCCGGCAGGCACAGCAGGACCTCGCGCGGCGCCGTGTTGATGTTGACCAGGCCGACCAGCGTCGTGGCCGAGTTGGTCGTCAGCCGGTCGGCGACCTGCTCGAACTCCTCCTTGGTCAGGCCGCTGCGGTAATACATGTCCAGGATGTTGCGATAGGGCCGGTTGTCGCGGATGCCGTCCATCAGCTGGAAGTACCGGTCGTCCTTGATGACCTCCCGCAGCAGGCTGGAGAGCTGCTGGTTGCCGCCCTGGTTGACGTTGACCCGCTGGGAGCCGTCCTCGGAGACGTTGGGCTGGCGGGTGTAGACCGTGACGTAGTCGTAGATCCCCCGGTCGAGCCGGCCGTTCTTGTTGTCCGGCGGTTCGCTCTGGTCGGCGTCGTTTTCCTGCGGATCGAGCACGCCGTTCTTGTTGGTGTCCTCCCCGTAGAGGATTTCCGTGCTGGCGCCGCGGAGCAGCAGGATCTCCTCGACGGTCTCCAGGGGGGCGTCCTTGCAGTAGTAGGGGTCTTCCAGCAGCAGGTAGTATTCGCTTTCGGCGCCGCCGGGCGTGATCTCGCTGTCCTCGTCGCGCCAGTCGATGATGGCCGACGCCAGCTCGGTCGTCATCCCCGGCAGCTTCAGCAGCATCTCCTGGGTGGCCGAGTTCAGATTGATCTTGGCCGCCTCGTCGGTCACGCCGAAGGTGTAGTTCCGGTCGTCCGACAGGTTTGGATGCAGCACCCAGAAGAATCCCTTTTCCAGTTCGATCGCCTCGTAGGCGTCGGCGCTTTCGGTCAGGATCGTCTCCTCCTCCTCGGTCAGCAGCTTGCCGATCACGTACTGCAGCCCGGCCCGGGCCAGGACGTCGGCCTGCACCGAGGCGACGTAGTTGGCCGAGGCGATCGCCTCGACCCGCATGGAGCGCGACAGGACCAGCACCAGCCCGGCCAGCACCAGCACGATCCACATCGTCACGATCAGGACCGTTCCCTTCGGCGTCAGCGACGCACGCCCCGCGCGCCGGACGGACCGGAAGCGCCGCCCGCCGGCCCGCCGGCCGGTTCGGTTCTCTCGGATTGTCTGGCGAGCCTGTTTCATCATCCATAGCCGTATCAGAAAGCGTGTCGTTTCCGCCTGCCGGCAGGTCCGGCCGGCGGGGTCAGTTTTGCCCGGCGCCCATCCCGCCGCCGGCGGAGCCGCTTTCGCCTTCCAGCGCCGCGTTGGACAGGCTGCAGGGCAGGGTGAATATATGGGTCACTTGATATCCCCTCATCTCGTCGTAGTCATCCGTCTCCGGCAGGCGCAGGGCCAGAACGATTTCCACCGCCTGGGGCAGGGTGTTGTCCAGCGAACTGGAGTCCCAGATATCCAGCCAGTCGTAGCCGTCGTAGTAACACAGATTGAGCGAGACGACGTCCCGGCAGAGGATTTCCTCGTAGGAGGTCGGCGTCGCCGAGGGCAGCAGATTCACCGTCGTGCGGCGCACCAGATAGCTGGTCTGGTTGTCCGGCGCCGCCGTCAGGAGCAGTTCCACCTCCACGATGTCGCCGGTCGCGCCGGGGATGTAGCTCGAGTTATGGCAGGTGTAGAACAACAGCGTGTCGCTGGGCCGGCCGCGGCTGTCCACCGCGTCGATGCCCTGAAAGACGCCGGCCAGGATCCCGGTCGGCGGCGGCGTCGCCTCCAGGTCCCGCTGCAAAAGCTTCATGACGATTTGCCCCCGGCGCACGGGCCCCACGGCCGCCTGGGCGCTTTGCTTGGATTTGAATCCGATGTACAAGGCGGAGTACAGCGAACCGGCCAGCACCACCATCATGGCCATGGCCGTGAGCAGCTCCAGCAGGGAAAAGCCTTTCTGTCCGAATCGCGAATTCATGCCGTTTGACTTTTTAGGGCCGTTTGCCGGACATCCTTTTCATTTCGTTTGTGTCCCGTTTGTCATTCAGACGTTACACCGCCTCGTTTGGCCGGCCCGGGGCGGTTATTCCTGGGGATAGACCAGCGTATCCAGGACGATCTCGTGTTCCCGCAGCACGTCCTGCCACACCACGCGGATGCTGACCTGCTTCAACGAGGCCTCGCCCCAATCGACCACCTGCAGGTTCCAGCGGTAGGCGGGCCATTCCGAGCCGAAATCCCCCGACTGCGGGCCGCTGAGATATTCCTGGGTGACCAGCAGTTCGGCGAGCTTGGTTTCCGCCAGGGAGCAGGCCTCCACCTGCTGGACGGACCGGTCCGCCAGCCGGATCACCATGCCGAGGCCCTTCATGGCCACGGGGATGATTACGGCGACCAGCACGAAGGTGGCCAGGATCTCCAGCAGGGTGAATCCCGGCCGCCCGCTTCGGCGCCGACAACGATGGGGCCCGGTCAGTTCCATTGGTAATACGGATCCTCCCCGGCAGCGATGTAATAATGATCCGTGGGCGTCGGGCAGATGATCGAGATGACGTCGCCCCGCCGGTCCACCAGGCGTATCCGGCCCGCCTGACTGCGGCCGGTCGGATCGAACTCGATATAATAATCCTCATACAGGGGGGTGAGTCCCTGGACCTCCATGATCGTGTCGCGGGGCAGGCTAAACAGCCGTCCCTGTTCGGTATACAGCGGGCGATAGACGCCTTCGTCCTGCACGCTCAGCCAGTAGAATCCTTCCTTGATGTTCAGGTTCAGCCGATACGCGCGGCCCTCCGCGACCGCCTGGGAACTGGCCAGCTGGGTCAGGGCCACGATCTGTTCGGCGGCGTCCTTGGCCTCCCGCGAGGCGAAGAATCCCCGCAGGTTGGGCGCGGCGATCGCCAGGACCGTGCAGAGGATCAGCATCACCAGGACCAGCTCCAGCAGCGTAAAACCGCTGCGGCCGCGGCCGGGCGGGGATCCGCCGCTTCGGCCGGTCGCACGGGCGCTGTGCCGGCGGCGATCGCCGTTTGCCGGGGGGGCGAAACGGCCGTTAGTTGGACCAGTTGACGATGTCATCGTCTCCACCCTCCTGGCCGTTGGGTCCGTAGGAATACAGGTCGTATCCGTAGGTGTTGTACTGGCCAGGAAATTTGTAGATGTACGGGGAGCCCCAGGGATCCAGCGGGATGCCTTTCTTGATGTAGGGGCCTTTCCATTCCAGGGCGTTGCTGGGCTGGCCGACCAGGGCGCTCAATCCCTCCGCCATGGTGGGATAGCGGCCCACGTCGATTTCGAAGGCGTCCAGGGCCACCTCCAGGTTGGAGATGTCCGTGTGGGCCGCCGTGATCCGCGCCTGTTCGGAGCGTTTGGTGAACTTGGGCACCACCACCGCCGCCAGGGCGGTCAGGATCACCAAGACCAGCAGCAGTTCGATCAGGGTAAAGCCGCCGGCCGGCGGCAAGGCGTCGCGGTACCGCGTGCGATGGTTCATTGCGTGTTGCATGGTTTGTTCATACTCCCGTTATCAAAACAACGTTTCCGGCCGGCGAGTCATCCCGCCCGTCCGGTCTAGCGAATCAGCTCCTGCAGGTTGAAGATGGGCAGCAGCATGCCGATGACGACCGTGCCCACTAGCGCGGCCATGATAAACAGCAAGGCCGGCTCTACCAGGGCCACCATCATCCGCAGATGCCGGTCCAGTTCCTCTTCGTACGCCCCGGCCAGGCGGACCAGTTCCTTGTCCAGCCGGCCTGTCTCCTCGGCCACCGCGACCATCTCGATCACCGAGGCCGGAAACAGCTGCGGGCAATCGGACAGGCTGCGGGCCAGCGAGGTTCCCTGCTGGACCTGCTCGATCGCCCGGCCGACGGTGGTGGCCAGCGTCTGGTTGCCGATGGCCTCCTTGGCCACCTGGAGGGAGTTGACCAGCGGCACGCCCGACTCCACCAGCGTGCCCAGCATCCGGCAGAACCGGACCAGGGCGAAGCGGGCCACCCCCAGGCCGATCAGTGGACAGCGCAGCAGGAATTTCTCTATCGCCAGCCGTCCTTCGTCCCGCGCCGCGGCCCGGCGCAGGGACACGATCAGCAGGGCGACCGCAATCAGAAGAACCAGCCAGTATTTCGTGATGGCCTTGCTGGCGGCCACGATCGCCCGCGTCAGGTCGGGCAGCGACCCCCCGAACTCCGCGAAGATCGAGGAAAAGCGGGGGATGAAAAAGGTCAGCAGGAAGATCAGGATCATGGTCGCCAATACCGCCAGGATGATCGGGTAGACCAGCGCCGCCTTGACCTTGCCCTTGAGATCCTGCTCGCGGCTGCGGAATTGGGCGATCTGGCCCAGCACCAGGTCCAGGAATCCGCCGGTCTCGCCCGCCCGCACCATGGCGATGTAGATGGGGGGGAACGATTTCGGCCATTTCGCCAGGGAGTCGGCCAGGGACATGCCCTCGCTGACGCTGTCGCGGACCTCGGACCATTGCTTCTTGGCCGCCGGGTTGGAGGCCTCGCGGGAGAGGATATTCAGCGACCGGCTCAAGGAGACCCCCGCCGCCAGGAGATTGGCCAGTTCCCGGGTGAAGGATTCCACGTCCCGCTTGGATATCCGCCGGGGACGAAGCGACAGGCGTCTTTTCTGGGCGCCGCCGGCCGTTTTGGTCTCTTCCACGGAAACGGGCAGGAGCTTGCGGGCGACGATCTGGTCCATGGCCTTGTTCCGGTTCGCCGCCGTGAGCGTCTCGGAATATTCCTTGCCCTGGCTGTCCACTGCTTTGCATGTATAGGTGGGCACGTTTGCCTCTTTCGATTTCCGGCTCTATGCGTCCGGTGCCTGTGAAAAACCGCCCGCAGGGTGCCGGGGCGGCTTTCCTTGATGCGTGCCTGGCATTGCGGGCAGGATCCTTGCTGCCTGCAAAAGACCACCTGCCCGAGGTGACAAAGCTGTCCGTGTATCGGCCGGCGGGGGAACCTGTCTCAACGCCGTATCCTAACCCCGAAAATCCGGTTTTTTGACTACCCCCAACGGTTCCCGGAGGTCGGAAAACGGCCTCTATTAGAGGCTTTCCTTGGTGATGCGCATCACTTCCTCGATCGTGGTTTTTCCCTGGTCCAGGTAGCGGCGAGCATCCTCCCGCAGGCTTTTCATCCCCTGTTTGGTTGCCGTCTTGCGGATCACGCCGGCCGAGACCCCTTCCAGGATCAGCGAGCGGATCTCCTCGGTCAGGATCATCAGCTCGAAGATCCCCCGGCGGCCCAGATAGCCGGTTCCCTGGCACTTGCGGCAGCCCCGCCCGTGGTACATGGTTTCGGGCAGGGGCCCGCCGAACTGTTTTTGCAGGGCGGCAAGGTCATCTTTATGAGAGACCTCCTCCCGGCAGTCACTACAGATCATCCGGGCCAGCCGCTGGGCGATGGCCGCCTCCAGGGACGAGGCGACCAGGTACGGTTCGATCCCCATATCCACCAGTCGGGTCAGGGCCCCGGGGGCGTCGTTGGTGTGCAGCGTCGAAAACACCAGGTGGCCGGTCAGCGAGGCCTGCACGGCGATCTCCGCCGTCTCCAAATCGCGGATCTCGCCGATCAGGATCACGTCCGGGTCGTGGCGCAGGATCGAGCGCAGGCCCCGGGCGAACGTCAGGCCCGCCTTGGTGGACACCTGGATCTGGTTGATGCCCCGCAGTTGATACTCGATCGGGTCTTCGATCGTTATGATCTTTCGTTCCACATCGTTGATCTGGGACAGGGCGGCGTAGAGGGTGGTGGTCTTGCCGCTGCCGGTCGGTCCGGTCACCAGGATGATCCCGTGCGGCAGGGCCAGGATGCGGTCGAACGACTCTTGGTCCTCCTTAGAGAGCCCCAGTTGTTCGGGGCCCAGCAGGACCGAGGACTGATCCAGTAGGCGCAGCACCACCGCCTCGCCGTGCAGCATGGGAATCACCGAGACCCGCACGTCGATTTCCCGGCCCGAGATCCGGATCTTGATGCGGCCGTCCTGGGGCAGCCGTTTTTCGGCGATGTCCAGGAAGCTCAGGATCTTCAGGCGCGAGACGATGGCGGCCTGGAACCGCCGCACTTCGGGCGGAATCGTGGCCTCCTGCAGGACGCCGTCGATCCGGTAGCGGACCCGCAGCTCATCCTCGAACGGCTCGAAATGCACGTCCGTCGCCCGCAATTCGATCGCCTCGGTCAGGATCTGGTTGACGAAGCGGATGATCGAGGCGCCCTCGGCCTCGTCGGTCAGGTCGATATCGCCCTCCAGGGCCCGTTCGAGGAGCTCCACGCCGTTCTCGTTGGCCTGCAGCACCATCGACTGGACCGTGTCGGCCCCCACGCCCAGATAGCGCTTAATGCAGCGTTCGATATCCGCCGCCGGCGCCAGGGCGACATCCAGGTCCATCCCGGTGGCCAGGCGCAGTTGATCCAGGCCGGAGGTGTCGAACAGGTTGCTGGTGGCCACCAGCACCGAGCCGTTCTTCTCCTCCAGCGGCAGGATCTTCTGCTCCAGCAGGATCCGGGCCGGAAACTGCGAGAGGAAGTCCTTGGACGGATGGTATTGCTCCAGGTCCATGTAGGGCACCTGGAACTCCTCGGCCAGGAAGCTCAGATACTGTTCCTCGGTGAGCCCGCCCACGGTCAGGAGCGCCTGATCGAGGGGGTGGCCCTCCACCAGATGCTCTCTAACCCGTTGGGCGGTCGATTCAAGGAGTATCTTCTTTTCCTGTAATTTTTGTACCAGATCCGTACTCACGTGATCTCGTTCCTTCGATACCTTTTTGGAGTCTTTGACCTCAAGACGCCGGAGGCGTCCCGCGGGAAGATCGTCCCCCCGGCCGGGCCGCTAACGGCCGGGCCGGGCGGAAACGATCCATCGTGTCAGATTCTTCCGGGTCCGTTTCCCGGCCCCGGGCGTTTTCGTGGTGAGAACGCCGGTGCGGCCGGTGAGGAAACGGCTTGCCGGACCTCCGGCGAAACTTCCGGACATAACCGACAGACCGGAGCGCCTCACCGGGTCGTTTGGTTTACGCGTCCTAGTTGAGATAGCCCATCAGCACCATCTGCGCTTCCTGGCGAACGGACAGGACCTGGCGCAGCTCTTCCTGGGCCTTGGCCAGCTTCTGCTTGGATTTTTCCTTGGCCGTCCGCAGGGCGGTCAGGACCTGTTTGATCTCGGCCGCGCTGGCACTTTCATTCTCCAGGACGGCCTGGAGAGCCGCGGTGCTCTTTTCGACGTCCGACTGGACGCGGGTGGTATCCTCTTGTCCGCCCGGCCTCTGCCGCTGGTCATCGCCGCCGCGGCGGCCGCCGCCGAAAAAGCCTCTCATCATGCCCCGGGCGTTCACTTCCCGGCTCAGGGTCATGACCGAGGTAAGCCTGGGCTCGATAATCTTCCACTCGTCATCAGTGGCGGCGAGCGTTTCCTTCATCCGTTCCATCATCCGTTGCTGCATCTGCTGGGGATCGAAGCGCATTCTGCCCTCTCCTTGTCCGGGTCCTCCCTGGGGGGGCGCCGGCTGGGAGAGCAGTTGGTCGATCAAGATCACGCTTAAGAAACCCGCCACGATGACACAGGCGATCCATTTCTTGGAAATCATTGGTAAGCTCCCTCAAAATATAAAGTTATGCGTTAGAGAATCATAGGGGACACGGTTTGTCAATGGTGTCGAGACGAATTCTGGTCGGTCCTCGCCCGGCGGGGCGCGGCTGGAGGTGGAACCAACGGATAGAATTGGTTTTACCATAATGATCCGATCCCTTGGGCTGGCGTCCGCCATGTTATCATTTAACTAACAGCCGCCGCCCTTGTTTTTGACCGTCGACCGCCCGCCGCGTTCACGCCTATCGGCCGCTACCCGGGGTATTTACGCCCGTCGGCCGCCGCCCGGGGTATTTAGGCCTATGGGGTGCCGCCCCGGGCTGTCTATGCCTGTCGGCCGCCGGTTGCGATTTCGGCTATCGGCCGGCGTCCCCAGCATTTATGGCGGTCGGACGCCTTGTTGTTTTCCGTCTTGTCACATTAAGCTTAACGATAACAGACAGGAATTATTGCCGGGGAAGGGGGATTTTATTTTCTGGTGATGCCCTATTTTCATATTATCTGCCATGTTTTTTTTCGGGAGACGTCATATAATACGCATTGCCCGACTTGCCGGCGACGGGACGAAATATATGGTATTTCGCCAGAGGATTGTTCAGGGTGAACTTGAACGTAATTGCTTGCGGTAATTAACTTTAGGTTCTATATGGTCCTTGCTGTCCGCCTGCGGATCCTTTGGGGGCACCCCTCATTGTCACAATCCCACGATAATCTCAACGCAGAGCACATCCGTTTGGGCGATCCTGATCGCCGGGATTTTCCCGGCGGCCGGGGGGTGCCGCGGCCCGGGACCGAGGACATGTTTGGACCGCGGTCTCATCGCGATTTTCGTCCCGGCAGGGCAGATCCGTCTCGTCTGGCAGAATGGGGCCTGCCCCCGGCCGGCACTGCCCGGTGGTTGCCTGGGCGAGGGCAGTGCCGCCCCGCCGGGCTCCTCGATACCCGCCGGTCCAGTCGGCCCCATCGCGGCGGACGAGGAATGATCAACGGCGACTACAATCCGGCTTGGCCGGCCAGACCCATCCCCGATAGCGCCCGGACGATGGGTTTGGCAGCGTGGTTTCGGGCGCACGATAAAAAAGGAAGGCAGATGGAACCACCCGGTTATTAGGATGACGATATCGCTTGTTGGGCCAATGTCGTACGGTCAACCTTTGTCGAGGCGACAAGCAGCCTCACGGGGGAAAAAGCGCCTGGCCGGTCCCGCCCGGCCTTGGAGAAAGGATAAGAGATGCTATTACTTGAGCAGGAGATCGATCTGCCGTCCGCGGACGGCAGTTCCAGTTTGATCCAGTATTTTGCCGCGGCGATACGCAAGTGCCTGCCGAGGGGAGAGGCTCCCCTCCGGTTTGTGGTCACCCGAAGCGATTCTGGGGGCTACCACTGTGAGTTGGGGACGCTCTCGGGAATCGATCCGTCGCGCCATCCCCGGCCGGACTCGATCTTCCACTTCGAGCCCAGGTCGTCGGAGAACGCCGATTCCTTCAACGCGGTGCTGCTGGTGCCCACGGGGATCGGCGCGGAAATCGGCGGGCACGCCGGCGATGCCTGCCCGGTGGCCCGGATGATGGCCGCCGCCTGCGACACGCTCATCACGCACCCCAACGTGGTGAACGCCTCCGACATCAACGAACTGCCGGACAACGCCCTGTACGTCGAGGGCAGCGTAATCACCCGGCTGCTCATGGGCACGGCGGGCCTGCGGCGGGTGCGGGCCAACCGGATCCTGCTGGTCTGCGACGAGCACGCCGATCCGCGGATCACCGACATGGTGGTCAACGCGGCCTCGGCCGCCCGGGGCTCGATGGGAGTGGAATGCCCCCGGGTGGTCAAGATGAATCCGCCCGTCCGCATGTGGACCCAGTATTCCTCCTCCGGCAGCGCCGTCGGCCGCATCGAGGGGCTCGAACGGCTATGCGAGGTCCTGGCCCGCCACCGGTCGGAATTTGACGCGGTGGCCGTTTCCTCCGTGATCGACGTGCCGGGTGCGTTTTTTGAGCAGTACTTCCGGTCGCACGGCGAGATGGTGAACCCCTGGGGCGGCGTGGAGGCCATGCTGACCCATGCCCTCTCCCTGCTTTTCCAGGTGCCCTCGGCCCACGCGCCCATGGCCGAATCCATCGACATCCTGAACATCGCGACCGGCGTGGTCGATCCGCGGATGGCCGCCGAGGCGGTTTCCAATTGCTTTCTGCATTGCGTGTTGAAGGGCCTGCACCGCAGTCCCCGCATCGAGACGGACCGGGACGCCTTGGCGCGCCCAGGCGTATTGAGCGCCGCGGATGTTTCCTGCCTGGTCATCCCCGACGGCTGCGTGGGGCTGCCCACCCTGGCGGCCCGCCAGCAGCAGATTCCGGTCATCGCCGTGCGCGAGAACCGGAACCGCATGCGAAACGACCTGCGCCGGCTCGATTTCGCCCCAGGCAAATTGTTCATCGTGGACAATTACCTGGAGGCCGCAGGGGTGATGACCGCCCTGAAGGCCGGCGTATCCGTGCCCTCGGTCCGGCGCCCCCTGGCCCAAACCATAGTCACCGACTATCAGGAGGAAATCGGCCTTGAGGTCCGGATCGATGAGCCGGAGACGATAAGGCTGGGCAGGCCGTAGGAACCATCCGCCAACCGATCTCGATACGGGCGGCAGATATCCTCGACCGGGACAACCTTCGGGATGGACCCCGAAAGCAACAAGGCTGCAAGTTCTTTCAAAACAAGAGCTTGCAGCCTTGTTTTCTTTGAACCGGAGAGGGCCAGATTCGCTGGCGCGGCCCTCCGCTTCGCTCCGTGTCGAACCCGCGTAGCTGGGGCTATCGCCCCAGGCGTGTTCT
>JAFGFX010000279.1 GCA_016930855.1 Sedimentisphaerales bacterium | reverse complement strand
TTTTTGAGGGCCCCGCTCTTGATGGCCTCGGCCTTGATGCCCAGGATCTTCATGGTCCCGGCGAAGCTGACCGTCTGCATGATCGTGCCGATGCTGCCGGTCACGCAGGACGGCTGGGCGACGATCCCGTCGCAGCCGCAGGCCAGGTAATAGCCCCCGCTGGCGCCGACGTCCAGGATGCTGGCCACGACGGGCTTATCGGTGCGCCGGCGGAACTCCAGCAGCTCATGGTACATTAGGTCGCTGGCGCCGACGGTGCCGCCGGGCGAGTTGATCCGCAGGACCAGCGCCTTGACATCCCTGTCCGCGGCCGCCTTTTGCAGCTTTTCGGTAAAGACGCTGACGGGATTCTCGCTGCTGGCGAACAGTCCCGTTTCGCTGCGGTTGGTCAGCAGGCCGTCCACGTCCACCACGGCGATCTTGTCGGTCACCCAGAGGCCGGCGTCGCGGCGGACGACCGCCTCCCTGAGCACCTTTTTGGGCGAGACCGGCTGAACCAAAAACGCCGACGGACCGCAGCCGGCCACCCCCAGCAGGATCCCCAGGACCAGCGGCAGGCGAACGAGCGCCCTGCCGTCCGTATCCGGACGCCGCGAGGGATTCCGTACCGATCGCCACCGGGATATACAGCGAAGAATAGGCATCGTTTCTCTCCTTATGCGAATACGCCAACATGCGTGAAAAGATGTTTCATGACGAATCCCACCGGCGCCGATTCCGCCGAGATCGCCGGGGCCCCAAGTCGGCCCCTAGGAAGCGGGCGGTTGGGATTCGGCCGGTCCCGCCGGCGGCGGACCGGCGGCGACCTGTACATAGGCCATGCGGACTTCATGCAGGATGCGGCCCAGGAAGGTGTCCTCCTGCGCGCTGAGATTGCCCCGCGTCTTTTCCTGCAGGATATCCAGCAGATCGATGTGGTACTGGGCAAACTCCAGGTCCACCTCGGTATCCTTCGCGCCCGGCTCACAGAGGAATCCCAGATGGAACAGGATCTGCAAGCGCAGCGACTGGATCAATCCCAGGAAACTCGGCGGGCCCAATTCCTCCGGGGCATCGCCGGGTGGGGCGGCCGGTTCCCGGTCGGTTTTTTCCTGGGCGGCGCCGGGTGAGGCAGCGGCGGCCGCCGGGGGTTTTTCCTGCTCCCGCAGCTTTTCCTTCTCCCGGCGGGCCTCTTGTTTCCAGCCTTCGTCAGAAATGATTCGGGGCTTTTTCTCTTCGTCGCTTGGCATTTCGTTTCTCCCGCGGCATATCGACCGGTCGAGTCTGTTTGAGGACCTGTTCGGTCGCCGAGACGCAGTCGCCCAGGTCCTTGTCCGGACAGGCCCGTTGCCGCGCCGCGGCGACCAGGGCCAGGAACATCGGCTGGGGGCGCAGCGGCCGGCTGGTCATGCAGGGATGCGCCTGGGTGGCGATAAAGCACGGATGATCGGGCAGTTCCAGTATCTGCATGATCGGCTGGCCCGGCGCCTTGCCGGAAAAGACCAGGCCGTGCTCGGTAAAGGTATCGATGTATTTCGGATCGACCTCGTAGCGGTGCCGGAACCGCATGTGAACGTCCGATCGCCCGCCGAACAGGCGCCAGGCCATGGTCTGAGGCGTTAGCTCCACCTGCTTGCCGCCCAGGCGCATGTTCCCGCCGAGCCCCTCGATCTTCTTCTGTTCCGGCAGGATGTCGATGACCCGGTGGGGACAGTCCGGGGCGATTTCGGAGCTGTTGGCGCCCTGGAGGCCGCAGACGTGGCGGGCGAACTCGATCACGGCCATCTGGAACCCGAAACAGATGCCCAGAAACGGCAGCCGGTTCTCCCGGGCGTGGCGGATGCAGGCGATCTTTCCCTCGGAGCCGCGGACCCCGAAGCCGCCGGGCACGATCATCCCGTGCACGCCGGCCAGGGCGTCGGCCACGGTCTTGTCCGTCAGGTCCGTGGTGTCGATCCAGCGGATCGAGACGTTGGCCGCCAGGTGGGCCCCGCTGTGCTCGAGGGCGTGGATGATGCTGGCGTAGCTGTCGCGCACGGAGGTGTACTTGCCGGTGATGCCGATGGTGACGTCGTGCTCCAGGGCGTCGAGCCGGTCCACGAAATCGCACCATTCCAGCCAGCAGGTCCGCTCCTTGAGCAGGTTGATCCGCTCGCCCAGGTCCAGCAGCTTGATCACCTCGAAATCGTAGCCGGCCTCCCGCAGCATGCTGGGGACCACGTAGATGCTCTCGCAGTCGTGCATGCTGAAGACCCGCTCGATGGGCACGTTGGTGTACTGGGCGATCTTCTGGCGGACCTTCGTGCTGACGGGATTGGAGGCCCGGCAGGCGACGATGTGCGGCTGGACGCCCAGTTCCATCAGCCTCTTGATGCCCAGCTGGGCGGCCTTGGACTTCTGCTCGCCGAGCGCCCGGGGCTCCAGCACGTAGGTCAGCGCCACGAAGCAGACCGCGTGGGGCCCCTCCTCGTAGGCCAGCTCCCGCATGGCCTCGATGTAATAGGTGTTCTCCACGTCGCCGACGGTGCCGCCGATCTCCACGAAGACGACGTCCGCCTGGCTGGCAACCGCCAGCTCCCGCAGCCGCAGCTTGACCTCGCCGGTCACGTGCGGAATCATCTGCACGTCGCGGCCGAGGTAGTCGCCGTGGCGCTCCTTTTCCAGGACGCGGGTGTAGATCTGGCCGCTGGTGGTGAAGTTCGCCCGGCTCAGGTTCAGGTCCAGCAGCCGCTCGTAGGTGCCCAGGTCCATGTCGCATTCCATCCCGTCGTCCAGGACGAACACCTCGCCGTGGCGGAAGGGATTGAGCGTGCCGGAATCGATGTTGAGATACCCCTCCAGCTTGATCGGCGCGACCCGCAGGCCCTTGTCCTGGAGCAGCTTGGCCAGGCTGGACGAGAAGATCCCCTTGCCCAGCCCGCTGATGACCGTCCCGGTGATGACGACGTAGCGACATTGACCGCGGATATACCCCGGCGGCATCGGGGTATAGAATTCCGTGTCGTCCGTGACATCGCTGATGCTGTGCAACAATTCTTCGCTATTCAACTTGGCAATTCCTTATTCAGGGCGTCCGGTAACAAGGCAACATTCCCCCACTCGGACGTTCGGATCTGCATGCCATCCCTCTGGATCTACGTCACCAGGACGTCCCGCAAATGGACGGCACCCACCAAACGATCATGCTCATTCCTTCAGGCAGCCGGAGCGGTAGCGCTGCACGAATTCCTCGTACTGCTCGGGCGTGTCGATGCCGACGGAATTATCGACCACCTCGGCCAGGGCGATGGCAAAGCCGTGCTCCAGGGCCCGCAACTGCTCGAGTTTCTCCGCCCGCTCCAGCGGCGTCGGCGCCAGCCGGCTCAGCCGCAGCAGTGCCTCGCGCCGGTAGGCATACAAGCCCAGGTGCCGGCGGTAGACCGGCTGAATCCCGTCCGCGTCGCGCTGGTAGGGTATGGCACAACGGGAAAAATAGAGGGCCCGTCCCCGGCAATCGGCGACCACCTTGACCACATGGGGATCATGGATGTCCCGGCCGGCGTCGAAGGCGGCGGCCAGCGTGGCCATGTCCGCGCCGGGATCGGCCCGGAGGCACTCGACCAGCCGGTCGACATGGGCCGGATCCACCTGCGGCTCGTCGCCCTGGACGTTCACGATGATCCCGGCCTCCAGGCAGCCGGCCACCTCGGCGATCCGATCGGTGCCGCTGGCATGATCTATCCGGGTCATCCGCCAGTCGGCCCCGAACCGCTCACAGGCCCGGCCGATCCGCTCATCGTCGGTCGCAATGATGACCGCCTCCGGCAGCCGCGCCCGGCATACCTGCTCGTACACGTGCTGGATGAGATATTTGCCGGTCCGGCAGGCGAGAAGTTTCCCGGGGAAGCGCACCGATGCGTAACGGGCAGGTATTACCGCAATTACATCCACCTGTCCACCTGTCTTGCAGAAAGTAAAACCGCTGTTTGAAAACCGCCCCAGTGGCGCCAAACCTCCATCCGCGTGCCCGCGAGACTCGATCCCCGCTGGTTTGGCCGTTTTGGCCGGGCAATCCAGGCAAGCGCCCACCTTCTGCACGATGATCTTACCTGACATAAAACGGACAGTCAAAATGATTTTCCCCGCGCCGCCGATCCTGGCCAACCGGCGCCGCCTTCGACCGACCGAGCCTGCTGTCGGCCGCGTCGTCCGGTATGGCCGGTACGCCCAAGCCATACCAAAGCAAAAACGGCGGTCCTGGCAAATTTACCGGCCGGCCTGGCCCGGAACCGCCACCTTGCCCGATAGTGTGTAATCCCGACCATGAGCCGCCCGCCATCTAACCTGGAGGTTGTGAATTGCGAAGAGATTTCGATTATGACAACTGCGTAAAATAGTAAATTTTTGTGGCAAATTTTATCGCGGGTTGATTTTGGACAACAAGCCCATTGGGACTGTAAATCGATATATTCTAATGAATTACATCCATCACCCTCCCGGCGGTGTTGTCAAAGCTCAACCTGCATCATTTTCGCCGGAAATCCTCTCCGCCCAGCAGCCGCATTTTTGTTTATGTAGATGACAGGTCCTTAGTACTTTACAGTCGTCCGACAAAAATCCGATTTTTGGCCGTCCCTTGGCATTCGCTTTGCGATTTTACCTGCCGTAGGTTTACCA
>JAFGFX010000278.1 GCA_016930855.1 Sedimentisphaerales bacterium | reverse complement strand
TATCTTGGGGCTCTGCCCCAAACCCCGCCATTTAGCCTCCCGCCTTTGGGCGAGAGGGGCCTTGCCTGACGGCGGGGGCGGATGGATAAGCGGCGTGATCAAACATGTAAGGTTCTTATCGGAAAACGTTGATGGCAAGATCGCGGCGATCTAGGGGTGGCCTTGCCACCTCGCCGGATTCGCGGAACCGTTCCTTACCAACTTTTTCCGAGTTGATCCCAAAATTCTTGTGGGCCGCTTATTCCTGGACGGTGGTTTCGTAACGGACGCCGTCCGGGACCGGGACCGCGACGGGGACGATCACGCCGTGATCGCCCTCGGTGCGGCGGGAGGAATCCACCGCAACGAAGGCGGTATAGCGGCTCATCAGCGAGTACTCCAGGGCGAGGTCCTTGATCTGGGCGGGTAGATCGACGCCGGCCTGGGCGGCGGCGGCGGCATCGGCGCTCTCGATCAGCGAGAGCTGCTCGATCTTTTTGCGGGCCCAGACGAAGGCCAGGGCCTCATGACCGGCGGCGGCGGGCTCGGCCAGGTTCAGGGAGAACTCCTGCCGGTAGTCTTTACCGGCGAGTTTGCCTTTGACTTTGACGGTGGCGTTGCCGTCGCCCTGGAAGCGGCCGGTGACGATGACCGGCCGGCCGACGAACAGGTCCGGGATCCGCCGGGGATAGACCTCGGCGACCTGCATGCCGCCGAAGTCGATCTCGATGTCGGTCAAGGCCGGGTATTGGATGCGCTCGTAGAAGCTATCGACGGCGTCGGTGGCGTCGTCGTCCAGGCTTATGTAGGCGACGGCGCCCCGGCCGATCTTGGCGAGCCGGTCGATGAGAAAGCGGTTGACCGAGGTACCCACCCCGAAACTGAAGATGCGGGACGCGCCCAGACGCTCGTGGACCGCAGCGAGGATCTGGGCCTCGTTGCCGATGTAGCCGTCAGTCAGGAAGCAGACGAAGCGGAAGCGCTCGGGATCGTGGGCAAAATCGAGGGCGGTCTTGATGCCCTCGATCATCATGGTGCCGCCGCTGCCGCGGAGATTTTCGACGTACTCGATGGCCTTTTGCACGTTGTCCCTGGTGGCGGCGATCGGGGCGGGGCCGAAGGTGGAGGCGTTGTTGGAAAAGCGGATGACCTGGAAGGTGTCGCCCTCCTGGAGGCACCGCAGGGCGCGTTTGACGGCGTCCTTGGCCTTCTCGATGGGCTTGCCGTTCATGCTGCCGGAGCAGTCGAGCACGAACACCATCTCCAGGGGCGCGCGCCGGACGTGCCGGGTCTGCTCGGGCGGGTAGAGCATCAGGGTGAAAAAGCCGCCGCGCTCGTCGCGGTGGGTAACGAGGGCGGATTTGAGGCGCCGGCCGGCGACCTTGTAGCGCAGGACGAAATCCTTGTTGGGAACCGTGTCAAGCGGGCTGAGCTTGACGACGGCCTGCTCGGGCCGGGGCTGCTCCTGGGTGATGACGTGGTTGGTGGATTTGATCTGCTCGATGGAGACGCCGGCGTCCAACTCGACGGTCAACGCGACGTCGGCCCCGCTGCGCTCGTGGGGCTTGAGGTACTGGACCTCGGTGTCCTGGCCGGAGATGCCCGTCTTGCCGCGGCCGACGGCCCCGACCCCCTCGGTGAAGCCGGGCGGGTTGAACCGGGGACCAACCACCAGGGGAAAGACGAACTCGTACCAGCCGTCGACGTAGGCCAGGGTGTTGAAATAGTGGATGCGGACGTCGATCTGCTTTTTCGGCTCGATGTTGGCCACCTTCTGGGTGAAGATGTTGGGCCGCTCCTGGGTGAGCAGCGACGCGACGTGGCCCTCCCGCCGGGCGGCGGCGTAGATCTGCTCGGCTTCTTGGCGTTCGCGGATGATGCCGCGGATCGTGCGGTCGCCGATGGTCATGACGAAGTCGTTGACGGCGGCGTTCTGCGGGAGGGGAAACACGTACACCGCCTCGATCTTGGCGTCGTAGGGATTGTGGAAGTTCTGCGTGACATCGACCGAGGCGATGTAGCCGGTGATGCGGGCCTGGACGTCGGTGTGCCGCAGGGGCAGGGCCACCTGCTTGTCTTGATCGGGCAGCTTGGCCATCAGGCAGCCGGAGCCGGGGCCGTCATCCGGCGGCGGCGACGGCGGGGCCGGCGGCCGGCAGATGACCCAGATCTCGTCGGCCATGACGTAGGCCAAGTCGGCCGGAAACGCCGGCGCCTGCCGGGGTGAGCGCTGGGTGCCTGCCAGCAGACTTTCCTCGACGGTTTTGGCCGGATGAGTGCTATACCAATAGGCATCCTGTTTTTTGTCCAATCGGCGATACAACAACTCCGTCTCGGCGGACCGCTGGTAGTCTTCCGTCTTAAGGGACAATTGGCTTTCCGAAGAGATGCTCGGCCGGCCGGTAAAGGGAGGCGGGGCGATCCGGCCGCCCCCGTAACCACCCATGCCCATGCCGCCCATGCCGCCCATGCCGCCCGGTTCGGCTAGGCCGTATTGGTAGTCTCCCCAGGAACTGGCGCGACCGTCACCGTCGGTATCGAAGGTGGCCGTGACGCTCTGGTTGGCGACCACCCCGGGCTCGGCCGTCACCACGGCGCCGAAATCGGTCTTCCGGTGTTCTTCCGACAGTTCGACGAGTTCCCTTTTTTGGGCCTGCGACGGCGACAAAACCGAGAGAGAGTCAACCTCTCCGGAGTCCACCGGGGCGGTCGTTACGGTATCCGGAGAAGGGGCAGGTTCCGCCGGCTCCGTTCTCGAGACGGCCGGCGTTCGGTCATCCTCCGGCGTCGGTGTGGAACAGCCGGGACCCAAGATCAGCAGAAACGAGAGAACCGCGGCGAGGCTTCCGGCAAGGACGACGGCAAAAGGAAGGGTTCGTTTGCAACCAGACACGATTGGCTCCTTTATGTTTCACTTCCAACATCATGGGCGACAGAACCAGCCCCGGATTCGGCCCGGGCCGCTTGCTCCCATGGTGTTGGGCGCCCTTATTTGACGTCTCCGGTTTCGAGACGGATCTCGGCGTTGGGTATCTTCGTCCCTTCGGCATCGGCCGCGACGGCGAGGGACAGTTCGTACTGCGGTTCGGCATCGCCGCGAATTAAGAGATGCACGGTGGCGACGCGGGTCTTGCCCTGGGGCAGATCGCCGCCGGTGTTGAAGGCGGCGACGATGATGCGGTTCTCCCGGTGCAGGGCGGCGGCGTCGTAATAGGGCGCGGCCCGGAAGGCCGCCGCCTGGCCGCCTTCGACGCCGACGATGGTGACGTCGCCCCGGACCGCCTTGAGCTCGAACTGGTAGGCGGCCAGGGCCTTGTCGGCCGAATCAACCGTGACGTGCACGGGGACGAACCGGACCGCCGGCGGCACGGTGGCATAGGTCTCGCCCGCCGGCGGGGCGGCCTGGGCCGGCAGGAACAACAACGAACCCATCGCTATCCAGACAAAGAGTGTTCTCATCAGAGCACTTCCTTTCGGACGTGAACGGCGGCCTGGGCGACGGCGATCACGTCGTTCTGGTTGACCTGCCCGTCGCCGGTCACGTCCCATTGGGGCGAGAGGGCCAGTCGTTTATCGATGTGGCGGGCCAGCAGGAAGGCGTCGAGGATATCCACCCGGCCGCTTCGATCGATGTCCTCCCGGGCGGGGGCGCCCGCCGAAGCAATGTCCTTCGCGAACGGTCCGGCCAGGGGCGCGGCGACCACATCGGCCGCCGGTCGCGCCGTTCCGCTCAGTCGGCGGTCGGCGGCATCGGGCGGCGGCGCGATCTGATCGAAGGAGAAGGCCGTCGTATCCTGCTCCGTTTCGACCGGCGCGGTACTTGGCAATGTCGGGGAGGACTGGTCCTGGTAGGCGTATCGATCCTGTCCGTCAGAGGGCGCCCGTGGTTGTGATATGTCCCCGAGTGGATCGACAAAGAAACCGACCAGCAGGACCGCGGCCGCGCCGACCGCCGCCCAGCGGAGACAAAAGACCAGCCGCCGCCGGCGCCGCCGTCGGTCCAGATGCCGCCGGGCCTGTTCCAGGATATTTCGATCCACCAGTAGCGGGACACCGACCGGCGGCGTATAGAGCGCCTGCAAGTCGTCCACCAGCCGCGGCGGGGCCTCGATGGGCTCGGTATGTCGCTGATTATCCTGATCCATGGCAATGAACCTCTCTTACAGATGTAGCCGAGATGAGAGCGGGGAAGTTTCGATAATCCGATATTTTCTTAAATGATCATATATCAAACAATTACGTTCTATTTCGGAACCGGACGCGCCGGGAATGTTACCGAGCAGGTTTGGTCATTCCTGGAAGTATTTTCTGGCCTGGGGATCATCCTTGAGTGCGTGCAGGGCGCGATAGAGACGGGACTTGACGGTCCCGGCCGGCAGTTGCAGCGCCTGGGCGATCTGGTCAAGCGTCAGGCCGTCGACGAATCGCATCAGCAGGACCTCGCGCCGGTCGTCGGGCAGGCGGGCCAACGCCTCGGCCAACTCGCCGCGGGCGGCGCGGTTGTCGATATCAGGATCGGCCGGGACGGATTCCGGCAGGTCCTCCTGCGACATAAGGCGGCGGCGCTTCTGTCTGGCGGTAAGGGCAAGGTGCTTGACCACGGGATAGAGGAAGGTCGTCAGCGCGGCGGTCAGGGCAAAGCCGGGGAATTTTCTAAAGAGGTAGATGAAGGTCTCTTGCAGAACGTCCTGGGCATCCTGCTCGCAGCCGGTAAAGCGCCAGGCCAGGCGGAACACCCAGTCGCGATGCCGCAGGTAGAGGATTTCGAAGGCGTCCGCTTCGCCCCGGTTGACCGCCGCGACAAGATTCAGATCCTCTGGATCGATCGGCATGGATTGCGCCTAGGGTCCGATGCCTTACGGCAAGGAGGCATCGGCCGGTTCCGGCACATTGGGCTCAGGAGTCCATTCGGCCGGATTCACCGGCGGTAAAGCCGGCGGGATGGCCGCTTTGTTTTCGCTCTGCGTGTCCGGATCCTGCCGTTCGGCCACAGCGGTATCCTGGCGGGCATAGAGCAGGGTGATTTGAACCGCCACCAGGGAAACGCTGGTTTGGTAGGGTTCGCCGGCGGGCCGATCCGCATCCGCGGTGGAATCCGCCCTGCCGTCTGGCCGCCCGTCTGGCCGCCCATCTGGTCGCCCGACCGTCGGAATGCCACCATCGCCCTGGCCGGCGGGAGGGGCCGCCAGCGGGTTCGGCTGCATTACCGGCAGCTGATTGGGTCCCAGGATGTACAGATCGGACAGGTACGGCGGATTGGCCGCCAGGGCGTCCGGCAGATCCAGGGTCCAATGCTCGATCCGCTGCTGGTAGGTCCGGGCCAGGGTCATTCGCTCTTCTCGGTCCTTGAGCTGGGCCAGGGCCAGGATCTGGGCCGGCGCGGCGTGCGGAATCAGGATGTCTTCAGAGCCCGCCGGATCGCGGACATACAGGTCCGTCTGCCGGGTCGATTGGCGATCCAGGACCTGCACGACGTCTGCCAGGGCATCGGCCGTGCACACAAAGGCATACTCGCTCAAGCCGGAGGCCCAGGGCGTCCGCAGGACGTTTTCGATGCCGTGCCGGACGAACTGCCCTTCGAGAACCGCCTCGCTCACCTGGGGATCGGCGGTATGGACCACCAGGTGGATCTGCCCGTAGGCCGGCGCGGACCATTCTATTTCGTTCGTCTCGACCGCGGGGCTCGGCCCCGGCGTGACCGGCTGACCCCGCAAGGTGATCAAGGGATCGTCGGGAATCGCCGGCGGTTCGTCGGGCTTGTTCCAGACGCTGTACACGATCCCCACGATTGCCCCGGCGAGGATGAAGATCGCCGCCGCCGCCGCCAGGCGCCGCCAGCGCAGGTGGAGGCGTCCGGCCCGTTCGGTCGGAAGCTGCCCCACCTGCAGCAGGGCCGCTCGTTCCAACTCAAGCATCACCCCGTCGGCCAGATCTTCCGGTGCGTCAGTCCGCGGCAGCCGGGCGACGCTCGCCGAGACCTGCCGCAGATCGTCCAGCAGCCGGCGGGCCTGCGGATCGGCGGCCAGACGCTGTTCGATCCTGGCCGCCTGGGCGGGGCTCAGTTGGTTATCCAGATAGGCATTGAGCAGCAGGGCCAGATCGTTGGGTATGGCAGGATTCGGATTACTCATGGTATCCATTCCCATGGCGGCGAGCGGGCATCACACCAATCGCCTATTGGTCCTTACGGAATAAAACGCCCTGGTTTGTCTTCATCACCCCCAAGATGCGCTTGGCGGTGCCACCCAGATATACCGCATGTGGCCCAGGTGCGATTCGTTTTGTTGAACATCTTTATCATTGGCCCGGTTTTTGCAGTTGGTCCCGCAGGGTCATGCGGGCCCTAAACAAGCGGCTCTTTACCGTTCCGACCGGCACGTTGAGGACCTGGGCCATCTCGACGTAGTCCAACTGCTCGATATCCCGCAGGACGACCACCGCCCGCGCCGCCGGTTCCAGGTTCTGCAGGGCCTCGATCACCCGGGAGTGCATCTCCTGGATCTGGGCCTGCTGTGCCGGGGATTCGTTATGCTTGGCCGCCAGGTCCAGCAGGCCCTCCGCCTGCTTGGCCCAGAAGGTCTCCGGCGTCTGCAGGGCCGAAAAGGTCACCGGCCGGCAGCGGCGCCGATGGTTCAGGCACAGATTGATGCCGATCCGGAACAGCCAGGTATAAAAACTCGCCTGGCCCCGGAAGTTCTTGAGCCCCTGCAGGGCGCGGACAAAGGCCTCCTGGGTCAGCTCCTGGGCGTCCTCGCGGTTGTCCACCATGCGGTACACGGCGTTGAACAGCCGGTGCTGATACCTCTCGATCAGCCGGCCCAAGGCCGCCGAATCGCCCCGGCGGCCCTCCTCAACCAAGTCCCTATCCGTAATCCCCTGGGGATTCGCAGCCCCTTGGCGATCCATATCCCCCCG
This sequence comes from Sedimentisphaerales bacterium, assembly GCA_016930855.1. Lineage (GTDB taxonomy): Bacteria > Planctomycetota > Phycisphaerae > Sedimentisphaerales > SM23-30 > JAFGFX01. Next base: position 29,857 of record JAFGFX010000278.1, on the reverse strand, counting down.
GGAGTTTATTCCCGCTTGGGGATCGGGTTCGGTTTCCATCTGCTCATTTCGACCCATGGGTGCGTATCCGGTTCCCGGGGAAATCTCGATTTCCGGTGATTTTTATGTCCGATAACCCCTTACAATCACTCATCTTGCCAAGGTTGGCGGCCGGTGTCAACGAATATTCACCCAATGTGGTGTCGATCGGGGGCTATTCGCCGGCGCCGGCGGCCGGATGGCTCGATGAATGTCGCGGCCGGCGCCAGGCGCCGGGGGTTCGGCTTCAATATCCACCCGGCGGCTTTCGACGGGAGTCTGTCTTGATCTGGTTTCTCTTTGCCGGTACAATCGGTATATGAGTCAAAACCAGAAAGATTCCTACGAAAATCCCCTGGCCAGTCGCTACGCCTCGCCGGCGATGCTGGAGATCTTCTCCAGCCGGTTCAAGTTCGGCTGGTGGCGCCGGCTCTGGCTGGCCCTGGCGGAAGGCCAGAGGCAGTTGGGCCTGGACATCCCGGCCAAGTCGTTGGCCGAGATGCGCCGCCACCTGGACGACATCGACTTCGCCCGGGCGGCCCGCTACGAAAAAAAGTTCCGGCACGACGTCATGGCCCACGTCTATACCTTCGGCGACGCCGCCCCGTCGGCCCGGCCGATCATCCACCTGGGCGCGACCAGCGCCTTCGTGGGCGACAACACCGACCTGATCCAGCTGCGGGAGGCCCTGCAACTGGTGCGGGCGCGGCTGCTGGGCGTGATCGACCGGCTGGGGCGGTTCGCCAAGCGGTACCGCAAGCTGCCCACGCTGGGCTACACCCACTTCCAGCCGGCCCAACTGACGACCGTGGGCAAGCGGGCGGCGCTGTGGTGCTACGATTTCGTCACGGACCTTGAAGAGGTGCAGCACCGCCTGGAGACGCTCTGCTTCCGCGGCGTCAAAGGCACGACCGGCACGCAGGCGTCCTTTCTGGCCCTGTTCGACGGCGATCACCGCAAGGTCCGGCAGTTGGAACAACTCGTCGCCCGGAAGGTCGGCTTCGACCGGATCGCCCCGGTGAGCGGCCAGACCTACAACCGCAAGATCGACGCCAACGTGACGGCGACCCTGTCGGGCATCGCCCAGTCGGCGCACAAGTTCTGCAACGACCTGCGGCTGCTGGCGCACCTCAAGCAGATCGAGGAGCCCTTCGAGAAGGACCAGATCGGCTCGTCGGCGATGGCCTACAAGCGCAATCCCATGCGCAGCGAGCGGATCACCTCGCTGGCGCGGTTCGTGATCAGCCTGGCGTCGTCGCCGGCGATGACGGCGGCCGAGCAGTGGTTCGAGCGGACGCTGGACGATTCGGCCAACAAGCGCCTGGTCCTGCCGCAGGCCTTCCTGGCAGTCGACGCGATCCTGCTGATCGTGGCCAACATCGTCGAGGGGCTGGTGGTGTATCCCAAGGTGATCGCCGCCGCCATCCGGGCGGAACTGCCGTTCATGGCGTCCGAGAACATCCTCATGGCGGCGGTCCAGGCCGGCGGCGACCGCCAGGCGCTGCACGAGAAGATACGCATCCACAGCCAGGCGGCCGCCGCCCGGGTCAAACAGCAGGGCAAACCGAACGACCTGATCGAGCGGCTGGGGGCCGATGAGGCCTTCGAGGGCGTGGACCTGCGGGACGTAATGCGGGCCGAACACTACATCGGCCGAGCCCCCCAGCAGGTGGACGAGTTCCTCAAGGAGGTCGTCACGCCCCTGCGGCGCCGGTTCGCCCGCTACGCCAAGGCCCAGGACGCGGAATTGAAGGTCTAGGATTTCCCGATCCGTAACGACCTTATATCGATAACGCTGGCGCCCGGTTCGTGCCGGCCGGCCGATAAACGGGCGACCGATAAATAAGAAGGTACGACGCTTTCTAAAGGAGGATGGAGATGAACATGCTGCGCTACAGCGCCCTGGTAGGGTCTGCTTTGTGCCTGCTGGCCCTGCCGGTGCGGGCTGAGGTCTGGGGGATCAAATCACACGATCCGGCCTCCGCGCCGCCGGTGACCCTGTTCCATTTCGACGAACAAGGCGGCGGCCTGCAAACGGTGGGCGTCATCAAGCTCGGTGGCAGTCAGATCGACGTGGACGGCCTGGCGCTGAACCGGGCGGGCGTGCTGTACGCCTTCGAGGTCGAGCTGGCCGGAACCCGGTCGCGGCTGCTGCACATCGACAAGGCCACGGCGGCGGCCACGGCAATCGGGCCCTACCTGGCCGGCCGGGATATCCGGGGCGCCACCTTCAGCAGCCAGGGAGAATTGATCACCCTGGACGCCACGAACAACCAGCTCCTGCGGATCGATCCGGATACCGGTCTGATGCTGGGCACGCCGGTGGATTTGACCGACGAAGGCGGACCCCTGGATATTGCGAATTATACGGATATCGCCCAGCAGGCGGACGGGGCCTTTCTCCTGGGCGGCAGCGACGGCAGGACCTTCTACCGCCTGCGGCTGCCCGGAGGGCTCACCGAACCGGTCCATACCGACAATGCGGCCGGGCCGGACGGCTGGACGGTAACCATTTCCGGTTTGGCCTTTAGCCGATACGCCGATCCGGACCTGCTGTTCATGTACGATGTGAGTATCGACGATGACATCTATACCTATCGAACCGATGCCGGCTTTGCCCGCAACGCCCTATACCGGGATATTATCAGCGGCTACAACGCGGGCCGGGGCGACCTGGCCGCCGCACCGCTAGGTCCCGTCTCACTGCTGGAACGGTCGGCGACCTGGCTGGGCCTATACGATGCCGGCCGGGAAACGCTACCGGACCGGCAGGGCTGGCACTATACCAACGATCCCGCCGGCCCGGATCCCGTCCTCGCCGGCGGCATCCTGCATCAGGGTCCCACGGGCGAGGACCAGCATCAATACTGGAAATACAGCGATCCGTATCTCTGCTTCTCGGCCGGCCACGGCAGCGTCGTCGAATGGTACCTGAAGGTGATCTCGTCGGCCTATCTTGACGACATCGGCAACGATCGCTGGCGAACGGGCTACGCCGTCTGGATCTCCGATGAAAACGGCAGGCTGTTCGAAATCGGCATCGCCCAAAACGGCGTCATCCTGTCCCACGCCAACGAGGCCTATCACGCCGACAGCTCCGCCTTCGTCACTTTCGATACCACCGACACCTTCCACCACTACCGTTTCCTCGTCGAGGCCGGGATGGGCAGTCTCTACATAGACGATGCCCTGATCGTGTTCCTGGCCACCGGCGCTGCCAACGAGTATCCCACCAACACCGTCACCTTCGCAGATCAAACCAACACCGCCGGCAGCGAGACCCTGCTGTCATTTATCCGGTACGGGGCGATCCGCCGGCCCGGCGACGCCAACAATGACGGCGCCGTGGACCTGAAGGACCTGGCGGCCCTGGCGAACGCCTGGTTGATGGCGGGCTGCTCGTGCCAGGCAGACTGCCACAACGCGGACTTCAATCAGTCCGGCCAGGTGGATCTGGGCGACTTCGTCTACCTGGGCGCCGGCTGGGACTAGACGCCCCTACGGCCGGATTTAGAGTTGCCCGCCCGGAGCCAAAACGGTACAAGTATGGTACTGTGGAACCATACAAGGAAGAATTCATCACGTTTCTGGTCCGCTGCGGCGTCCTGACCTTCGGCAGGTTCCAAACCAAGAGCGGCCGGACGACGCCGTATTTCATCAATACGGGCAACTACCGCACGGGCGAGCAACTGGCGAGGCTGGGCGGCTTCTACGCCCGCGCCCTGGTCGAGGGCTTCGGCGGCGGCTTCGACAACCTCTATGGCCCGGCGTACAAGGGGATTCCGCTGGCCGTCGCCGCCGGCATCGCCTTGCACGGCGAACACGGCCGCGACGTCTCGGTGACCTACAACCGCAAGGAGGCCAAGGACCACGGCGAGGGCGGATCATTGATCGGCCATCGGTACGACGGAACCGAACGGGTGGTCATCATCGAGGACGTCATCACGGCCGGCACCAGCGTGCGAGAATCGCTGGAGATCCTCCGGGCCGGCGGCAATCCAAAGGTAATCGGTGTGATCGTCTCGGTCGACCGCCGCGAGCGGGGTCAGAGCGAACTCTCGGCGATCCAGGAGATCCAACAGGAATTCGGCCTGCCGGTGCACTCCATTGTCGATGTCAGGCAGATCATCCAGTACCTACACCAAAGGGAAATCGACGGCGTCGTCCATATCGATGACGCGATGAAAGGCCGCATGGAGGGGTATCTGGCCGAATACGGGGTACCGTAAACGGCAACGTCCCGCCCGGACGGTTCGGACGGACGATCCGGCGGGCGGCCCTGATTATCGCAAGCAGTGAATTACGCTAGGAGCAGATCATGACGCGGCGGCAATTGCATCTGAGCAGTCTGGATGACATTATCGCGGAACTGGACCGGTTGGCGGGCGGCGGATACGAAAAGGCGGGACAGTGGGATCTAGCGCAGGTCTGCGACCACCTGGCATACTTCGTGCGGGGCTCGCTGGAAGGATTTGCCGACAAGGTGCCCTGGTTCGTGCGGGTCTTCGTCGGCCGGCGGCTCCTGCATAAGCTCCTGCAGGGCGAGCCGATCCCGGAAGGAATCGCCATTCCCGATAAGCTCGTCCCCCCACCCGGCGGCGACGCGGCCGCGGCGGTTCAGGGCCTCAAGGACCTGCTCGAGAGATTGAAGGTCCAGCCGCAACTGCATCCTTCGCCCTTTTTCGGCACGCTGACCCGCGACCAGTGGCTCAAACTGCATATCCTGCACGCCAATCATCACCTGAGCTTCCTGACGCCTGCCAACGTTTAGGATCAACTAGCCCGCAGCACGCTGTCTGTGTCCCGAAAAATGCGGATCAAGGCAACTGGGGGACCAGCGTTCCGGCGGCCAATCGCAGGACGGCGGCCGCCATCCACAGCATCACCAGAAAATACACGATCCTCGGCAGCCAGCGGGCGAACTCCTTGAGTGCCGTCTCGGCGGACTCGGCGTACAGATCTCCCAGGCGGCCGCTGGTCTTGTCCAGGTTGCCCGTCTCCTCACCGATCCGCCAGGACGCCAAAAACTCGACGGGCAGGTTGGCGGCGAATCCCTCGCAAAAGAGGCCCCCCCGGCCGGCCGACTCGGCGGCGCCGCCAACCCGGCGGGCGACCGCAGCGTTGCCGGCACATTCAGTGGCCAACTCGGCGGCCCGCACGCCGGAGACGCCCGCCGACAGCATCAGGCCAAACGCGCGGCAGTAGCGGCTCAAGGCCAGGTCGCGCAGGCCCCTGCCCAGCACCGGCACCCGGAGCATTATCCCGTCGATAATCCGGCGCGGTACTCCGGTCTCGGGTGTAAAACGTCGAATCGCCGCGATCGCAACGATCACCAGGTACAACGGCAGGAGCGTCCGGACGACCGCGATTACATATTGGGTGCCGTTGGTTTGTCCTATGATCAGCGGCGGCAAGGGCACAAGAAACGCCGCGGCGTGCACCAGCAGGCCAGGCAGCATTAGACCGGACAGGATGATGTCGCGCAGGCGCCGGCGGAACCGATACCAGTCCGCCAGCCGTCCCAGGACCTGGGGCAATTGGCCGGAGGTCTCGCCGACCTCGATCGCGATGACATCCAAACGCCCAAAATTCCTGGGGTGTTGACGCATGGCATCGGCCAGGCTGCTGCCGTCATGAATCGTCTCGGCCAGCGACCCGAACCGCCGGGCCATCTTGCCGCGAATGCCGGACGAAGCGCTTTCCAGTGCCCGCAACAGGGGCAGGCCGGCCTCGAGCAGGTTGGCGAGGTTTTGGTAGAGTAAAGCCCGCACGCTTTTCATGTCAGAAAATTCCCTTTCGAACCGATCCGGCCGACCGAATGATGGCGGCACGGCTCGCGGGCCTTGTTCGCACGTATCAATGGCCGACGTACTTGGCATAGAGGCTGCGGGCCTCGTCGATGCTGCTGGTCCCCTTGACGATGGCGCGGGCGTCGGGAAAGATCGTGATCTCGCGGCCGGGCAGTTCCAACCGCAGCAGGAACGGATTCACAACGACGCGGCCGGCGTCCCGCAGCCGCCGGGCCAGGTCCGCCAGATCGAGCTTCAGATCGGCCCGGCGGGGGCGGACCTGCACGGATTGGCGGCCGCACAGACTGATGGTGCCCAGCGAGCCAGCCCCGGCCAGAAAATCAAATTTTCGCTCGCCGCAGCAGGGGCAATCGGCCGGCAGAGGCTTGATAGCCATTTCGCTGGTGCGATTTAGCCAGAGATCGAAGCTATAGAAGTTGCGGTTGAGTGCCTGCATATTTCCCGTCAGGATCTTCAGGGCCTCGGCGAGCTGGAAGGCGGCGACGCGGGCAACGGTCGGGGCCAGGATGCCGGCGGTCTCGCAGGTGGCCATCTCGCCCGGCGCCGGCGGGCTCTCGATCAGGCAGCGCAGGCAGGGGCGCCCGGCCGGCAGGATCACCAGCGCCATCCCGGCGGCCGCCAGGCAGGCGCCGTATATCCAGGGGATGTGGTTCTTGATCGCCACGTCGTTGATCAGGAAGCGGGTCTGCATATTGTCCGTGCCGTCGAGGATCAGATCGGCGCCCTGGACGAATTGTTCGATCGACTCGTGGTTGGCATCGGCGATGATGGGGCTGATCTCGACCTGGGAATTGATCCGGCGGAGCTTGTCGGCGGCGGCGGCGGCCTTGGGCAGGTTCCGCTCGACATCCTGCTCGTCGAAGAGGGTCTGCCGCTGGAGGTTGTTCAGCTCGAGATAATCGCGGTCCACGATGGTCAGTCGCCCGACGCCGGCCCGGACGATCATCCCGGCCAGCTGCGCCCCCAGGGCCCCGCAGCCGATCAGCACGACGCAACTGGCGGCCAGGCGCTCCTGGCCGCGGCGGCCGATGGGCGGGAAATTCATCTGCCGGCAATAGCGGCCCAGCGGATCCGGATTGGGCTGCGGCTCCGAATCCGGCCCTGAATCCGGCCCGGTGCCGGGCCGGTCGGCTTTTTCTTGGCGATCCGTCATAACCGCCCTATAATACCGCTTTTGGCGGATAGTGGGAGCAAGAAACGATGGGTAACCTGAAAATCGTACAGACCCGCCAGGCCGATTTCAGGTCGCAATGGCGGCAACTGCTCGGCAAGCTGACCCTCCAGGCGGCACTACTGGACGATACCCGGCGGCTGGAGCAGGTCCGCCAGATCGTCGCCCAGGTGCGAAGCGGCAAAGACGCGGCGCTGGCGGAGCTGACCGCCAGGATCGACCGGGTCGAACTGGAGCCCCGGGAATTTCGCGTTCCCGAACCGCAACTGCAGGAGGCCCACGAGCGAATGGATCCGGAACTGCTGGCGGCCCTGCGGCAGTCGATAGCAAACGTTCGGGAGTACCAGGAAGCCATCAAGGTCAAGCATATCGACGACTGGACGCAAGACGGCGTGCGGCTGGGCGTGCGCTATCGGCCCATCCGGCGGGTGGGCGTGTGCGTGCCGGGGGCGTCGGCGCCGCTGGTCTCGACGGCGGTGATGACGGCCGTGCCGGCCCAGGTAGCCGGTGTAAAAGAAATCGCCGTAATCAGCGCCCCGAAGCCGGAACACAACAACAGCATCCATCCGGATATCCTGGGCGTCTGCTGGGAGCTGGGAATAACCGAGGTGTATCGGATCAGCGGCGCCCAGGCGGTGGCGGCCTTGGCATTTGGTACGAAAACGATTCCAAAAGTGGACAAGATCGTCGGCCCCGGCGGCTGGTGGGTGCAGCTGGCCAAAAAGGAGGTCTACGGCCTGGTCGATATCGACAGCTTCGCCGGGCCCAGCGAGGTGCTGATCCTGGCGGACGACTCGGCCAATCCGGCCTGGGTGGCCGCCGACATGCTTAGCCAGGCGGAACACGCACCGGGCAGCGCCGTATTGCTGACCGATTCGGAATCCCTCGCCGCCGCCGTGGCCAAACAGTTGGATACGCAACTGGACCAACTGGGGCGATCCGAAAACACCCGACAATGTGTGGCGGAGTTTTGCCGGGCGGTGGTAACGCGGGATATTGACGAACTGGTGGAACTGGCCAACGAGTTCGCCGCGGAACACGTGCAGGTCCAATGCCGGGATAGTGAGGCGATCGCCGAGCGGGTTGTCAATGCCGGCGCGATGTTCATTGGGCATCACACGCCGGTGGCCACGGGCGATTATCTGGCGGGCCCGTCGCACACCCTGCCGACGGGCGGATCGGCGCGATTCTTCAGCGCCCTGAACGTGAATGATTTTATCAAGCAAACGAGCGTCATCGGCTACGATGAGCAGGCATTGCAAAACGCGGCGAAGGCCATTGAAGCGATGGCGAACGCCGAAGGCCTGGATGCCCACGCCCGGTCCGTCTCGCGGCGGGTGGAGGGCTAGGGAGCGTTCAATAGAAGGTACCCAAATATGAGTCCCTGGTTTCGTGACAACGTCGAGGCGCTGGCGGCCTACACGCCCGGCTATCAGCCGGCGGACCGCTCGGCGATCAAGATCAATACGAACGAGAATCCCTATCCGCCCAGTCCCAAGGTGTTCGAGGCCCTGGCCCGGTTGGACGGCGAGTCGTTGCGGCGTTATCCGCCGGTCCTCTGGGACGAGTTTCGCCGGGCGGCGGCGGCGGTGCACGGCGTCGAGCCGGAGATGATCATGGCCGGCAACGGCGGCGACGAGCTGCTGGCGATCCTGGTGCGCTGCTGCTGCGGGCCCCGGCGGCCGCTGGCCTATCCGGTTCCGACCTATTCGCTCTATCCGGTCCTGGCGGCCATCCAGGACGCCGGCGTGCGGGAGATACCCTTCGGCGCCGATTACGCGATTCCGGAGGCCCTATCCGAGACCGCCGCCGGGTTGACCATCCTGTGCAATCCCAACGCCCCGACGGCCAGCTTCGTGCCGGTCGATCGGATCGCGGAGCTGGCCGGCCGGCTCGACCACGTGCTGCTGATCGACGAGGCCTACGTGGATTTCGCCGAGGACAACTGCCTGCGGCTGCTGGCGGAATGCCCCAACGTCGTGATCCTGCGGAGCATGAGCAAGGGCTATTCCCTGGCGGGGATGCGGTTCGGGTACGTCATCGGCGCCAAACGCATCATCGAGACCATGATCAAGGTGAAGGATTCCTACAACGTCAACATCGCCGCCCAGGCGGCAGCGACCGCCGCCATCCGGGACCGCGATTATTTCGACCGGAACGTCCGCCGGATCATCGACGAACGGGAACGGCTGCGGATCGCCCTGGGCGAGCTGGGATTCGGCGTCGGAGATAGCCGGACGAACTTCCTGCTGGCGGCCATTTCCCGGCCGCCGGCCCGGAAAGTCTACGAGAAACTCACCGAACGAAACATTTATGTCCGATACTTCAACCAGGAGGGCCTGGCCGACAAGTTGCGGATCAGCGTGGGGACGTCCGCCCAGAACGACGCCCTGCGGGAGGCCCTGGAGGAGATCATTAGGCAAGGGTGAATCATGGCGAAGCGAACGGCGACCATCGAGCGGAAGACGAAGGAAACCCAGATCGAGCTGGAACTGGACCTGGACGGCCGCGGGCAGTATGAGATCGAGACCGGCAGCGGGTTCTTCGACCACATGCTCAGCCACCTGGCCCGCCACGGCCTGTTCGATCTGGTGGTCCGGGCCCAGGGCGACATGCACGTCGACGCCCACCACACGGTCGAGGACGTGGCCATCTGCCTGGGTCAGGCCCTCGAGCAGTCGCTGGGTGACAAGAAGGGGATCAGCCGTTTCGGCTGGTCGTCCGTGCCCATGGAGGACAGTCTCGCCCAGGTGACCATCGACATCTCCGGCCGGGGCGGCTTCATCTACAAGGTGCAGTTTCGCGCCGCCAAGATCGGGGACTTCGACGCGGAGCTGGTGGCGGAGTTCCTGCGCGGCCTGGCCCACGCCGCCCGGATGAACATCCACGTGACGGTCCCCTACGGCTCGAACAATCACCACATGGCCGAGGCGATCTTCAAGGCCCTGGGCCGCAGTCTGGCCCAGGCGGTCCGTCTCGATCCCCGCGTGCGGGACGTTCCGAGCACCAAGGGTGTTCTCTAGATTGCTATTTCCCAGTATAATATAGATTTTTTGGATATACAATAATATATATTCCGACGAGAAAAATCGCCTGGGACCCCAGACGTTCAAATTGCCCCCCTGGTTGCCCCAATTTGTCCGTTTGCCCAAACGATTTTTCTCTGGATTCTGACGCCAAACAACAACCGGACCGCGGCGAATTGCCCGTCGCGGCAAGCGACCGCGGCGAACAAGGGGTGGCGGTGCCACCCGCGGCGATTTGATGGTACGATTTGTATCTCGCATAAGATGCAGGTTCAGAATGAACCGTCGATATGCCCAACGAGATTGCGGCGATTTTTTCAGATCGCCGCGATCTACTGTCACGTTTGACGCTCCCGCTGGTCGCTGCGCACTGGCGAGAATCGCTTGTCACACCCGGCAGTTCGTGGCGAACAGATGGTGGTGACGCCACCTCAGTATGAACTGTCGATATGCCCAACGAGATTGCGGCGATTAAATGAGTGATGTAGCGCAGACAATACGGGCCGTGGTGTTTGATCTGGACGATACGCTGTATCCGGAGCGGGATTACGTCCGCAGCGGCTACCGCGTGATCGCCGCCGATCTAGCTGGCGGCGATTGGAACCCGGACAGGATATTCGCGCTGCTCTGGCGGCAGTTCGAGCAGGGCGACCGCCGCCGGGTGTTCAACGCCGTCCTGCGGCGGATGGGCCGGCGGGATTCGCCGGAGGAAATCGCCCGGCTGGTGGCGATCTACCGGGGGCACCGGCCGGACTTGTCGCTCGAAGTCGAGGTGGGGCAGTCACTTAGCCGGCTCCGCCCGCGGTATCGGCTGGGCCTGATCACGGACGGATTCCTGCCGGCCCAGCGACTCAAGGTCGAGGCCCTGGGGCTCCCGCCGTATTTCGACCATATCATTTACACGGAAGAGCTGGGCCGCGATTGCTGGAAGCCGGCGCCGCAGGCCTTTGACATCATGAGCCGCACCCTGCAATGCCCGGCGCCGGCGTGCCTGTACGTCGCGGACAACCCGGCCAAGGATTTCCTGGCCCCCAACCGGCTTGGCTGGCGGACGGTGCAGTTGCAATTGCCGGGTCAGGTCCATGACGGGGCGATACCGCCCGCCGGGGGCGCCGCCGGGGATACGGTCGGCACCTGGAGTGAATTGCGCCGGCTGCTGGCGATTCCCGCGGATTGATTTCGACACCGCCGACGATTACCCGGACAGCCACCGACGCGCCGCGATCATAATTTTTTGAAATACACCGGCATCAAACGGCCGATGGACGAGCCGCTTTATTGAACAGTCCCACCAAGACATTGCAATGGTCCCAACTGCTGACGGTGACCGCCCTCCATTTCCTGGCGGACATGTTTGTCGGGATGGTGCCGGCCCTTTTGCCGCGGCTGCGCAGCGAATTCGGACTGCCGCTGGTAACCGGAGCGGCGCTGATCACCACCCTGTACATCGTATGCAACGGATCGCAACTGCTGGTCGGCCACCTGCGCAGCAACCAGATCAAGCCGTTCTTTTTGCCGCTGGGAATGATTCTGTCGACGAGCTTGTGCCTGCTGGCGTTCGTGCCGGACGCCGGCCGGAGAGAGATCTGGATCTTCACGCTGATCGTGATCAGCGGATTCGGCACCGGCCTGGTCCACCCGGAAGGATTCCGGGCGATTCACGCCCTGAAGGATATCGGCGCCTCGACCAGCACGGCGGTGTTTATGATCGGCGGCATGCTGGGTATTGGAATGGGCGCCTGGATATCCACCCTGCTGGTGGCCCGCTGGGGCCTTTGGGGCCTGGAGGCAATAGGCCTGATATCCCTGGCGGCGGTCGCGGTGATGGTGCTGCTGAAGGTGCCGCTGGCGGCGGAAGAAACCGCGCCGGCGGCGGATGCCCGTCCCGCCGAACGCCATCGCGCGTCGTTCTGGCCGATCTGGCTGATGACCATCCCGGCCTCGATCGCCACGACGGCGATCATGGGACTGCTGCCGACCCGTCTGGAGGAACTGGGATACACCCTGGAACACGGCGGTTTTTCCAACATGCTCTTCGTGGCCGGCGCCGTGTCGGGAACCTTGTTTTGGGCGACGGTCTCCCGCGGGCGCAGCAGCATCGGCACCTGTGCGCTGGCCCTGCTTCTGGGCGTACCCTTCTTATTGGCCCATTTACTGTTCATGAAGCACCGGCTGGCCGCCTGGTTTCTGGTCCCCGGCGGATTTTGCGTCATGGCGGCCTATCCGCTCATGGTCATGGCCGCCCGTTTCTCGCGGGGGTTGAACCTGGGCGGACGGATGGCGCTGTCGGCCGGGGGAACCTGGGGAGTGGCCAGCCTGGCATTTTTGCTGATCGGCGTGCTGGCGGATCGTTGGGGCGTTGGGGCCATCATGCGCTGGACGTGGACGGGATATATTGCCTCCGCGGTCATCGGGCTCTATATTCTGTATACAGGCGACAAGGTGCTTCGCACCAACAGATCGACGCGAGGTGGGCGGGCCTGTTGACGGCTCATTCTGAGGTGGCATTGCCACCCCTTGTTCGACGCGGTCTCGTTGGGCGAGTTGACGGTTCATACTGAACCTGCACAAAGGGCAACAGGTTGCCGGTAAATTGCCTGCGGATGCCATCCCCAAGGTCACTCCGGATTAGCAAGGCGAAACCGGCCTGCCCGAGAAGATGCCCTCCCTGGCGAGAAAACACCCTTGCCTGCCCCGGTCGGCGGATTCGCCGGGCGTTCTCAGATGCCGGCGTCAACGTGGAACAATCCCTCGGTCTGGGCGAGCTGCTTGCCGATCTTGAAGGGATTGATCTCGGTCTTGGCGAACAGGCCGAAGATGTTCTCGGCATTCTGGAGATCGACGCCGCCGAACTTGATCTTGCCGATGACGCCGGAGTCCACCGGTTCCGGCACGCTGGGCGAGGGGACGGCCCCGTCCGGATAGATCGGCGGTTCCACGCCGGCGGTGATATAACTTTCCGAGAACATCCCCTTGACGATGACCTGGTTGACCTGGCCGTTGCCGAGCCAATCGCCGCCGCCGGCTTCCTGGACGCCGAAGGCCCCGTCCGTTCCGATGTCGTAGCCGCCCATGATATAGGAATCGACGACGTCCTGCTTGACCGAGACCTTCTGGATGGTCCCGCCGGCGCTGAGGACGGCGCCGTCCAGATTTAGAACCTGGATCAGGCCGATCGTATCGCCGGCGCGGGCGGCGCCGAGAAAGCCGCCCAGCTTGCTCTTCACCTTGCCGATATCGATCCCGGCGATCAGGCGGCCGGTGATGTTGCCGGCGGTCTGCACGCCGTCGATGCCGCCGGTTAGCGCCTTGATGGAGGCGCCGAAGTCGTCGCTGGCGATCTTGACCTTCCCGACGCTGTCGGCCTGCAGCAGGCCGCTTTCGTAGCGGACCGCCTGGAAGGAGGCGACCCGGCCGGCCAGTTCGAAGATCACGTCGCTGCCGATTTGGTTGGCCTTCAGGGAGAATCCCTTGGCGGCCGACTGGTCGGCGGTGACGGACACCCCGTCGAGAATATCGTGCAGCTGGACGGTGCCCAGGGCGCCGTCCAGATCGATCGGGCCGGTCAGATTCACCGTCTTGGCGGCCAGGGCATCCAGGGACTCGCCCACGATGCCGCCCAGCTCGGCCAGCCCGTCGGAACCGCCCTTGGCGGCGATCTTGATCTGGGCGCCGGGTCCGGCCTGGACCAGCTCGATGCGCACCAGATCGCCGTTGCCATTGATGGTTAGAGTGGATTTGTTTTGGACGACGTCCGGATCGGCCGTGTCGAAGAACAGTCGCGCCGTGCAGTTCTTCAGGTTGACGGTCACCTGGGAATCGTCGCCGTCGGCGTACACGACCTTGTTGACCACGCCGAGCTCGGCCAGGACGAAAAACTGCTCGACCGTGGCGGTCACGGCCGCCGGATCGCTCCAGGAGGACTGGTCGTCCTGGGCGCGGGCGAAATAGACGTAATCGCCCAGGGCCAGCGAGCCGCTATCGGCCGTCCAGCTCCAGCCGCCGCCGGAGTCGGCATCGACGCCCAGCAGGATCTCCGCGCCGTCCTGCCAGAAGCCATCACCGTTGTCGCGGTAGAACTCGACACGTTCCACCGTGCCGTCCGGATCGGATACGCCCTCGGCCCGCAGGGAAAACTGCCCGCCCTGAAAGACCGGATTCGGATCGTGCTCGAGGGTGTCGATCGTCGGCGGGGCATTCAGCAGCAGGACCTCGCCGGTGGTCTCGACGACATTGCCGACGGCCGATTCGTTGTCGACGGCGCGGGCCAGGTAGCGATGGGACCCGACGGTCAATCCGGCGGTCGAGCCGGTCCAGCTCCAGCCGTCCTGGCCCTGCGTGTCCACGCCGAGCAGGCTGTCGCTGCCGACATCCAGCGTGCCGTTTTGGTTGCTGTCATGGTAGAACTCCACCTGCACAACCGTACCATCGGTATCCGCGACGTTCAGCGCCGTCAGGGTCAACGTCGAGCCCAGGTTGACCGGATCGGGCGCGTCCGTCACCGAGCCGATGGTCGGGGGGATATTGGCCGGATCGATCTGGCCGGTCGCGGCCGCCGCAGCGCTCCAGCCGCCGCCGTCATCCCGGGCCCGGGCGAAATACCGATTCGCCCCCAGGTCGAATCCGGTCGTGGCACCGCTCCAGCTCCAGCCGCCGTTCGGATCGGTGTCGACGCCCAGCACCGTATCGACCGTGACATCCAGAACGCCATTATGATTCGCATCCCGGTAAAACTCCACCTGCACGACCGTTCCATCGGTATCCTGAACCTGCTGGGCCGTCAGGGTCAGCGTCTGGCCCTGCTTGACCGGGTCGGGCCCGGCATCCAGCGAACCGATCGTGGGGGCGGCGTTGGCCGAAATGACGAATCCCTGGCACTCGACGGTCGCGCTCCAGTCGCCGCCGTCGTCCTGGGCCCGGGCGAAGTAGCCGTTGGCACCGCCCGGCAACGAGGCGCTGTCAAACGCGTAATTCCAGCCGTCAAGGCCATTGGTATCGGTCCCCAACAGGATGTCCAGATCGACTTCCAGGCTGCCGCTGGCGTTTAGGTCATGATAGAACTCAACCCGGACGACGGTCCCATCGGTATCCTGTACGCCCCCGGCGGTCAAGGTCAGCATTTGTCCCTGGGTGACCGGATCGGGCTGATCCAGCAGCGATCCGATCGTCGGCGGGATATTCGGGTCCGCCACGGTGATCGAGACGCCCGCGGCGGCGCTGACGCCCGCCTGGGTATCCTTGGCCCGGGCGAAGAACCACTGCTCGCCTGTAGCGAAACTGCCGGTGGCGCCGGACCAGATCCAGCCGTCGTCGCCAAAATTGTCCACGCCCAGCAGGGTGTCCGCGGCGGCGTCAAACTGCTGATCCTGATCGGCATCGAGGTAGAATTCGACCTGCAGAATCGTCCCGTCGGCGTCGGCGACATCATGGGCCGTCAGGGTAAGGGTTCCGGGGCGAACGACCGGATCGGGCTCCGCTGTCAGCGAGCCGATGGTCGGGGCGGCGTTAACCAGGCCGGCAACGATCGCGGTTGGGCTCCAGAACAGATCGTCATCCTGGGCCCGGGCGAAGTAGCGTTGCGTGCCCAGCTCGCTGGGCGTGATCAGCCCCGTCCAGCTCCAGCCGTCGCCGCCGTTCGTATCGACGGCCAGCAGCGTATCTAGGCCTGCCTCCCAGACGCCGTTGTCGTTCGTGTCGCGGTAGAACTCGACCCGGCTGACGACGTCGCCGTCATCGACGACGGTGGCGGTCAGGGTAAGGGGGCTACCTTGGGTGGCCGGATCCGGCTGGACGGTGAACGCCGTGATGACGGGGGCCGTATTGAGGGGGTCGGCGACGGTCCAGTTGACCGGATCGTTGCCGTATTGGGTGTTGTCGATGCGCACCAGCGCCTTGCCCTGGCCGTCGGCCGCGGTGGGCCAGGGGGCCTTATCGTCGTAATTGACGCGTTCCAGGCGGATATAGACGCGGTCCAGCTCGTTGATCACACCGTCGCCGTTTTGGTCCTCCGTGGGGATCTCGCCGGCCTTGGCCAGGTCCAGCTTTTCGCCGTTGTTGCTCAGGTTGGTGTCGTTGGCAAACGGCCCCAAGACCTGCACGCCGGGGATCACGCCGTAGTGGGCGGTGAACGCGGCGGGATTCTTGGCCACGATCAGAGTGCCGTAGGCGGGAATCGTGGTTGCCAGCGGGAAGGTGTAATCGATGCCCTGGGTGAACTTCCAGGGACTGGTCACGCCGGATTCGACGTCGAAGTCCTGCAGGATCACCGGCAGGGCGGTGATATTGGTCAGCTCGATGTATTCGAGCTCCTGGCTGGCCAGATCGCCGGGCGCCGGATTGTACATGATCTCGCTGATGACCACCGGGCCGACCTTGGGATCGGAATTCGGCTGGCCCGGCGTGGGCTCGGCCATGGCCACGAAATTATAGGTGTCGGTGCTCTTCTCGTAGCGACCGAAGGATACGCCCGTCTCGGAGGCCCCGAACTCGCGCTGCTCGAAATATCCGGTCAGCGTTCCGGCGGCGTTCGCCGAGCTGAGGTACACGCCCTCCCCGTCGTCGCTGAACTGAAAGGGCTGGTTGGCTCCGAAATTGCCCGCCACGCCGAAATGGGTGTTCTCGTCCAGAACGAGATATCCGTGGGCGGGAATAATCGAGCCGGCGGGGATGACGAATTTGGTGTAGCCGTAGTCCCACTGGCCGGGATCCGGATCGTCCAGGTCGGGCTTGAGGTTGCTGTCGCTGAGGTACCAGTGACCGATGTCGACCGGCGTATCGTTGGGATTGTAGAACTCGATCCAGTCCGGTTCCGTCGCATGCGAATGGGCCAGCAGCTCGCTGATGATCACCTGCCGCGAGACGACGTCATCCTGGCCGGGCGTGCCGTGCATGGCGCCGCTGGGCCGCCAGCCGTCGGGACTGTCCCATTCGTCCAGGTCGTCCTCAAGGGGATCGATAATCTGCAGGGAAAAGCCGATCCCGTCGGTTACCGGATACCAGCTGTCGTTGTATTTGAATTCCTGGATGACTTCTTCGGTGCCGCCGGCCGGATCGTACAGCAACAGCAGGTGCTCGCCGTCGTTGCTGAGCTTGTCGTCCAGAGCGGGATTGGTGCTGCCGTATTGCCCGGCGATCCGGGAATTCAGCCCGGTCCCGTAGCGTTCCTGAAACGCGGCCGTGTTGCGTACGACCAGCACGAACTGGCCGGGGGCCAGCGAGGTGACGGCACTGCCGGTGAAATCGAAATTGATCCCCTGCATGTCAACGGGTTCGCCGGGATCGCTGTAGTCTTTTTGCTGGAACTTCACGCCGGTCAGGCTGATGGTTTCGGCGCCGATGTTCTTCAGCTCGATGAATTCGAACTGGTCGTTGCCGAAGGTGCTACCCGCCGGCGGATCGGCCGGATTGTACATCAGTTCCGTGATCCGCAGCGAATCGATGACCGACAGCAGCACCCGGTTCTCCAGAGGCTCGACCCGCAAGGCCCGAGGATGCTTCGACCGAATTCGCCGAGATGCCGCCGCGCGGCCGGATACACGTCGATGGCGCTTCATGCCTGTACTCCTGTTGTCTAGGTGTGGGCGATTGTCTGGATGATCATAGCGCGTGTGGCTGGCCAAACGCCGACCGCCCCGCCCGGGATACCCCCTTTGATGGATCCCGGCGATCGACTCTCCCCCTGCCTGCCTTTTGGGCAGGTCCGGGGCGTACCTTACTGTTCCTTTCGGTCTCGCCCGGCGGGCGCCACCGAAACCCGTCCCCATGGATCGTACGTTCATTATCCCTGAAATTGCAGACCGTTGCAAGAAAAATCGCGGCCGCCGGCCCCGCGGCGCGGGATTTTGGACGGCTCGGATCAAATGCGGAGGGAATATGCCGAAGGTAGCAAACAAAACGAAGACGGAAGATTTGGGGCTATGCCGTTGTCCGATAATGAATTACGACGACGACCGAATCCCCCGGTCCCGGGATCCCCCCTTGGGGCACATGTCGGCTAGAGGTACTTCTCGCGAGGCGTGGCGGACCAGAACGGTACCGGCAGTCCGGCGAAACGGTTGAGCAGGATCGCCTGGAAGGTCATCCAGATCACAACCAGTCCCATCAGGAGCATGTCCCCGAGGTGAGTGACCATCCCCAGGGCCACCACCAGGCTGCTGGCACAGGCGGGTGGATGCGGACAGTTCAACCGAACCAGCAGCAGCGCGCCCAGGGCCAGGCCCAGCGCGGCGCTGAGATACAGCGGCCCCCCGCCGGTGTCGATCCCCACCGGAGAGCCGACCAGCCAGCTGACCAGGTGCCAGCTGCCGTATCCGCAGCCCAAACAGAGCAGATGGCCGCCGATCACGCTGCGGGGAGCGCCGGCGATGGACAGGGGATTGCTGAACAGGATAAACGTCGAGGGCCCCAGCGCCGGAAACAACAAGGGAAGATCCGTCAGCCACGCCAGGCCGCTGATCGTGATGATGGTGATCGCCGCGTGGATGGCGGTCACCAGGCCGATGGCCCGTTTTTCGTCGCAACGCGAGAGCAGGGCCGGCGTGCTGTACCGCGCCCGGTAGAACTGCCAGCGCATCCTCAACGAGATGGACTCGCTGTTTTTGCCCATGCCCGACTCCGAGACACAGTACCGCCCGACCGAAATACCCTCCCTTGCCAACCATGCGAATACTTTCACCTATCGGGAAATAAGCCGCGGCGATTCAGGAAATCCCCCCACGCCCGATAAGGAATGATCCGACAGGATCCGGAGCAGGCGGTCCGATAGCCGAAAGGCCCGGCCGTACAAGCCGGCCAGCCGCACCAACCGGCGTATCGATTACAACCGTTATCATCCCCCCGCGACAGGCGGGAAACTAACGAACCATGACCTGGCCGCCGTCGACCACCAGCGTTTGGCCGGTGATGGTCCGCGCCTGGTCGGAGCACAGAAACACGATCGCGTCGGCGATGTCCTGGCCCTTGATCTGGCGCTTGAGGATCGTCTTGTTCACGTAGTAGGGTATCACCTCGTCGGGCTGGATCCCGTACTTTTTGGCGCAGGAGCGGATATACTGCGGATTCCAGATCTTCGATCCCTCGAATACGTTTCCCGGACAGACGCTGTTGACCCGTATGCCGTGTTCGCCCAGCTCCATCGCCCAGCCGCGGGCCATGTGGATCTCACCCGCCTTGGTGGCGTTGTAAGGCGTGTTCTCCCTGCTGGCCTCCAGGCCCGACTTGGAGCTCAGGTTGATGATGCTCCCGCCGATCCCCTGGTCGATCAGGATCCGCGCCGCCTGCTGGGCCATCAGGAAATATCCGGTCAGGTTGATCTCGAGGGCCTTTCGCCAGCGGTCCACCGGCAGGTCCGTCAGCGGTCCGGCCGGGGCGACCCCCGCCGCGTTCACCAGGACGTCCAGGCCGCCCCACTCGTTCAGCAACCGCCGGTACGCCTGTCGCGCCGAGGCCTCGCTGGTCACATCGCACGGCAGGACCAGCAGCGCCGCCCGGGGATGGTCACGGCCAATCAGACCGGCCGTCTCGGCGGCCGCCGACGCATCGACGTCGGCCAGCGCCACCATCATGCCGCAGCGCGCCAGACCGACGGCGATGCTGCGTCCCAGGCCGCTGGCCGCGCCGGTGACCACCGCGATGCGATCCTTGAGCGATCCGGCCGCGGCGCCGGCCGCCAGTTGCCGGCGATAGCTTTCCGCCTCCCAGATATTGATGAAATCCTGCTCCCGCCGGTTCAGGGCCTTGACGCCGCCGAACCGCGCCGCCTGGCTGCGGATGTACATCGAGCCGTAGGCCAGATCGCGGACCGTTTCCATCTGGCCCGGCTCGGTGGCCACGAACAATCCCAACGGCCGCACCACGAAGGCGGCCGGCGCCTTGAGCGCCTTGGCCAGGCGGCGCTGGATCACCCTCTCAAGGGTCTGTTTGCCGGCGTCGGGGGCGAACACCGGCGGGCCGTTGGCATACACCATCTCGTCCGGCGCCAACGGCCCGGCCTCCAGCAGCGCCGCGGCATCCGGCCGTGCCTGGAAGGCGGCCACCGTGTTATTAAGGTAATGCCGCACCGGCAGATACTGACCGGTCGCGGCCTGCAACGCGCCGCGGATGGCCAGTTGGGCGGCGATGATGTCCTCGGCCGACACCGGGCCGGCCGGGGGCACTTTCGGTTCGAGCAGGGGTTTCCGGCAGCGGCCAATCACGCGGCGCACTAGGCGCACCGCCGCGTCGGCCGTTTCGGCCGTCACGAACAGCCCGTGCTTTTCCAGGATCATGATCGACGGGTGCCGGCCGTACTGTTTTCGATAGGTCGCCAGCAGCCGCTGGATCCGCCGGGCGAGGGTGAAGCCCGGATCGGCATACGGCACCCACAAGGGCGGATAGGATTCCTTTGCGAAGATCTTCTCCAGCTGCTGTCTGCCCTGTTTGGCATTGACATAGGAGCCGATCGCCGTTGGATGCAGGTGGATGACGTGGCGACCGAGCATGGCGTGCAGGGACGACTCCACCGAGGGGCGCGACGATGCCGGCATATCGTCGGCGCAGGCCGCCAGCAGCCGCCGCACGATCTCGGTCTCCCGCGCATTGGTCTCCAGCGCCGCCAGGGCCGCATCGTCGAGAATGGCCAGCACCTCATTCAGCTTCAATCGCCGCCAGCCCCGGCCGGCATCCATGTCCTTGAGGGCCGTGCCGCTGGCCTTGACGTACATATAGCGGCCGTCGGTCGTCTTGACCGAGGTGTTGCCGCCGCCGCCGACCACCAGCCGCGGATCCCGGCCGGTCAGGTTGGATATCTTGATCAGATCCGCCAGCGCCGCATCCGGCCGCCTTGCCTTTCTTTTCGCCATCAACTCTCCTTGTTGCTGCCTGTGTCGCCGGCATGCCAGACCGAAGCCGGCGGGCCGCGCGGTGTGCTTTACTGAATGACCAGGTCCGGATTCTGCGGCCCGAAGTGCTTGAGCATCACGATCGGGTCCGCCTTCGAGGGATTGCTGATCTTCACGCCCGCCTGGGCCGCCTGCTCACTCACGAAAAACTCGTCGTAGGTCAACTGGCCGTAGCGGATCATCGTGGGCGTCTCGACCGGCCAGACGCCCAGGGTGCCGTGCCCCTGCATCATGATCATGCCGTAGGCGCTGCTGTCCCGGATGGTCACGGTCGCCCCCGGCAGGATGGTCAGCTCCTTGGCGCTAAAGGCCTCCGACTGGTAGCAGATCCAGTTCTCGCGGTAGCCTTCCTGCTCCATTTCCTTTTCGGGCCGCGCGGGCCGGGGCCTCATGAAGTGCTTCTGGGCGAAATTCGGATCCACGTTCAGGTCCCAGTCGATCACCGCCAGCAGATGATCCACGTCCTCGAGCTTGTCCGGGGGCGTGTCCTTCCAGAGCAGCTCCTTGGGGACGATCTGGTTGCCGGTCAGCGACTGGTACATGGCAAAGACATCCGAGGCCTTCTGCGGCTCATAGGTGCACAGGCTGCCCGGGGCGTGCAGCACGCCGGGCGGGACGTCCCAGCCGGTGCCCACCTCCAGGCGATAGGCCCGCGAGATGTTGGTGATCTTGTTGTCGCCCCGGAGGAAGTTCTGGAGGCACTCGCGGACCTGCCGGCGGGTAACGCCCGGATTCAGGCCGAAAAACGTGTAGGGAAAATCCCCGCCGTGGTTGTTCACCTGGGGGGGGAAGTAATAGGCCTCGGGCTTGCCCAACTGGCCGGTCAGGCGGGCGTGCTCGTCGCGGTGATGGATATGGTGCGGCAGCGCCCCCTGGTTGTCGAAAAACTTCGAATACATCGGCCAGCGGCCGTGCTCCCTCCAGATCCGCTCGCCGACGATCACGCCCTTGAGCTCGTCGATCGCCTCGCGCAGCAGGATCTGCTCGGCGCGGCCGTTGTCCTGGAACACGATGAAGCTGAGTCCCTCGTTCGGCGAGGTCAAGGGGCCGTTGTCCGCCGGGGTCGTGGAGGAAAACCAGCGCTCGTCGATCCCGCCGCGCTCGCCGCCCAGGGCGTAATAATCGTCCGGATGCAGCTTGATCCGCCGGCCCGGCACGCAGAACGACCGCGGCACCCAGTTCGGCGCCAGCCGCATGATGCCGTTACCCTGCTCCATCGCCTTTTCCGCTATCGCTTTTACGCTCATGATCTGTCTTCCTTGTCGTTCTGGGTCATGGATTCGTCGTCATGTCATCCCGCCAGATGCCGTTCCCGACCGGGCGTTATCTTCCTTCGGCCAAAGGCCACCATCGGGACATCCAACGGTCCGGCGGCCGCTCGCCTTCGGTTCGCTGGCCGGCCTCTAGGATGCCACCGTCTGCCAGGTGCCGTCCTTGGCCGAGGCCAGCACGGCGTCGCAAACCCGCTGGGTCGCCATCGCCTCTCGGAAGGTGGGCGAGGTCGGCTTTCCCTGGGCCAGGTTCCCCAGGAAATCCGCCGCCTGATGGATGAAGCTGTGCTCGTAGCCGATCTGCAGGCCCGGCACCCACCACCTGCCCATGTAGGGCATATCGCCGTCGGTCACGTGGATGCTCCGCCAGCCCCGGGTGATCGACTCGTCCCGATGGTCGAAGTAGCTCAGCCGGTGCAGGTCGTGCAGGTCCCAGCCGATCGAGGCGTGCTCGCCGTTGATCTCGAAGGTATAGAGCGCCTTGTGCCCGCGGGCGTAGCGCGTCGACTCGAAGTTGCCCAGCGAGCCGTTCTGGAACCGGCACAGGAAGGTGCAGGCGTCGTCGATGCCCACCGGCTCGACCTTGCCCGTCTCGGCGTGGAGCCTCTGCTTGACGAAGGTCTCCGTCATGGCGCAGACCGACTGGATGGGCCCGTTGTGCCAGAGCGCTGCGTCGATGCAGTGGGCCAACAGGTCGCCGGTCACGCCGGAGCCGGCCGCCTTGGCGTCCAGCCGCCAGGTGGCGTCGCCGCCCTGGGGCACGTCCGCCGAGATGGTCCAGTCCTGCAGGAAGTTCGCCCGGTAATGGAAGATCCGCCCCAGCCGGCCCTGGTCGATAAACTGCTTGGCCAGCGTCACCGCCGGCACCCGGCGGTAATTGAACGACACCAGGTTGGCTACCTTGGCCTTTTCCACCGCCTGGACCATCTCCAGGGCCTGCGCGCCGTTCAGGGCCAGCGGTTTCTCGCAGAGGATCGCCTTGCCGGCCTTGGCCGCGGCCAGGGCGATCTCGGCGTGGAGGTTGTTGGGCACGCAGATATCGACCAGCTCGATCGTGTCGTCCTCGATTACTTTTCGCCAATCGGTCGTCCAGGAGGCATACCCCCAGCGCCGGGCGAAGGCCTCGGCCTTGTCCTTCTCCAGGCCGCAGACCATTTGGAGCGACGGCGTCAGCGGCACGTCAAAAAAGTGATTCACCTGGCAGTAGGCGTTCGAGTGCGTCCGCGCCATAAACCCGTAGCCGATCATGCCTACCTTGATCTTCTTGTTCATCAGACCACCTCCCAAACGGCTCTCGCCGCGTATGATTCCTGTTACCCCTGCGAATCGGACGGCACCCCCCCGAACGCGGGCCAGCGCCGCCATCGAAACACCCCCGGCGCCGGCGGGCGCCGTCAGCCATGCCTGCGGTTGAGTTCATCGACCGCCGCCTTGCATCTCTGGGTCACCGCCCAGGCATCCGGCCAGAAGCACAGATCGATCGTCCACCAGTCGTGCCCCATGTCGTTCTTGTTCAATTCCGGCAGCAGCGCGTCGAAATCGATCTTGCCCTCGCCGAATGGCGCGTGCGTCGAGGTCTCGTCGTCGTGCAGGGTGCCGTCCGAATCGATCAGGTGGACGTGATTGATCTTGCCCCGGAGCTTGCGGGCCAGCTCCAGAACCCCGCCGGGCAGCGTCTCTTTTTTTCCCCACTGGCGGGCGCCCTCGACGGCCACCATGTGCCCGTGACAGGTATCGAACATCACCCCGAAATTGTCGTGATTGACCTCGTCGACGATTCGCAGGATCTCGGACGGCTTGTTGAAGGCGAATCCCGGCTCGAACTCCCAGGAGACGCGGACCCCCTCGTCGGCCGCCATGGCCGTACAGGTCTTCCAGGTGGCCACCACCCGCCGGCGGGCGGTGGCCGGATCGACCTTCTCGAAGATGGTCGGCGGCTGGACGCAGTCCACCCGGATCGCCGGGATCCCCAGGTCCACGCAGAACGCCAGGTTCCGCCGGAAGGTGTCCAAATAGGCCGCGTTATCCTCGGCGTCGATCAGGTGCTCGCCCCAGAGGTTCGCCGCCAGGCCCGAGAAGCCCAGACCCAGCTTCGTCAACTGCTGCTTGCATTGGGCCCGCGAATCGGGATCCGGCATGTCGTCCGGATTCGGATGCGGCGGAAAGCCGCCGAGTTCCACCCCGTCGAAGCCAAATTCCTTGAGCCGGTTGATCACCTCTTCCCAGCCGACCGGATTGTTCTGGTACGGCCCGATCGTATAACACCAGCTTCCCATCGAGATCTTCTTCATCGCAAGCCTTCCTTTCTGACCGATTGTTCCCTCGGAAACAGTGCCCGGCGTTGAGTGGTTGCATCGTGCGGTTGCATCGTTTGGTTGAACGCTGCTTCACAACGCGGCCGCAACGGCGTCATCCCCGCCCGAATCGGAGTTTGCCGAAGGTATCAAACAGCCCCAATTTACGAGCGGCCGGCGGCCGGCGATTTCTATCTGGCCGCGGCCCACTCCTGCCGGATCATCTTGAAGCCCTCCTGATACACCTCGTCATCGCTGCCGGACAGGTCCCGCCACACGCAGGTCGTCGCCGCCAAATCCGGCAGTGACCGGCCGAAGGCCTCGATCGTCAGCCACTGATCGTAGCCGCCGGCCCGCAGGGCCTTGAAGATCCGCCGAAAGGGCACATGGCCCCGGCCCGGCGTGCCCCGATCGTTCTCCGAGACGTGCACGTGCCGAATCACGTCGATGTTTTCGCTGACGCAGCCGACCGGGTCCTTCTCCTCGATATTGCCGTGAAAGGTGTCGTACATCATCCCCACCCGCGGATGATCCACCCGTTTGACGAACGCCGCGCCGTCGGCCAGCGTATTGAGGAAATAGCACTCGAAGCGGTTCAGGCTCTCCAGCGCCAGGGTGATGCCGGCCTCGTCGGCGTGATCGGCCGCCTGCCGGATCACCTCGGCGGCCCATTTCTTTTCCTGCTCGCTGGGTGCCTGGCCGGTGAACTGGCCCAGCGGCTGATAGAACGGCCCGCAGAGCACCTCGGCCCCGGCCGCCGCGCAGCAGTCGATCACCTGCCTGAGGTAATCCAGGCCGCCCTGGCGGCATTGGGCCTCGGGGCTGATGGGATTGTGCTGCTCGTCGGGAATCACCGTACAGCCGGTGCAGGCCAGGCCCGCGTCCTCGAGGGCCCGGCCGACCTTGCGGTAGTGCGCCGCCTGGCCGCCGAAGATCGGCAGCTCCGCCCCGTCGTATCCCGTTTTCTTGAGCGTCTCGAACAGCCCGAAATGCTCCTCCTCGACCGCCGGTGTCCACAACAACACATTGAATCCGATCTTCATAATCGCCTCCCAATCCTAGGCCCGCGTCCAGATTCCCAACCGGCCATGGTCGCGTGGCCACCCTCGCCTTTTGCCGAGGTAGCCAACCGGCCGCTAGGAATACATATCGAGCAGTTTGCGTTCGGCATTCTCGTTCCAGATCCCGTCGACCAGCATACTGGCCACCTCCGGCATCCGGCCCGGCATCTCTTCCAGCGTCACCAGCCCCAGCTGCCTGCACGCCGGGTAGATAATGATTTTACCCGGAATCCGCTGGTTTTCAACGGCCCGTATTCCCTCAATCGCCCCGAAGAGGCCGCCGATCGCCGCCACCGAGACGTTGGTATCGATCTGGCCGGCCTGCACCTTGGCCAGCATCGTCTTCATGTCGTCCAGCGTCGAGCCGCTGGTCCCGGTGAAATACAGCCTTTTCTCGATGTAGCCCTGCAGATCCACCGGGCCGGCCACCGTCGCCGGGATCCCGGCGAAGATATTGATGATCGCTCCCTCGGCGGCGTCCTCGATCGCCGCGGCCACCAGCTTGACCGACGGGACCATGATCACGATATACGTACCCTTGCGGTCGGGCTTGCGGCTTGAGGGGTTGTATGAGCGGTAGTCCACGCGATTCAGCTCGGCCGGGCCCCGGGCGATCTTGTCCAGGACCGCCAGCCGCCGGTCGTCCAGATCACCGGCCTGAACGCTGCCTGCCCCCGTCATTTGGCACAAGGATCGCACCACGTGCATCAGGCCCATGGGCCCGGCGGCCCCCACCACGTCGACCACGTCGCCGGGCCGAATCTGGGCCGATGCCGGGATGACCTTGAGGGCATCCGCCGGATCGCCGCCGGTCGTCCCGACGATCCGGATCCCCCCGTAATGCACCCGCCCGATCGGCAGCGAGACGGGCCGGGCCAGCTTGCCGCCATCCAGAATGATCTGGATCAGGGCCTGGTTGGCCGCCCTCTCGAAAAGCGACTCGATCGTCTCGGCGTTCGCCCCGAAATAGACGATATCGTCAAACGGCATCTGCTCCCGGCCGCCCTGGCCGTCTTGGCCGTCCGGGCGGGTCCGGCCGTCCTGTCGATACTCGATCTCCATCCGCGCGGGCAGCGGCTGGCCGGCGAGAAACCGCCGGAAGGCCTTCTCGTCGAATTCCTTCTCCACCAGCACCAGCAGCCGGCCGCCGGCCTTGAGGCCGGTCCGCTCCCGCGCCGCGTAGGCCTGTTCCACGCAGGCCCAGGGCTCGACCAGGGCGATCGACGCCGCCGAGGGCTCCTGCCCCACCGGCAGCAGCATCGACTCGCCCTGCGGCGAGGTGATCACCCGCTCGTCCATCAGCACGTATTCCTGCAGCGCCCCCTCGAAGTTGTAGCCGAACGCCGCGTTCGAGGTCGCCGTCCGCAGCCAGCGGTAATCCGTCTGCACCAGGTAGCGGGCGCCCACGGTAACGCTTCGGACCGCCTCGCCCACGGCCGCCACCCGCACGACCACCTCGTGACCCGGCACCGTCGCCGCCTCGTTCGGGACGTAACTGGGAATTTCCGCCAGCACCTCCGGATCGATCCCGGCCACCACGGGGCCCTTGCGGACGTGGGCGGTGAACTGCTTCAACAACTTCAGATCGGAAAAGCACAATCCCACCGCCTCGACCTTGGCGAGGATCTGGTTCGAACCCGGCGGCGTAACGGCCTTCGACTCGTTGAGCCGCAGATCGTCCGGCCCCACCAGTTGCACCGCCGTCTGCATCTCGGGTATTTTAAATTCCATCGCGGCCTCTATACGTCAGCAAATTCAACAACCAAGTGCAACACACCGCAACATGACATCTAGCAACAGGGTAGCGACGAGAAAAATCGCTCGGGGCCCCGGCCGGGAAAATTCCCCCCCCGCGCCCCAAATTTACCCGGCCGCCCAAACGATTTTTCTCTGGATTCCACCGCCAAATCAACAACTGAACCGCGGCCGATTTTTTAAATTCCATCGCGGCCTTTTACCTGTCCACCGCGACCGGAAGGTTATTCCCCATCGCTGCCCCCTTGCCACCCTGCCGCGGCATCCAGGATCTCGCCCGGCAGCGAATCGGCGTCAAAGGCCTCCAACCGCTGCTCCCGGCCAGGCGGGATCAATCTGCCCACCTGCTCAAAGTACCGGTTCCGCTCCCGCCGCTCGGGAAAGTGGCTGCGGGCCCAATCGCTCGTATACCCCAACCTGCTCCGCCGCTGCAAGACGGTATGGCCATAGAAAATATACGCCCCCTGCAGGAAGAACGGCTGCATGGGTCGCAGTTCCTCCGAGTCGAAATCATCCACGAACCTCTGGCCGAAGCTGTTCATCTCCGTGCCCGCCACCGGGATCAGGTCCCGCCGCTGGGCGATCCGGACGATCTGGCACAGGTTGCGGTATTTCTCGTCGCCCCCCTTGGGCCCGTAATTGCGGTCCGGAACGATATTGATCGCCGCCACCCCGCTGGCCTCGGCGATATCCAGCAGCTCCTCGATGTGCCGTTCGCCCTCGCTGGTCCCGTCCAGCCAGGTCAGGCAGGGTATCCCCCCTGCCTGGAGAACGAACTCGTTGAAGGCGTCCATCCAGGGAAACGATCCGCTATCCGGCTGGACGTAGCCCACCGTGCCCCGCTTCATCGTCCGGGCCCGTATCAGATTCAAGAGACCGGGCTTATCCGGCAGGTCCTCCGGACGGAATCCGTCGCCGAGCTTGGCCGCCCAGAACCGCCCCAGCCGGTCCGCATCGGGGAATTCCTGCTGCGCCCGGCGGGCATAGGCCAGACACATATGCCGTTCCGTGGCGTTGCCCGCCGGCACCAGCGAGAGGATATACCGCTCGTAATCCAGCTCCACCGGCGAAAGATAGGGATTGACCCGCCCCATCAGTTCCCGATTGCGCTGCTGGGCCGTTTGCTTGAGATTCTGCTGAAATTCCCGGGCCGCTCCGTCCAGGCGGGCCGTGGGAAACCCGATCCCCATGTGATAGGTAATGCCCGGCTCGCCGGGCGAGGTGATCTCCCACTGGGCGAACTGGGGGACGTACACCCGCGTCTCGAGCCCGACGGTCGTCCTGAGGCCCAGCAGCCGTCCGGCCGCGGCCAGCTCCTCCAGGCCGTCGAGCACGTCGAAGTCCACGATACCGGCCAGGGCCAGACCCTGCCGCAGGGCCTTCCAGGCGAAGTGCGTCGGCGAGTAGCCGTAGGCATTGAAGGAAAAGAACGTATGACAGTGGATGTTCAGATGCGTCCCGGCCGGCGGGATCTCGATCTGGCCGGCCTGGACCTGCGCCCACAATTGCTCCAAGGCGCTGCGCCGGGCCTCCGGCTGAAAACTATCCAGTTGCTGCTCGAGCTTATCCACCTTCGGCGTACCTTCCCTTGCTGTGAGTCTATACTATGGTAAAATATTTCCCCCGCCGCCGGCCGCGTATCGGTCGGCCAGCCCCGTCTATTTCAAGATGAATCCCATTGCCCCGTTTGGCCGGAGTCGGTTAGTCGTCGCTGCGGATTTCCGTTTCCAGGTACGTCTTAATGGCCAGCAGGAACCGGGCCGCCAAGGTCCCGTCAATAACCCGGTGATCGCTGCACAGCGTCATCCGCATCAGCGGCCTTACCCCGATCCCCCCGCCGATATCCACCACCTCGCTCTTGACGGCGCCGACGGCCAGGATGGCGCTTTCCGGCGGATTGATGATCGCGGTGAACTCCTCCACGCCGAACATCCCCAGGTTCGAGACGGTGAACGTGCCCTTGCCGGCGTTGAGTATCTTACCGGCACGGGCCTCCTGCGCCAAGCGCTTGGTTTGGGCCGCCAGGTCGCTCCAGTTCCGGCCATCCGCGTTGGTCAGCACCGGTACCACCAGCCCCGTCTCGAGGGCCGTGGCCACCCCCACGTTGATCTCCGGCAGGTAATGGATCTCGTTGGCCTCCATGCGGCTGTTCACCGCCGGGTACCGCCGCAGCGCCAGGGCCGCCGCCCGCACCACCAGGTCGTTCACCGAGATCCGCTCGTCCTTGGTCCGGCCGGCGTTGATCTGTTCGCGCACCTCCATCGCCCGAGTCATTTCCACCGACATGGTCACGAAAAAGTGCGGCGTATCCCGAAAACTCATCTGCAGGTTCATGCCGATCGCCCGCCGCATCTTGGTGACGACCTGCGAGGTACCCGGGGCCGGCTGGCCGTCCGCCGGACCGATATCGGCCGTTCTGGCAATTGGCCCTGCGGCCGCCGTCTTGGCATCCCGGGCATATGACTGGACATCATCCCCGACAATCCGGCCTTCGGGTCCGCTGCCGGCGATGCGGCCCAGATCGACGTTCAGTTCTTTTGCCAGACGCCGGGCGTTCGGCGAGGCGAAGATCCG
>JAFGFX010000277.1 GCA_016930855.1 Sedimentisphaerales bacterium | reverse complement strand
TGGCGAGAAACGTAGCATCCATTACGGTCGCTTGCCGCGACGGGCAATTCGCCACGGGTCGCTTGCCGCGACCGGCAATTCGACGCGGGCTGGATTGGCCAGTCGACGGTTCATTCTGAACCTGCCTGGTTGGCGAGACGAGTAGCCTCCATTACGGAACAAGTTGTCCTAAGAGGCCAACAAAACGATGTCATTCCCGCGAAAGCGGGAATCCAGAAATCTGATGGTGATTCCGGGTGGCACCGCCAAGCGAGTCCGCGAGCTTGGGGGTGAGGTGGCATCGCCACCCTGATTCGACGCGGGCTTGATTGGCGAGTTGACGGTTCATTCTGAACCTGCACGGTGCGCGAGGTGGCACTGCCACCCTTACCCGCCGGTAACACGGAGGGACCAGAATCATGGGCAAATATCGCTGCATGGTCTGCGGCCATATCTACGATCCCGCCCTCGGCGATCCCGACAACGGCGTCCCCGCCGGCACGCCCTTCGAGTCGCTGCCATCGGACTGGGTCTGCCCGGCCTGCGGGGCGAGCCTGGCGGAGTTCGAGCCGATCTGACGGCCGGCCCCTCACGCCGCCGCCGGTTGCCGCCACCGGTCGCCCGCCACCGAGCCGCCCGCCGCGACGGCACGGGACACCGCCGGCAGGATGATCTCCGCGGATCCCCCGGCCCGGCCCGGCCGGGGGGCCGGTCTTTTTTCTTGCATTCACCGGTTTTTTTTGATACGTCTGCCTTTGATGATGTTCGCCGGAATCTCTATCCTGCCATGGGGAGCACGACCATGAACAGTATCTACCCACGTTTGATCGGCCTTGCGGGTCTCGCGGCGCTTCTGGGCGCCGCTGCCGGCTGCCAGAGCACCAATCCGCTCGAGGCGGTCCGCCTCAACCGGCAGGCCCAGGTCTATTTCGAGCACGGCGACTACGACCAGGCCATGCAACTGCTGGCCTCCAGCCTGGACGCCGATTACGAGAACTGCGCCTCCCATTACTGGCTGGGCCGCTGCCATGAAATCAAGAACGATCCGGACAAGGCCGTCTACGAATACCGGCTGGCCGTGCGCTTCGATCCGGCCCTGGACGTCGCCCAGCGGTCGCTGATCCAGATCCTCCACCGCACCGGCCAGATCGACCCGTCCGTCCAGGCCGCCCGCGTTTATCTGCGCAACAAGACCACGCTGGCCAGCGAGTTCATCCGGATGGCCGAGGAGTTTTCCGCCGAGGGCATGGACCCCCAGGCGGTCCTGGCCTATCAGCGGGCCCAGCAGGTCGAACCGAGAAATCCCATCCCCTCGATCGCGCTGGCGGATTATTACCGCGCCAAGGGCAGCAAGGACCGGGAAATCGACAGCCTGACCAACGCCCTGATGATCGATCCGTTATATCCCGGCCTGGCCCGCCGGCTGGGCGAGCTCGGCCAGCGCATCGACCTGCCCGAGCCCGAGGGCTTCAAAAAGACCCCGCCCATCCAGCGCGATCTGACCGAGATGTGATCTTCCTCGCCGGCCGGCAGGCGGGATTTCGCCCCGCGGCGGCGCGGACGTGGGAGATGCCGCGTTGACTTTCGCCGGACGAACCCGTAAGGTGGACCGCCATGACAACCGACCCGCCCAGTCCGGCACCGTCCCACCCGCTGCTGAAAAGGGCGCCCGCCGGCCTGGCGATCATCGCCATGCTGGGCCCCTCGCTGGTCTGGTGCGCCGAGTACATCGGCTCCGGCGAGGTGATCCTGGCCACCCGCACCGGCGCCATCCTGGGCACCAGCGTCCTCTGGGCGATCGTGCTGGGGATCTTCCTGAAGTACTGGATCGGCATGAGCGGGGCCCGCTATACCGTCTGCACCGGCGAGGGCATGATCGACATGCTCGACCGGATGCCGGGCCCGTCCCACTGGGCGGTCTGGATCGTCCTGGTGGTCCAGTTCGTCTCCGCCGCCCTGTCCATCGGCTCGCTGGCGACGGCGGCGGGGGCGTTCCTGAACAACCTGATCCCGGACGCCTGGGTTCCCGCCTCCCTCGGCCGGCATATGCCCATGCTCTGCGGCTGGGTGGTCACCTTTTTCGCCGCGGGCATCGTCTGGTCGGGTCTCTTTAACGTCCTGAAGATGGTGATGAGCCTTTTCGTACTGGTGATCGTCGTCGGGGTTCTCTACGTGGCCGTCCACGTATTGCCCGGCTGGGGCGACCTGGCCCGGTCCCTGGGCTTTCACCTGCCCAGTCAGGTTCCCGATTGGGCCCTGCAATACAAGGGCGTCGACCGGAATCCCTGGTCGGAGATCCTGCCGCTGATCGGCTGGGGCGCCGGCGGCTTTGCCAGCCAGGTCTGGTACACCTACTGGGTGATGGGGGCCGGCTACGGCGCGACGGCCGGCCGCGGCTACGGCCGGCCGGCGGACGTCAAATGGCTGGGCTCCATGTCGCGCAGTACGGCCCAGACCATCAAGAGCTGGTGCCGCGTGCTCTACGCCGACGCCACCTTCGCCATGGTCCTGGGCATCGTCATCACCGGGGCGTTTTACCTGGCCGGCGCCGGCATCCTCGGGCCCAAGCAGCTCGCCCCGGAGGGACCCGACGTGGCCCTGACGCTCTCGAGGATCTTTTCCGACCGCTGGGGCGCCCTGGGGGGCTTTCTGTTTCTGGTCTCGGGCACGGCCGCCCTGGTGGCCACCCAGATCGGCCAACTGGCCGGCTGGCCCCGCCTGCTGGCCGACTCCACCCGCTTGTGCTTCCCCGGGTTCAACCGGAAGATCCCCTGGAAATGGCAGTTCCGCTTCTTCCTGCTCTTCTTCATCGCCACCAACATGTTCATCATCTTCTGCTTCAAGGAGAAGCCCGTCTTCCTGGTCCAGACCTCGGCCATCATGGACGGCCTGCTGCTGACCCCGCTGCAAGCGCTGTGGGTGCTGGTCGGCCTGTTCGTGGTGCTGCCCAAGCTGCTGTCCAAGGAGGCCGCCCCGGTCCTCAAGCCCCACGGGATCTTCGCCCTGGGCCTCTTGATCGCCTTTCTGGTCTTCGCGTACTTCTGCGTCATCCAGATCCCGGCCACCCTGAGTAAATAACCCGGCACGACGTACCGGTGGCGACAGGCAAACCGGTTCCGCTGCATGACGGTGGGGGGGATTTATGGACGGGGATTCTATCCGGTCGGCCGGTCGTGTTCAATCCGCCGGACCTCCATCGCCGCGCTGTCCGGGCAGACGGCGAATCCGCACTTTTCATAGAATCCCGCCGCTTGACGATAGGAGATCAGCACGATGCGGTAATACTCCCGGTACGCTGCCAGCATCCGCGTGATCAGTTCCCGGCCGATTCCCCGTTTCTGATATTCCGGCTTCACCAGCAGGTAGTGGAAATACGCCGTCATCGCGCCGTCCGCCAGGGCGTTGACCAGGCCGATGAGTTTGTCGCCGTCCCAGGCAGTCAGCACCCGGTGGGAGCCTGCCATCGCCTTCTGGAGCCGGTCCGGGAACCGTGCCGATTCCCAACCTACCGACGAGAACAGCTCCGCCAGATCCTGGACGTCGATCCGTTTGGTGGTGGAATATCGAATCTCCAAGAATCGATCCCTTCGATTTTGCCTCTTCAAAAGAATTTGTGGGCGAAATTTGGTTCTGGTAGATTGCCCAGGTTATGCGGATTCAACTTCCAAGTGCAACACAAAGTAACTGGATATATGACAATGGGTTGACGACGAGAAAAATCGTTCGGGACCCCAGCCGGCCAAATTGCCTCTCCGCGGCGAATTGCCCGTCGCGGCAAGCGATTCTCGCCCAGGCGCAGCGACCAGCGGGAGCGTCAAAAGTCACGGCAGTCCGCGTCGATCTGAAAGTACCCGTCTGCCCAAACGATTTTTCTCTGGATTCTGC
>JAFGFX010000276.1 GCA_016930855.1 Sedimentisphaerales bacterium | reverse complement strand
GTTTTTTCAGAAACCCAATGTATCACGGTGGTATTGTTTTCGCCGTAGTCCGCTTTCGCCGCCCTCACCGGTAGAGCCCGCCAGGGCCGTGGGGCGGCGAAAGAAAGGCGTAGGCGAAAACATTTCGCCGGATTCGCGGAGCCGTTTCTTAACAACTGTTTCCGAGTTGATCCCAACATTATAAAGGCCTAATACGCCGTCGCGGCCGACCGACAGGCGGCTACTGTCGAACCGGTGATTCCCGCCTTCGCGGCACTGACCGTTTGGCGGCCATGCCGATAATTCACCATACCTTCCTTCGACCGCTGCCGACCCCGGGCCACCGCTTTTAGAAGAATTTTCCCCACAGCCTGATATATTAAGATAATTTGGACCTAGTATATTTACTATCTATGGAACTATTGATATTCCCTCGGACCCAAAACGCTGCGGTATGATTAAGGATGCCTAACAAGATAAAGGCAAATGGTCCCGCCCGGGCGGTTGCCTGTCGCGGCCGCTTATCATGTCAAAATCTCGAAGTCTGCGCCGGGGGGACCGGCGGCCTGAGCATTCATCTGCGCAACTCACCGCGACCGACCCGCGTTGTTGGCGCGGCAACCATGTAGTTCCCACCCTATCGGTCAGTTTGCGTCCGTAAATTCAAAAGCGAATAAGGCCGCATCGGTCAACTCGAATTCCAGTTTGATCACCTTGGCTTCGAGTGGGGCGAGTTTCCTCTGGGTCTCCTGCGGGTTTTTCCAAACCACCGGCAACCGGATGCCATCGGCCCTGATCTCCGCGCCATCGTCAAATCCCAATCCCGCGACGACGGTGTCTTGGGCGTCCCGCACCTGAACGCGAATCGTACCGCCGGAGGCGTCCGCGTTCACGACCAGACCGCGCGGCCGGCGCACCGCCAGGGGGATGGTCAGGAGCCTGGCGGTTTTCCCCGCCAGCGCCCTTCGGGCGACGTAGCGATCCAGGGGCATCTTCACCAGCCCGATCTGGCGCTCCCGAAAACGGTTCATCTTGTGTCCCTGCCGGTAGCCCGCGTAATACAGGTAGACCTGGTCGCCCACGATCAACTGCTCATCGATCCAGGCGTGGGCCCGATCCCAGGTCTGGGGTTCCGGATTGCGGTCGAAAAAGACCTCCGGATCGCGCCACCAATGCCTGCCGTCATGGGTCCATGCCAACGCGGTATAGCCGATGCCGTAGGCCTTCGGGTCGATCAGGGGCGGCGCGTCGGCCTTTAGATCATCCCGGAGAATCTTGACCATGCCGATCCGCAGGGGGCCGCGGGTAAGGAAGCCCGATATGCCGTAGAATTGGGTGACGCCCTCGTCTTTCTGCTTGTCCGGCCGCAAGACGTACCAGGGCTCCTCCCAGCCCAGCAGGTCCTCGCTGAAGCTCTGCTGGGTGACTCGCCGACGACCTTCCCATTCGGGATCGGTGGTGTAGCGGCTGATGATGGCGGCATAGCGCTTCCGGAGGGGATCCCAGGATAGGTTGTTGATGTCGTGGTTATGCTCCAGAACGACGCGATCGACCAGGGGCTTGAAGTGGAGCCCGTCGGAGGACACGGCGATCCGCAATCCCCCCTCAAACCACCAGCCGTACTTGTATCGTTGTTCCGGATCAACGAAGTTGGGCCCCTCGTCCAGCACCTCCGAGCCGAACTGGATCGTGGCCGGATCGTCCAACACCACGTGCGGCCGGATCCAGTGGATGCCGTCGGGGGACTCCAGGTATCCGATGTGCGACCGATCCGTGCGCTGATCATCGCACGAGCGGCCGTACCAGATGCGGAACCGCCCCGTCACCGCGTCCCGCAGGACGGAGAAGAACGGTTGAAAGCAGCGGTCCTCTTCGGCCCTGACCAGGGGATTCGGAATATCGCCATCGCGCCTCGGCCGGTTCACCTGACGGACCAGATTGTCGCTTTCCTCGATCAAATAATCATCCAAGAGAATCTGCACCCCTTGGCAGGGATGGGGGATTTCCCGAACCGGGCTGGGATTTGCCGCCGCAAAGGCGGCGTTGAACGATTGGCCCCGGCATGCCGCGCCGCTCGGAATGCCAAGAAACGCCATGCAGAGAACGATGGATTTAAGCAAGTATTTCATGCCCGTCTCCTTTGGCCATTGACAAGATACCCATCCACCGGTACGGCTCCAGCATAACCTGGTGATAGTATACCGTCAAAACCGCCCCCTTCAAGTTGCTTTATGCCTTAAAAACGGAATGCATCTTTCCCGGCCGGGTCCGGACAGGCAAACCAAAATCGCCAGGACGCCGGGCGTTTGACATAACCGCCGTGCCGGATCATGCCACGGCGGGTTTGCCCGGCGGCCGGGTGTGTTGGTGCACCTGTTTGGCCGGCTTGCAGAATCCGACCGGAGGCGATATACTCTGCTTTGATCCGTGACCAAGGGAAATTCAATATCAAGGAGAACGACGATGAAACGCACAGGGATTCGGCTGGAGATGATGTTGGCGGCGCTGATGACGGTCTGCGCGGCAGGCACGGCCTCGGTGCCGGAGAAAAAGATCACGGTCAATGCCTCGGAGGTGCCCGAGGCCATCATGAAGGTCGTCAAGGAGGCGTTTGCCCAGGGTGAGATTCTCACCATCGAAAAGGAGGTCCAGGGTGAGGATCCGGGACAGTATGACTTTGTGATTCGATCGCAGGGCAAAGTGTATGAGGTCGAGATCTCGCCGGGCGGGGTGTTGATCGAGGCCAAGCAGATCTCTGGGGATGCCCAACAGGGTGATGAGAAACAAATACAGACCGTCGAGGACGACCGGAAATGGACACGGGAGTTCCATGTGGCCAAGCGCCGCTTCTCGCCGACGGGGCGAAACCGGTTTTTCATCTTGGAGCCCGGCTATCGGATTGTGATCGAGAGCAAATCGGAGAAGGTGATCATCACGGTTCTCGATGAGACCAGGAAGATCGGCGGCGTGGTTACCCGCGTAGTCGAGGAGCGGGAATTTGAGGATGGCAACCTCGTGGAGGTTTCGCGGAACTTCTTCGCCATGTGCAAGGCCACGAGTGATATTTTCTATTTCGGCGAGGAGGTCGACGATTACCAGGACGGCAAGGTGGTCGCTCATAGCGGCGCCTGGCGGGCGGACGAGAAAAACTGCCAGCCCGGCATTATTATGCCCGGGACGGTTCTGCTCGGGGCGCGGCACTACCAGGAGATCGCGCCGGTTGCCATGGATCGGGCGGAGGTGATCGCCGATGACGTGACGATGAAGACGCCGGCCGGGACGTTCACCAACTGCGTCTGGATCAGGGAGACCTCGCCGCTGGAGCCGGGCGTGATATGCTACAAGACCTATGCGCCGGGAATCGGACTGATTCAGGACGAAGATCTGCTGCTGACCGAATACCCCAAAGGCGCCGAGAAAACGACCCCGGCAAAGGATCTACCCTAGCCGGCGCGGAAAACACCCAAGAAGCCTGCCGCCGGCGGCACCCGCGAACAACGCGGTAGGGCCGACATCCGGTCCCCGCAACAAGAGTGGTAACAGACGATGAGTGTGATCGAAATCGAGCGGCTGACCAAGCGCTACGGTCGCCGGCTGGGAATCGATAACCTGACCCTGCGCGTGGACGCGGGCGAACTGTTCGGATTTCTCGGTCCCAACGGATCGGGCAAGACCACCGCCATTCGCGTGCTCATGGGGCTGCTCCGGGCCGACGCCGGCGGCGCGCGGGTGGCCGGCTACGACTGCTGGAAGGCCGGCCACCGCGTCAAGGCCGAGGTTGGATACCTGCCCGGCGACCTGCGGCTGTATCCCTGGCTGACGTGCACCGCGGCGCTGCGCATCGCGGGCCGGGCCCGGCGGCGCGACCTGAGACGGCCGGGTTTGGAGCTGGCCGAATTGTTCGATCTGGAACCGACCGTGCGGGCGGGCCAGATGTCGCGCGGGATGCGCCAGAAGCTGGGCCTGATCCTGGCCCTGGCCCATCGGCCGCGGGTGCTCATCCTGGACGAGCCCGCCGCGGCCCTCGATCCGCTCGTGCAGGAGACGCTCTTCGGCGTGTTGCGCGAGAGGGCGCAGGCGGGCGATACCGTATTCTTTTCCAGCCATACCCTCAGCGAGGTGGAGCGCCTCTGCGACCGCGTGGCCATTCTCCGGGCGGGCCGTCTGATGGCCGACGAGACGCTGGCGGCGCTGCGGTCCCGGGCCGGACGGACGGTCACCATCCTCTGGCGCCGCGACAGCGATCCGGGGACCATCGCCCCGCCGCCGGTCCTGCGGGTGCACCAGCGGGAAGGCCACCGCTGGCGGGCCACCTTGACGGGCCCGGCGACGGCGTTCGCGCGGTGGAGCGTCGGCCAGCCCATCGAGGACCTCTCCATCGGCCAGGCCGACCTGAACCGCCTCTTCCAGCAGTATTATTCCCACCCGGAGCGGAATCCATGAATCGGGGCCTCATCGAAAAAGCGCTGCGTGAGGTCTGGCTGACGACGCTGGTCTTCGGCGCCGGCCTGGCGGGCTTCGAGATTTTGCTGACGCTGATCCTGCCGGATCTGTTCAGCCAGTCGGCGTCCATGCTCCAGCTCAAGATCGTCAAGACGTTCCTGCGGGCCCTGATGGGCACGCAGATCGGCGACATGCTGGGTCCGGAGATGGTGCTGTCGCTCGCCTGGGTGCATCCGGTCGTGCTGGCCCTGGTGTGGGGCCACGCCATCACGCTGGGCTCGCGCCTGCCCGCCGGCGAGATCGAAAGCGGCACCATCGACGTTCTGCTCAGTTGGCCGCTCTCGCGCCCGCGGATCTACCTGGCCCACGCGCTGGTGGGGCTGGCCGCCGGCACGGTGGTCTTGCTGATGGCCCTGACGGCCAGCCTCTCGGCCGGCCGGTTCGTCGAGCCGGCGTTCCGCACCGCGCCGGACATGCTGGGCCGGATTTTCGTCAATCTGTGGTGTCTCTACGCGGCGGTCGGCGGCGTGACCTCCTGGATCGCGGCGATGTCCTCCCATCGCAGCCGCGCCGTCGGCGTGGCCTTCGGGTTGCTGCTGGCCTCCTTTCTGCTGAACTTCCTGGTCCAGTTCTGGCCGCCCGCCGAGAAGATCGCCTTCCTCAGCATCCTGACGTACTACCGGCCCCTGCAGATCCTGCAGGCGGGCGCCTGGCCCCTGGGCGACCTGCTGGTCCTGTTGGGCCTCGCCGTCATCGGCTCCCTCGCCGGCGCCCTGGTCTTCGCCCGCCGCAGCATCTGCACCACCTGAGTCACCAGGCTCCACCCAAGCCGATGCCACCGACCCCGCCCGGATTTCTCGGATAAAACGGTTGCACGGAACGTTGAATTTGTTAATATGGTATGAAGTGCATTTTAGGTGGTTTGGGGACTTGTCGAAATGGCGGCGCCAAAACTCACGGACCCACGAACCGGCAAGAATGCTCAGCAGGGCCTCAGGGGGTCACGGGGGCAATCCATTGAGAACTGCATCCCGCCGGACCGCCTCCAGGTGTTGGCCAAACCGGTCGGTGTGGCATTATGTCGTCTTCCGAAGTTGCCAAACGGCCCCGAATCGAAAGGCAGCCTGGCGAGGGTGCCAGGCATGGGTAACGGGGACATTTCGGTTTGCAAAGGAGATGAAAATGAAAGGCAAGGTCGTATTTCCAATCCTGGTTTTGACGTTGTTCTCGCAAAGCGACGCCGCCGTCTGGCAGATGAAGCAGAGGGACATCCACAACACCGGTCGGGCCGATTACGTCGTCCCGGCGGATCGCCAGAACGAGACGTTTTTCGATGACATCCTCTGGCAACAAACGACGACGGGTTCCTTCCGCGGCGGTGG
This sequence comes from Sedimentisphaerales bacterium, assembly GCA_016930855.1. Lineage (GTDB taxonomy): Bacteria > Planctomycetota > Phycisphaerae > Sedimentisphaerales > SM23-30 > JAFGFX01. The sequence continues at coordinate 7,941 of JAFGFX010000276.1, read as the reverse complement.
ATTCGTATTTTACGACGGCGCGGGCCCCGAGGGGGCCGACATCGCCGTGTGCACCAACAGCTGGATCAACAAGGCCACCGGCGTGGACCGGCATAGCGGAAGGCTTCTCTGGCAGGACTCCCCCGGCGGCGGCGACACGATAGGCATGATGACCCCCGCCTTTTCCAACAACGGCTCCACGATGTACATCACCACCGACGCGCTGCCGGGCAAGTGCCTCGCCTGGTCGAGTCTGACCGGGCCGGCCGGCGGCTTCTGGGACAACCGTGACGACGCCAATCCGGCGCACCTGGCGCTGCTGTCACCCACGGTGGCCCCGGACGACCGCATCTTCCTGCACCAGTGGAGCGGCGCCTGCTATGGCGGCGCCGACGACGGCTCGGCCATCAGCGAGGTCTGGGCCGGCTCCATCACCGGCATCCAAATCTGCTACGGCGATCCGGCCTTGTATGAAAGGCTTGGCAAGCTCATCGTCGTGGCCTGCGGACGGGCCGGACGCGTGGCCGCCTTCGACGGCGCCACCGGCGAGGCCCTGTGGGACGTCTGGACCTTTCAGGCATCGGATGGGTCCCCGACCATCGATCCGGCCAACGGCAACGTGTATTGCAACGCCGGCTTTGCGGGCGACATCTACGTCATCGGCCTGGACATCGACGGCAACGACCTCTGGACCGACGCGAAGCTCCAGGTCCACGAGGACAACGGCGACCCCAATCAAATGGAACGGGCCCAATCCACCGGGTGCCTGAGCCACGACGGCGGCACGTATTACTTTCAGACCGTCGGCAAGCAGGCCAACGGCAAGCTCTACGCCGTCAACACCCTCGACGGCTCGCTGCGGTGGTCGTATCCCACGCGAAGCCTGGCGCCGTCGGAAATGAGCGTTTCCTGCCCCATTGTCACCCGCAATGGCGTTCTCATCGTGGGAACCAACCACTCGGGCCGCTACCTGGCCCTGCGGGACGACGGCGAGAACGCCACCCTGCTGGACAGCCTCGAGGTCGAACAGAACCTGTTCGACCAGGTCAGGCGGGCCATGGCCTCCGCCGCCCTCGCGCCGGACGGCAAACTGTATCTGCCGCTGCGGACCCATTGGACCGTCGGCAACGGCGACGACGAGACCCCGACCAACACCATCGAGTACTGCCTGACCGCATTCGATCTGTCCGGCTGCGACGGTCCTGTTGCGATGGACTTCAACAACGACTGCAAGGTGGATCTGAACGACTTCGCCGCCTTCGCCGCCCACTGGATGGAATGCGGATTGCAACCCCCCCAACGATGCCGGGAATAACCGCCGCCGCAGGACGCCCCCTTAAAGGTTCCGATGGATTCCGGGGATCCCCGTCGGTTTACTGCCGCGGTTCAATTCGATCCCCGCAAGGCCGCCGGCTTGATCGTCCAGGCCTGCAGTTTGGCCAGCTCCATCATCCGCGGCGCGTCGAATCCCTCCGGGAAGATCACCCACCCCCAAAGCCCCGGCGCATTGTCGGCAACGTACCGTTTCGCCGCCAATTCCCCCTGCCGCATCGGTACTGTCCCCAAAGGGTGTTCCTCGGCGACCAGTGATGCCAGGGTAACGGCGAAATCCTCCGGCCGCAGGGGCTGGCCTGCCACCCAGACGATCGACGGCAATTGCTCGGTCGCCTGAACCGTCTCTAGAAGCTCACCGGCGGCCTGCCGGACCGCCTCCCCGCTAAAGGTCCCCTCGGTCACAAACCGCCGCGGCAGGCAGGCCGGACCGTAGGCGAACTCCAACGCGATTTCTTCCGGCTGAGAGTCGCCATCGAGCCGGGCGACGGCATGGGCCAGGGCTAGAAGGCCTTCCGCCGCCGAGACGATCCTTCCGTCCAGGGCCACGTAGGAAAGCCGCTCCTGAAAGGCCCTGGCCACGGCCAGCACATCGCTGCGCATCAAGGGCCGGGAATAGACCCGGTCCGGATATAGGGAGGGGATCTGCCTGGCCGTCACCAGCCGCACGTCCGGATGGTTGACGATGTGATCGAGATAGCTTTCAAACGCGCCGAAGGCCTGCTCTTGTTCGGCGACGGACTTCAGGGGTGGCAGTTTCCACTGCGAGCGCGGCGGATTCGCCCCGCCGGCGAAATTGACGGCGTCCCAGAACTGCCGGTGCACGAACTCGCAGGGATGGTAGTAAATGCTGACGATGCCCCCGCCTTCCCGCATCAGCCTTTCATGCACACGATCGAATTTGGCGCAGGCCTCTTTAAGATCGTCGTCCGTCCAGCCGGTCCGCTGGACGGCGTCGCCCAGTCCCAGGATCGTCAACACGCCGCCATACCAAAAGGGCCGATCGTTCACGTTGACGTGCGAGGTCGCGTCCAGGTAAAGCGGAACCCCCCAGGCGCGGCAGGCGGCGTAGCTCTGCGGCGTCCACGACCCGCCCGGCTGACCGTAGCACGAGGCGTTGACGCCGAAGACCCGTCGCAGCGTCTCGAGTCCGGCCCCCTCCCGCCGGATGAATTCCGAGACCCCCTCGTGCCAGTCCAGGTCCCGGGTATATTCCGCGGGCGTGGGATGGATGCTGTGATACGTGGAGTGGTAGGCGACGTCGTTGGCCGCCAGGGCCCCGATCACGTCGTCCCGTCCGCGTTCTTCCAGCACCCTGGCCTTCTCGCCCACGATCTTGAACGTGGCCTTGACCCGCCGTTCGCTGAACATCTCGGCCAGCCGCTTCGCCGCGTCGTCGGCCTCGGGCAGGATGAAATCCTCCGTATCGAACCAGAAGGTCACGTACACCAGGGGCTTTGGGGCCGCCGCCGCCAGGGACCACGTTGCGAAGGGCAGCATGATAACGAATGCAATCAGACACGACGTCTTCTTCATGACATATCTCCCGGTACCCGCCGCCAGTATAAACAAGGTCTGTCCCGCCCGTCAAGAAACTATCGTCTTGCGTCTGACGGATGAGACATCCAGGAGAGGGTAAAAGGATCGGCGCCTTTTTGAGTTGCAGTTGGTCCTTGCCCGGCGTAAAATCCCTTTAAGCCACAAGATCATTTAAGGCCCTACGGGATTTACATCCACCTTCATGGCAATCGACAAGGAGAATACAATGAAACCCAAATACGCCCTGTTCATCCTGCTGGCACTGGCCTCCTGCAACGGCCTGGCACCGACAGTCGACCGGTCCGCAGATCCCGCCGCCTCGGCCCAGAAGGTGTTCTTGGCCTATGACGCGGCGGCGAAACAACTGCTCGCGAAGATGACGCTGGAAGAAAAGGTCGGCCAGATGTGCCAGCCCGATCAGGGCGCCCTCAAGGACCCAGCCGACATCGAGAAATACTTTTTGGGCTCCCTCCTGAGTGGCGGCGGCTCGGGCCCCAAGAACCAGGCGGACTACACCCTCCAAGGCTGGACGGACATGGTCGACGCCTATCAGAGACACGCCCTGAACACGCGGCTCGGGATCCCGCTGCTGTACGGCGTCGATGCCGTCCACGGCCACAACAACATCCCCGGCGCCGTCGTCTTCCCGCACCAGATCGGTTTGGGCTGTGCCCGTAATCCCGAGCTGGTCGAACAGATCGCGCGGATCACGGCCGAGGAGGTCCGCGCCACGGGCATCAACTGGTCCTTCGCCCCGTGCGTGGCCGTCGCCCGTGATGAGCGCTGGGGGCGGACCTACGAATCGTATTCCGAGAATCCGGACCTGGTCCAGGTCCTGGGCGAAGCCGCCGTTCGCGGCCTCCAGGGCGCCCATCTGGCCGATCCGCTCTCGGTGATGGCCTGCGCCAAGCACTATGTCGGCGACGGCGGCACGGCGTACGCCTCGGCCGCCTGGAACGAGGGGCGCGGCCTGGACCAGGGCGACACCCGCTGCGATGAGGCCACCCTGCGCCGCATCCACCTGGGCGGCTATATCACGGCGCTGCGGGCGGGCGTCGGGACCGTCATGCCGTCGTACAGCAGCTGGAACGGCGTCAAATGCACGGCGCACAAATACCTGCTGACCGATCTTCTCAAGGACGAACTGGGCTTCGCGGGCTTTCTTATCTCCGACTACAACGCCATCGACCACCTCGACCCGGACTACAAGAAGTGCATCGAGATCGCGATTAATGCCGGGATCGACATGGTCATGCTCACGGACAAATACGCCGTGTTCTGCCGGGATCTCCAGGAACTCGTCGCCGAGGGCCGCGTCTCGCTGGCCCGGATCGACGACGCCGTCACCCGCATCCTCCGGGTCAAATCCGCCCTGGGCCTGCTGGACAAGTCCCGCCCGCCGCTGGCCGACCGCCGGCTGCACCGAACCTTTGGCTCGGCCGCCCACCGGGCGGTCGCGCGCCGGGCGGTCCGCGAGTCGCTGGTGCTCCTGACCAACGAGAGGCACACCCTGCCGCTGTCGAAGACGGCGAGCCGGATCCACGTCGCCGGCGTTGGGGCCGACGACCTCGGCATGCAGTGCGGCGGCTGGACAATTTCCTGGCAGGGCTCGATGGGCGACCACATCCCGGGCGGCACCTCCATTCTGACGGCGATCAAGAACACGGTCTCGAAGGATACCGCGGTCACCTACGCGCAGGACGGCAGCGGCGCCCGGGGCGCCGATGTCGGCATCGTCGTGATCGGCGAACGGCCCTACGCCGAGATGAAGGGCGACAGTGCCGAGCTGAGCCTGCCCCAGGAGGACCTCGACGCACTGGCGACCATGAAGCAGGCGCAGATCCCGCTGGTGGTCATCCTCCTGACCGGCCGGCCGGTGATTCTGGGCGAGATCCCGGCCCAGGCCGATGCCCTCGTGGCGGCCTGGCTGCCGGGCTCCGAAGGCCAGGGTGTGGCCGACGTCCTCTTCGGCGATTTTGAGCCGACGGGCAAGCTGTCCTACTCCTGGCCGCGCTGCGTCTCGCAGCTTCCCGTCAACGTCGGCGATTCGGACTACGACCCCCTGTACCCCTTCGGCCACGGCCTGAGTTACTGAACACCCTCCGTCCCGGAGCAAGAAAATATAACATTAATATCAACCTCCACCATGCGCCCCCGCGGGTGACCGAAAAACCTAATGCAAAAAGCACCAAGCGGAAACGCATAATGTTTCGTTGTGTCATTCCCGCGAAAGCGGGAATCCAGGATTATATTGCGGCGTTGTGGACACCTGCTTACACGCAGTTGTCATTAAGAGCGTTTTATGATTCTTTATCCGTTTCCACTTAGTAAGCGTACAGTCCAGACATTGAGGAATGATCCATGATCGTGGCATTGGACATAGACGATACGATCACCCGCTGCCCCGAATTTTTCTCCCTGCTGGCCCATGCCCTGATCCGGGCTAATCACGAAGTGATCATCATCACCTTCCGCGAGGACCGGGACGCCACCCGCTCGGACCTGGCCCGATGGAACATCCCCTATTCCAAGCTGATCACCTCCAGTCTGGAGACCTGCCTGGAGCACGGCGTGGACGAATGGAAGGCGGCCATGTGTCGCAAGCACGGGGTGGAGATCTACTTTGAGGACGATCCCCAGGTAATTGCACACGTAGAGGAGCCCACCATTTGCATGATGCCGTTCAACAAGAAGCTCTACGATCCCAAAACCATATAGCGTCCAAGGGGACTCGTAAATCCATGTTCCAGCCCAACACATGGCCCTGGGCGCCCTGAGGATTTCGATCGGGCCATAGGACGAAAGGCATTCTGTCACGGCCGCCGGATCAAGAACGGTCAAATTACAACACCTCACGCCAAGAAACAATGAAACCGGAGCCTCCGGAGAGGTTAAGATACGGGATCGAATGAACGTCCCAAAAGATACGGGGTCGCCGAAGCGCCCCATTAACCTGCTGCCAGGAGGCTCCTATGGACAAGTATATCGGATTGGACGTTAGTGACAAGCAAACAGTAGCGTGCGTGGTAAGTGCCGCGGGCAAGGATGTTTATGCGACAGTGCCGACGGCATTGCCGGCGTTGCGGACGTTTTACAAGCGGTTTCGGCATGGCCTGCATTCCCGGCAAGCTATCTCGACGGTCAGGCGGGAACATCTATTGCCGCAACGGCCAGGTGGACTCCAATACCCACGGGCACTGGACTTTCCCTACCAATAAAACGGGCTGGAAGTTCTCACCCTAACTTCCGGGCGGCGTCGCTGGCCAGAGACTGGTCGATTTCGGCGTACTCGTCGGCCATCATGTCGGGAAAATATGACGCCAGCGGGAAGATGGCATACCCTATGTCCGCGGTGGATTTTGACGAGGAGGGATAATACGCCAGGTTGTGATTGTGGAACAGTTGGACCAGTGTTGCCAGCCTGCCGTCGAAGGAGGAGGACGAGTGCTTCCGGAGGGCCTTCTGCCAGATTTCGGTAGCAACAAGTTCCGCTGTTTTTCGGTCCCTGGTGGCCTGCCTGGCCCCTGGGGGCTTTAGGGGGATATGTTCTGTCCCGGAGCTGCCGGGCAGACGGACTACCCACCAATACCGATACCGATTGAGATAGATCGTGCCAGGGAGATTCATTTTGGGGCGCCTTTCCGTTTCGAGTACGACACTTTTGTCAAAAAAAGTGTCGTACTCTCAAAAAATGTCAGCGCAGCCCACAAAATGGAATGTGTGTAAACTACTATGCGGCAGGTGGTTACGTTACTGGAGCCGACGCGAGTCGAACGCGCGACCTCTTGCATGCCATGCAAGCGCTCTCCCAACTGAGCTACGGCCCCAAAGGATTACTCGGCCGAACCTTGAAGGTAAAGGCTTATAAAATATAGCCTTACGAGTCAAAACGCACCCGCCCGCCCGCACAAAAAATCCCTTTTTCGCGCCTGGCGGGCCTCAAGGTCCCGGTCGATCCGGCCTATCTTACCAGAATCCGGGCTGATTTCCAGTGGGTATTTACTATTTTCTGGCCGGCGGCCAATAAAAGCGAGGCGCGGGCCTTGAACCTGAACTAACTGGCGGTCTCGGTATAGGTAGGGCGGCTTGGGAACTCAAGAAGTGGCCGGTATGCTGGCTCAAGAGATGGGATGGCGGCTCAAGAGATGGGATGGCGGCTCAAGAGATGGGATGGCGGCTCAAGAGGTGGGATGGCGGCTCAAGAGACGGGATACCGGCCGACGGGCCAACTTGGACGAGTCCGGGTGAGACTGAAAGGGGGACGATCTCGTGAGGTGATATAAGCTGATTATTCACAAATGGTTCCGACTATCCGTATTGACAGGGCCGCCAAAGTGTTCCATGATAGGCGACTGCGTTTTTCAGGAGAGACGGCATGAATTACGGTTACCTGCTCTGGCGGCCGATGTGGCAGCGGGCCAAACGATGGCGGTATCGAAGGATCCTGCGCCGGGCCAACCGCATGGAGCAGTCCTTTATCGACCTGGACGACGGCCAGCTACGGCAGGCGGTCCAGGATCTGTACGATGCCGCCCGGGCGCGGCGGGATATCCGGCCGCTGATCCCCCGGGCGCTGGGACTAGGCCGGGAGATCTCCCGGCGAACCTTGGGGATGCGTCACTATGACGTCCAGTTGATGGGGGCCCTGTGCCTGTTCGACGGGCATATCGCCGAGATGGACACCGGCGAGGGCAAGACCCTGATGGCACCGCTGGCGGCGTTTCTCTACCACCTGGAGGACGTGGACCGCTGCGTGCATATCGTCACGGCCAACGAGTACCTGGCGGCCCGGGACGCCCGCTGGATGGGGCCGCTGTACGAGGCGCTGCGGCTGGGGGTGGGCGTGGTCGTGCCGGGCCAGTCGGCGCTGGAACGCAGCCAGGCCTATCGCCAGCCGGTGGTCTACGCCGCCGCCAAGGAGATCGTCTTCGACAGCCTGCGGGAGCCCGCCCGGCGGCAGGCCACCGGCGCGGTTGACGCCATCCTGCGGCCGACCAGCACGCCGGGCAGGGAACTGCGTTACGATTTCGCCATCGTGGACGAGGTGGACAGCGTCCTGATCGATCAGGCCAGCAGCCCGCTGTCGCTGGG
>JAFGFX010000275.1 GCA_016930855.1 Sedimentisphaerales bacterium | reverse complement strand
TTTCATAGTACATGCGTGCAAATGGGGATGCTAGGTTGATCCACCAGATGTTGTTGTCCACATCAATAGGCAAAGGTTGATGGATTGGAGGATCATCAATCCTTAATACGCGGGGGCGATCCTCGCCAGGCGCACAATCTACCTCAGATATGAGAATGCGTGGGAAACCCCGTCCGCGATTCTTACCCTGCCCTTTACCCGTTGATGGGGTCACTTTGACAATTGCCGCAACGTCGGAACGACAACTTTCGTCAAGAGCCGTAACCTCAGTAACTCCTGGCCCGAATGCATAGACCAGCCCTGATCCACTGACTCTGGCGACAGCAGCATTAGACTCAATCCACGTCAGATAAACATTGGATACTTCTTCGCTGTCGTCCAATTGACACATTGCCTCGAGTTTTCGACGCGTCCCAGCGGGCATCTCCAATTCATGCGGTGCGACACGGATCGCTAAGATTCTTACTACCTCAAGGGAAACAGCATTGGAGCAAAGCGTTCCATCAAGCGTTTCGGCAGTTATTGTCGTTTGCCCGAACGAGAAGGTTTGGACCTGCATCAGTTCGTCGTCCACCATCGCCACATTGTTGTCGTCGCTTCGCCACTTGTAGGGCACAGGTCTAATCTGCCGATTCTGACTGTCGAAAAACCGCACCGTCGGGCGAAAGTAAACACCCTTTCCCGCTCGTGGATAGTTAAGCGCCACTTCGATGCGCGTTGGCTTTCCGGATGGCAAAGGAGTACCTTCCCTAGCTGCTGCACCCTCGCCTTGTCCAAAGAGACCTTGCATGAAGTCCTGAAGGAACTGATTTTTCCATTGATCAAGCCAGTCGTTGAGCCTTGATAGTTCATTCTTGTCTTGCTCACGGACAAGTCGCTTGTCGCGATCCTCGAATTCTCTGCAAATGGCCCTGACTTGGGATGCAATCCATGAGTCAACGGATCGCGTCAGGGGACTCTCGGCAAGGGGACCTCTATTGTTCTGCTGAAATTCATCGAGAGCATCCATGAAGCATTCACAGTAGACATGGTCACGGTATGTCGAGTCGACATCTAATGAGAGTATTTGAATCTTGCCAATAACGCCAGATAGTTTTGTGTGGTACGTGACGGTATGCCTCCACTGCCGTTTCCCTCCTCTTCCAAGTCTCATATTCTTTTCAGATGTGTGGATTCGAAGTTCCCCGGGTGCAAACCTGGAACGGTGCGTAGTGGATACACTCTGATTAGAGACGGGATCACGCAGTGTCTCCGGTATGTTTAAAACCCTGGGATTCTCGTAGCCAATCATTGGGTCAATGCGTGGCAGTCCAAGCGGCTTCCCGCCGTTGTACACCGATCCATTCATAATGATATATACCTGACATTGCTGCAAGGGAGTTATCATCTGATGGTGCCCAAGTAGGCTTTCAATCAGCTTCTGACAGGAATCACGTTCTTCCCAGTAACGAGGCGAGACTCCTTGGATAAAAGTGAAACCTCCAGCCTCTTTTAATATATTTTTTACTTGGTCTGGCAGATTAGAAACATTAGCCCGCATGAGATTCAAGCAAGAATCAACCTCCTCTGTAATGTTGCGGATTGGAAAATCCTTGCCTTTTTGGGGATTAGGGACATAACCAAATGCAACTGAACCCGATTTGACACCGTAGGCGGAACATAGACCATAGCGAGAAGTTTGCAAGAAAGCATATTCATCAAACATTTGAGTCATGTAGCACTTGCCACCATTGCCATGGCCGCCGAGTTCGCCGATTGCAACACCGCGCGTTCCTCGCCGTATGGCTGCTTCCGGATCGGCCCATCGCCGGAAATCCTCTTCTATCTGCGTGCTCGTCATTCCGACGAAATCTAAACAGGCGATGGAAGCTGGTTTGCTTCGCTGTCTTGTAGCAAATACAAGCACAATAGCGCGTTTGCTATGCTCGTGGTTTTCTCTAATATAAGCGGCAGCGGAGTTTTTTACCCATTCCGGTAGACCATTCTCGTGAGAAAGGAACGGCTGGCACATGTGTTTGATAGCGTTTTCTCTGTGGATATGAATCTGCTCATCGGGTAAGTAGATGAATTCGGGCATTTGCACCCCTCCCATCTTTCATGAAACCCAATTATAATCGGATAGCCCACATCCCTCGGCGGCAGCAGACCGCCCGCATCTGCCGGGGACGTTGGACCATGGCGTTTTTCACTTCTCCGCTTCAATGACGACGGCGGTTCCGTAACACAACACCTCCGTCGCGGACCCCTTGCTTACAACCTCCGAGGCGTCGTAACGCAGTCCCACGATGGCGTTGGCCCCCATTTCTCGAGCATGCTGTACAAGGAGTTCGAAGGCCTGCCAGCGGGCTTGTTCACACATTTCGGTATACGCCCCAATCCTGCCTCCGATAATGTTCTTCAGTCCGCCGACGATGCCTTGGGCGATGGTCGGGGCTCTTACAATGATGCCGCGGGCAATGCCCCGGTACTCCTTGATCCGATACCCTTCAATGGTAAAGGTCGTCGTAACCGGCATGTTCATGCGCATTCTCCTTTCGGCTGTCCAATGATCAAGTCACCGACCGCCGCCCGAAAAGCATGGATGCCGGCGGCGGGTCCGGCATTCGCCAATCAAGGTACTCGCGGCCGTCGGGGAACTAATCGCGCGAAGCCCTATGGATCCTTCACGCCTGACTCGTTTTGCTGAAAAGTTGCTGGGCCGGGCAGCCGATCTCGCGCTGTTTGCAGTACTGGCAGGCCAGCCGACCCCTTATCAGACCCGTGCCCACGGAACCGAGAAACGCCAGGATCACGATAAGCAGCAGCACCAGCCACGAGAAACCCCGGATGAGCATGGCGATTCCAAAACCGAGCGGAATCAAAGAGACCAGGAAATCGGGTATAAGGTCCCGCCACGAGATTGGTTTCGCGCCCAGGCCCTGCTCCGCTTTCCTGGCAAGGAACCACGAACAGACCCGCCCCTTGCCGAACCCGCACCGCTTGCCGTAATAGTAACAGTGCCGACAGCTTCCCGAGAGGAGCCGCCATTCCATCCAGAGGCAGTAAGCGGCGTAAAGCACCCCCCACACGATTCCCAGACGAACCATCAGGTACAGGCCGATCGCATAGACGGCCAAGCCGACCGCGTTACAGACCACGACCATCCACCACGGGAAGTTCTCGAATGATGATGTCTTCATGGTCCCATTTCACTCTTCGTGGGCCTCTGCCCGCTGGTCCAACCCTGATCGGACAGACCGCATCTCCCGGCGGCGGCAGACTGCCCGCCTCCGCCGGGGCCGCGGTGGCGTTTTGGCCGCAACGAGGCGTTTGGTCGGGACGGATCAACCGCCGCCGGGGTTGGTCACGAAGCCCTGCATCGGCGAGCCCGTTTCCGCCGGGGTGCCGGCGATCCGCGCCAGGTACGCCGCACCCAACTCGACGATGTGATCATTGACGTTGTCGAAGTAATTGTAATGCGCCTGCTCCTCGTCGATGATCGCCTCGAAAATCTTCATGCTGGTGCTGTCGCCGTTCTCGCGGCAGACCAGCAGGAATCCGTTATAGACATCCACGGTGTCGGCCTCGAGCTTGGCGTCGAAGGAAAACACGACCTCGACCTTCTGGCCCTTGACCACCTTGTCGGCCAGGTCCGTGGTCGGTTCGCCTCCCAGCTCCTTGATCCGCTCGGCGAACATCTCGGCGTGCCGCATCTCGTCGATGGCGATCAGCTTGACCTTGGCCGCCAGCTCGCCGTAATCCCGGTCGTCCAGGTTGTAGTGCTGGTTCATGTACTGGTGAACCGCCTGCAGTTCCATCGCCCGGGCCTGATTCAACACCGTAATGACCTTTTCCCTGCGTTCCTTGCGCGCCTCTTTCGCCATGACATCTCTCCCTTGCCTGTGGATTGATCCTGATATCCCGTAAGCACCGTTCGGCCTCGGGCAGTGTACCTTGCCGCCCGGCAACCTCTTTGGCCTCGGGCCTATCTTATACCCAAACGAAACCCGCCGTCCACGCAAAAACCGGCCGCCGCCGGCACCGCCCGCCAACGGCGCCCCCGGGGAAATACCTGGAAAGCCGTTTCATAACCGGCCAAACCGGCGGTATAATGCCGCCATACCCGAAACGATTCAGGGAGAGACCGCCATGTACCCCCGGCTGGGACCGATCAGCTTCTACGGCGTGCTGTATCTGCTGGGCATCGGCTGCCATTTTATCGTCGGCTGCTATCTCGCCGGCCGGCTGAAACTGCCACGACGCGTCTGGATCGCCCTCGGCGTTTGCTACCTGGTCGGCATGACACTCGGGGCCAAGGCCCTGTACGACATCGCCCAAGGGCAATTCAGCCTGGGGGCCCTGTTTTCGACCGCGCATTATATGCAGGGCGGTTTGTGGGGCGGTCTGGTGGCCTATTTCGTCCTGGCGATCCCGGCGGCCTGGCTGCTGGCCGGATCCAAACGCCTCTCGCCGAATGGCCCCCAACGCGGCCCGGCCGGATACTGTCCGGTCAGGTCGCTTTCGGAACCGAAACGCAAGGCCCTCGATCTGACCTGCCTGACGATTCCACCGGCCTGGGCGATCTCCAAGATCGGCTGTTTCCTGAACGGCTGTTGTTACGGTAGTCCCTGCTCGCTGCCCTGGGCGGTGAGCTACCCCGAAACCGCCGGCTCGCCCCCGGCGGGCGCATCCGTCCATCCCACCCAGATCTATGAGATCCTCCTCATGCTCGTCATCGCCATCGTCTTTTGGCGACTGCCGTACCAACGCTGGTGCGGCGCCATGCTGTGCTGGTTCGCTGCCCTCTATGGCCTTGGTCGAACGCTTATCGACTTTTTCCGCGGCGACCAGCGGCACTTTTTCCTGTCGGAGAAACTGCCGTTAAACCTCGCCCAACTGATCTGCCTGTCCACGGCCCTGGCCGCCCTGGCCGCCCTGTATCTTCATACACGCCCTTGCCGCGGGATAAAGACAGGTAACGAGTGAGCGATATCGGCATCCGGATGCCCGGGTGAAAACCATTTACCTTTATTACCCAGACGCACTTACGCCGCAATTCTTTGAGGCTCTTGATTTTAAACAGCCAGTCCACCCCTTCCATTCCGGGCCGCATCGTGTGTAAATAATTATATATAAAGCACTTATATTATATAAGCCCCCGGCTGGCCCAAACTCCTTTCCCGTATTTACCACGCCTGCCTGGAATGCAATTTTTTCCCGATCCCATTTTCCTGCTTGACCCAGGAAAGGAACTTTCCATAATGAACGCCGTTCAGTAAATGACTAGTGTTCGTCAGCACCATCGCTCCTTTGGGCAAAGGGGCAAAGGCCTGATCTACCGGCAGAGGTATGGGAACAACTGAAAGACGACAGCGCGAGGCCGAGCAGCGGCGACAGGATATCCTCCAAGCGGCGCGGAAGGTCTTCTGGGAAAGGGGGTTTTCCGGGACGACCATGCCGCAAGTTGCGGCCCAGGCCGAACTTGCGCCCGGGACCCTCTATCGCTACTTCCCCAGCAAGGATTCCCTCTACGTCGAATTGCTCGTCAAGGGCTACGATGTCCTCAAGCAGCGACTGGAAGACGAGGCCCAAAGGCCGGGTTCGGCCCCGGCGCGGGCGGCCGGCCTGATCGACGCCTTTTTCACCTTCGCCCGGGAACACCCCGAGTACTTCGATATCATCTTTTTCGTCCTGCAGCAGGAAAACATCGGCACCTGGCGGGACTCGCTCTCCGGCGAGCAGCTCGACCGCCTGGCCGGCCGGGAGGACGACTGCAAGGAGATTGCCGCCGAGATACTCAAAACGGTGGCCTTTGCCGGACCGGCCGATCTCAAGGTGGCGGTCGATGCCATCTGGAGCATGCTGGCCGGCGTGGTCTTCTGCCTGCGGGGCCGGGAGGATTTCGACCGGATCTGCGCCCAGGCGCGGAACCTGATCCTGCTGGCGGTCTTCGGGAGGGCAAAATTGCCCTCAATAGATCATTTATCGGAGATGTTGAATCTGGAAACCGCGGGCGGCTAGTCCCCGAACAAAAGGAATCGCCGCCGACCGCGGGAGAACAGGGCGCCCGGCACAACGCTAGGTCAATGAGCCGATCCGGGCTATTTGGACATCCATGCCGTCCCTACGACACTGACGAACAAGGAACCAACGCCGAAAAGGAGAACAAACCCAAGGCCGTTCTGCAGGGTCCAGTTATACAGGCGACAGGTATTCCGGTCGCCCTTACGACCGGCACCTGATCCCGGATGGAAAATACGCAGTGCCGGGATCGAAAAGGTCGTGGGCCACTATGGGGTCCCACTCATCGAAAAACAACAGGGGATTTATATGAGCAGTCTGAATCAAAAACACTCGACGAAGGGCCATCAAACCGAACCGATTCTCCGGGACCTGCCCGATGCCGGGCCGCTGCACCTGGGGATCGACATCGGCTCGATCAGTTGCAAGCTGGCGGTGCTGGACGACCGCCGGACGATCCGCTACCTGCGCTACCAGCGGACGCACGGCCGGCCGATGGAGACGGCCCGCGCGATGCTGGCGGACCTGTTCGGCGAGCTCTCGCCGGACCGGATCGCCTCCATGGCCGGCACCGGCAGCGCCGCCCGGGCGCTGTGCGAGCTGCTGGGCATCGATTTCGTCAACGAGCTGATCTGCCAGACGGCGGCGATCCGCCACCTGCGGCCCCAGGCGCGGACCCTGATCGAGATGGGCGGCCAGGACAGCAAGGTCATCTTCCTGAGCAACCCGGAGGATCCCGAAGAGCGCACCTCGGGCCGGGACATGATCGATTTTTCCATGAACACCAACTGCGCCGCCGGCACCGGCAGTTTCCTGGACCAGCAGGCCAGCCGGCTGGGCATCCATATCGAGGGCCAGTTCGGCGAGCTGGCCCTGCAGAGCCAGACCCCCCCGCGGGTGGCGGGGCGCTGCTCGGTATTCGCCAAATCGGATATGATCCATCTCCAGCAGCAGGCCACGCCCGTGCACGACATCGTCGCGGGCCTGTGCCTGGGCTTGGTGCGGAACCTCAAGAGTTCGCTCTGCCAGGGCAAGGAGGTGATTCCGCCGGTGGCGTTCTGCGGCGGGGTGGCCAGCAACGCCGGCGTGGTCCGGGCCATCGAGGAGGTCTTCGAGCTCGGCGTCGGCGGCCTTATCGTCCCGGCCGAGCATCTGGTCACCGGCGCGATCGGGGTGGTGCTCGTCCAGATGCGCCAGGGCGCCGGAGCCGGCAGCCGGCAGGAGCCGCGGGTGCTGCTGTCCAAGCTGGACGAGTATCTCCAGCAACAGCGGACCGTCGGCCACCGCATCGAGCCGCTGGGGACGCCGACGCATCCGGTGCCGCCGAGCACGGTCCGCAGCGACCTGCTGGAAGCAGCCCGCCGCGGGGGCCGCATCCTCGAGGCCTACCTGGGCGTCGACGTCGGCTCGCTGAGCACCAACGTCGTCGTCATGGACGCCCAACAGAACGTCCTGAGCAAGGCCTACCTGATGACGGCCGGTCGGCCCCTGGAGGCGGTCCGCCAGGGCCTGGAGATCTGCGGCAAGGAGGTCGAGGGCCTGGTCGAGATCCGCGGGGCGGCCACCACCGGCTCGGGACGCTACCTGACGGGCGACTTCATCGGGGCGGACCTGGTGATCAACGAGATCACGGCCCAGGCGACCGGCGCGGCCCTGGTCGATCCGACGGTGGACACCATCTTCGAGATCGGCGGCCAGGACAGCAAGTACATCTCGCTGGAGGACGGCGTGGTGGTGGACTTCGAGATGAACCACGCCTGCGCCGCGGGCACGGGCAGTTTCCTGGAGGAACAGGCCGAGCGGCTGGGCATGAGCATCAAGGAGGAATTCGCCAACGAGGCCTTCAAGTCGAAGGCGCCGATCAAGCTGGGCGAACGCTGCACGGTGTTCATGGAGTCGGACCTGCTCAGCTACCAGCAGCAGGGGGCCGAGCGCTGCGACCTGACGGCGGGTCTGGCCTATTCGATCGTGACGAACTACCTGAACCGGGTGGTCAGTCACCGCCGGATCGGGCAAAAAATATTCTTCCAGGGCGGCACGGCGTTCAACCGGGCGACGGTGGCGGCCTTCGAGGCGGTGACCGGCAAGCCCATCATCGTGCCGGACCACCACGAGGTCACGGGCGCCTACGGGGCGGCGGAGCTGGCCCGGCGGCACATGCTCCAATCGGCTGGGCCCAACGGCGCCCTGCCGCCGAGCACCTTCCGCGGATTCGCCCTTTCGAAACTGAAATACGAGGTGCGGACCTTCGAGTGCACCCACTGCGCGAACAACTGCGAAATTAAAGAGGTCATCCTGCCGGACACCGATCCGCTGTTCTATGGCTCGCGCTGCGACCGGTACAACGTCAAGAAGGACCAGGACGCCTTCGAGCATCTGCCGGACCTGTTCGGCGAACGCCAGAAGCAGCTCGAGCACTTCGCGGGACTGGACGCCAAGAAGTCGCCCTTCGCCAAGGAGCAGTCCGGCCGGCGAACCGTCGGTGTCCCCCTGTGCCTGAGCAACTACCAGTTCCTGCCGCTCTGGGGGACGTTCCTGCGGGAGCTGGGATTCGACGTGGTCCTGTCCGGCCACTCGACCAAGAAGGTGATCCACGAGGGCGTGGAGATCGTCCTGGCCCAGGCGTGCTTCCCGGTGAAGGTCGCGCACGGCCACGTGCTGGAGCTGATCAAGAAGGTGGTGGATTTCATCTGGCTGCCCAGCATCGTCTCGATGGCCAGCGATTACCCGGAGAACCAGCACAACCAATTGTGCCCCTACGTCCAGACGATCCCCTACCAGGTGCGCACGGCCCTGAAGGCCAAGGGGATCGACCTGAACGGCCCGACGAACCACCTGATCGATCTGCACGTCCGCTTCCAGGACGGCAACAGGGTGCTGCGCCGGAACCTGCACCCGCTGGCGAAGACCTTCGGGGTCTCGACGGGGCAAATCGACCGGGCCCTCCAGCGCGGCCTGGAGGCGCAGCAGGCCTTTGAGGCCTTCTGCCAGGCGCGGGGGCAGGCCATCCTCGACGCCCTGACGCCGTCGCAAAAGGCCTGCGTGATCGTATCGCGGCCCTACAACGGCTGCGATCCGGGCGTCAGTCTGGATCTGCCGCAGAAGCTGCGGAAGATGAACGTGCTGGCCATCCCCATCGATTTCCTGGATCTGCGTTCGGCCAACATCACCGAACCGGAGCTGCAAAAGGAGATGTACTGGAAATACGGCCAGCGGATCTTCCGCGCCGGCCACATCATCCGCGACGATCCGCGGCTTAGCGCTATCTACATCAGCAACTTCAGTTGCGGGCCGGACAGTTTCATCATCACCTTCTTCAAGGAGCTGATGATCACGACCGCCCCGGACGGCACCGAGCGCCGCAAGCCCGCCCTCGTCCTGGAGATCGACGAGCACAGCGCCGATGCCGGCGTGGTGACCCGGCTGGAGGCCTTCCACGAGTCGCTCAAGGCGGTCCAAGCCCGCCGTCCGGACCGGCAACCGGCCGGCCGGGGACGCCAATCGGCCCGCAGCCCCTGGAAGAGCGAGTGGGGCGACTGTTCCGAGCGAACGTTATACATCCCCTGGATGGGCGATCACGCCTACGCCCTGGCGGCGGCGTTCCGTCACTGCGGCCAGCCGGCCGAGGTGCTGCCCATGGCGGACGAAGAGACCCTGCGCTGGGGCCGTCAATACACCTCCGGCAAGGAATGCCTGCCCTGCATCGTCACGACGGGCGACATGCTCAAGAAGATCCGTCAGCCCGGCTTCGATCACGACAAGGCGGCCTTCTTCATGCCGGGCAGCAGCGGGCCCTGCCGCTTCGGCCAGTACAACTGCCTGATGCGGCTGGTGATCAAGCAGTCCGGCCTGCCGAACACGATCCCGGTGGTCGCGCCCAACCAGGACGGACAGTTCTACCAGCACTTCGAGCGGTTCCGCAAGGACCCCACCCGGCTGGCCTACGACGGGATCGCGGCGATCGACCTGCTGTACAAGGTGCTGCTGCGGCTGCGGCCCTACGAGCGGGAAACCGGCAGCGCCGACGCGGCCTATCATGAATGCCTGGACGTCATCGTCTCGGCGATCGAACGGGGCGTCAGCGAGAACGAGCTGGCGGAGGTGATGGCCCAATGCGGCCGGACGATGGCGCAGGTCGCGGTGGACCGCACGCCACTCAAGCCGCGGATCACCGTCGTCGGGGAGATCTACGTCCGCAGCCACGTATTCTCCAACGACAACGTGGTGCGCAAGCTCGAGGCCCTGGGCGCCGAGGTCGACCAGGCGGGATTCCTCGAGTGGCTCTACTACACCAACCACACCCGCAAGCTGATGGCCCGGCGCTGGAAGGACTGGGGCCTGTTTCTGCAGAACCTCCTGAAGAATCACGTCCAGCACAAGGTGGAGAAGAAGCTGGCCCGGCCGCTGGAGGCCCTCTTCGGGCCGCTGGCCGAGCACAAAGTCACCGAGGTGCTCGAGGAGGCGGGCCCGTACATCCACGAGTCGTTCGAAGGCGAGGCCATACTGAGCATCGGCAAGATCGTGGAGACCGCCCGCCATGGGGCCGCCGGGGCGGTCAACACCATGCCGTTCACCTGCATGCCGTCCACGGTCGTCAGCGGCATCAGCCGGCAGGTCAGCGCCGATTTCGGCGGCCTGCCGATCCTGAACATCAGCTACGACGGCCAGCAGGATCCGACATTGCCGACGCGGCTGGAGGCGTTCATGCACCAGGTCCGCACCTACTATCAGGAGCGGGTGCCGGCGCCGATGGCGACGGTGCATTGAGTGGCCGGTGGCATCGCCACCCCTGATTCGCCGCGAGCGCGATTGGTAAATTGACGGTTCATTCTGAACCTGCACTATAGGCGAGGAAGGTAATATCCATAATCGGCGAGGAAGCCGGCCGATGCAGAGGAGATTTACTCCAGGAGACGCCCCGTGACCGCCAGCGAGTCCTCTCTTATCAACAATCAAGCCGACACCGGCCAAGCGACCCGGCAAGCACCGCCGCCGGCGCCGTCCGAGGCGGCGGCCGCCGGCCTGCTGAACGACTATCGCCGCCGGATCGCCCGCTACCGGGGGCGCATCGAGAAGCTGCCGTACGACCTGCGGGCGACCTGTCCGAAATGCCTGCAACCGGTGGAGGCAACGTTCGACTGGGCCGATCCGCAAAAGCAACAGGTGGCCCTGACCTATCACTGCCCGGACTGCGGCCGCTCGTGCGAACTGCATCAGGACACCATCTGGACGACGCCGTCGCCGGATCGGACCGGCTCGGCCGAAACCACCTACAGCGGCTCGACGATCGCACCGAACCTGCGCGGCCTGCCGCGAACGGTGCAGACGCTCTGCCCGGACTGCGCGGCGATCATCGTGGGGCGGTATTTCGTCCGGGACGACCAGGTCTGGATCGAGAAGACCTGCCCCGACCACGGGTATGTTCACGACATCATCAACCGGGACGTGCGGCTCTACCTCAAGGGCGCCAGCTGGAGTTTCGACGAGCAGCCGGGCGTGGAAAACCCCGGCCGGCGGGCCGAGCTTGGCTGTCCGGCCGACTGCGGATTGTGCGGCCGCCACCAATCCAGTTCCTGCCTGGCCAACATCGATCTGACCAACCGGTGCAACCT
>JAFGFX010000274.1 GCA_016930855.1 Sedimentisphaerales bacterium | reverse complement strand
GACGAGGCATTGTTGCTGCGTTATCGTAAACTACCATCCTATCCGTCGCGTCGGTTGCATTTAACTTTACTTGCTGCCTCTCGCGGGACGAAGCATCGATGTCGCGTTACCGCCAACTACCACCCTATTCGTTACGTCGGCTGCATTTTACCCGTCGCCGCGGGTTAGATGATCTCCACCTGCACCGACGGACTCATGGTGGCGCTCAAACACACCTTCTTCAGGTACGTCCCCTTGGCCGACGTCGGACGGATCCGCTTGATATGCTCCACAAACGCCGTGACGTTCTCGGCCAGCTTGTCCGGATCGAAGTCGATCTTTCCCACCATCGCATGAACGTTGCCGCCGCTGTCGCTGCGAAACTCCACCTTGCCGGCGGCGTACTCCTTGACCGCCTCGGCGATGTTCGGCGTGACCGTGCCGCTCTTGGGCGAGGGCATCTTGCCCTGGGGCCCCAGAACCCGGCCGAGCTTGCCCACCTTGCCCATCAGGCGGGGATGGGCGATCGCCACGTCGAACTCCATCCAGCCGTCCTGGACCTTCTTCACCAGATCATCGGCGCCGACCTGCACGGCGCCGGCGGCGCGGGCCCGCTCGGCGTCCTCGTCCTCGCAAAAGGCGATCACCCGCATGGTCTTGCCGACCCCGTTCGGCAGGGAGATCGCCCCGCGCACCATCTGGTCCGCCTGCCGCGGATCGATGCCCAACCACACGACGCATTCGACCGTCTGGTTGAACTTCGTGCTGGCCCACCCCTTGATCCTGCCGATCGCCTCGGCCAGCGGCAGGGGCTGATCGGTCGCCCGGGCGGCATCCTTCTTGTACCGTTTGCTGCGAAACTGCATGGGTTCACCTCGCAAGTTCTCTTGCTCCCACTGTCGCCGGCCGTGGTCCGCCGCTGGTTATCTCGACATGGCCCTGTCCGTCCCCCCGGCTGGCCCAGCCGGTTGTACGTCCGGGCCGCCAAAAACGTTCCGCCGCCGGCACCGCCGGTTCCGGACCGCACCAACCTGAAATCTCAGCTCCGGTGGATTCGGATCAGCGGATCCGCCGCGATCGGCCAACGCGATCGGGTGCGGCACGTGTTTCCCACCTCCCGCCCCCTGGTGCCCGATGAATCGGCAGTCCTGTCCCTTGCGCTTAAATCGCCCCGCCTTGCCGGCCCCGCGCCCGCCATCGCGGTCCGCGGATCGCGGCGGCACATCAATCCTTCAGCTCGATGCCCATGCTCCGGGCCGTCCCCTCAATAATGCGCTGGGCCTGCTCGATGCCAAAGGCGTTCAGATCGTTGCGTTTGGTCTCGGCGATGGTCCGGACCTGGTCGCGGGTGACCGAGCCGACCTTCTCCTTGTGGGGCACGCCGCTGCCCTTGACGATCCCGGCGGCCTGCTTGAGCAGCTCGGCGGCTGGGGGGCTCTTCACGATGAAATCGAAGCTCTTGTCCTGGTAGACGTTGATGACCACCGGCACCAGCATGCCGTTGTGCTCCTTGGTCTTCTCGTTGAACTGGGAGACAAACTGCCCGATGTTCACGCCGTGCTGGCCCAGCGCCGGCCCGATGGGCGGCGCCGGGGTGGCCTGGCCGCCGGCCGCCTGGAGCTTGATCTGGACCACGACTTTCTTCTTTCCGCCTGCTTTTGCCATCGTTTTGATCTACCTGTCTGGAGGGTCTCTCCTGCCGCAATCGATGGACCGTCTTGGGGATCCCTCCGCGGCCGATTACAATTTCTCCAACTGCCAATACTCGATATCCAGCGGCGTGGCCCGGCCGAAGATGGTCACCATCACCCGCACCGTGCCCTTCTCCGCGTCGATATCCTCCACGTCGCCCTCAAATCCCTCGAACGAGCCGCCCTTGATCTTGATGCGGTCGCCCTTGCGGAACTCCATCTGGATCGAGGGGGAGTCCTCCTCCCGATTGATCTGCCCGAGCATCTTGGAGACGTCCATGTCGCTCATGGGGCTGGGCTTGCCTTCCGTGCCGATAAAGTCGCCCACGCCGGCGGTCTCCTTGATGATGAACCAGGCCCTCTCGGGGACGCTGCCGTCGTCGGACGGGGCCATCTCGATGAACACGTAGCCGGGATACAGCTTCCGCTCGTACACCCGCTGCTGGCCGCCGCGCACCCGCTTGACCCGCTCGGTGGGGACCACGACCCGCCCGATCTCGCATTCCAGGTCCTCGATCTCGACCTTTTTCAGCAGGGTGTCGCGGACCTGCTCCTCGCGGTTGGAGGCCACCCGCAAAACATACCAGCATTTTGCCGCCGCGGATTCGTTCACGACTCGCCTCTTGCCCCCTAGCCCATGACCTTGAGTACGCCGATCCACTGGAACAGCTTGGCGAAGCCGAAATCCACCACCGCCAGCAGAACGGACAGGATAATCACCGTGACGATCACCACCTTGGTCGAGTTGATCACCTCTTTCTTGCTCGACCAGGAGACCTTCTTCATCTCCCCCTCCGTGGCGATCATGAAGTCGGCGCTGCGGGGGGAATTGACGATCTTGAAGACCAGCCAGCCCAGCACCGCGAAGACCGCCGCGGGGATCCCGGCCCGCAGCCACACCTTCACGTTAGGGGTGATGGTATCGCCCGGGGTGATGGCATCGAGCTTCTGGTAGAGGCTGTAACAGCCCAGCACCGCCAGCACGCCCGCTCCGATGGCCGTTCCCAGACGGGTATAATAGCCTTGTCCTTTTTTGTAGAATTCCAGTGCCATAGTACCTCAGGGATTGTAATCCACTCTAACATAACTACCGGCCGCTGGGTAAAACTGCCCTTGTTTAGCCTGTCAGACCGGTTTTTTTAGACGCCCTAATTCACCTATTGCATCCACCCGGGGCGGACGCCGCCGCCGCGGCACGGGCCGTTTCGGCCTTTTGGTGCCGCCCCGCCGGGTTTGCGTACCAGGCCAGGAGGGAATCGAACCCCCAACCTGCGGTTTTGGAGACCGCCGCTCTGCCAATTGAGCTACTGGCCTTGGGAGCGGTCCCGCCACGTGCTCTACTTGCGACGCAGTTTGTGGACCGTGCGTTGTCTCTCTCGCCGGCAGTACTTCTTCAGCTCCATCTTGGGTACGCCCCCGAGGGTGTTGACCTCGGTGCGGTAATTGCGATCCCCGCAGGAACTGCATTCCATCCAGTAATATTCCCGTTTTGCCTTTTTGGCCATTCTCTGGAACCTCAACCCCTCGGGGACCGTAGCGGCGATCTCTCCGGGAAAACCTCTCGTATCGTATGATCCGCGAACGTGGCCGGCGGCCCGCGGGCCGGTCGCCCGGCCCGGCCGGACCCGGCCGGACCCTGGCTACTGGAGGATCTTCGTCACCACGCCGGCGCCGACGGTGCGGCCGCCTTCGCGGACGGCGAAGCGCAGTCCCTCCTCCATCGCGATCGGGTACATGATCTCGCCTTCCACCGTCACGTTGTCGCCGGGCATGCACATCTCGGCGCCGCCGAGCAGCTTGATCCCCCCGGTCACGTCGGTCGTGCGGAAGTAGAATTGGGGCCGATAGCCGGTAAAGAAGGGGGTATGGCGGCCGCCTTCCTCCTTGGTCAGCACGTAGATTTCGCCCTCGAACTTGGTGTGGGGCGTAATGCTGCCGGGCGCGGCGAGGACCTGCCCGCGTTCCAGCTCGTCCTTTTCGATCCCCCGCAGCAGGCAGCCCACGTTGTCGCCGGCCTGGCCGCTGTCCAGGGTCTTGTTGAACATCTCCACCCCGGTCACGACGGTCTTGCGGGTATCGCCCAGCCCCACGATCTCCACTTCCATGCCCACCTTGACCTTGCCGCGCTCGATCCGGCCGGTCCCCACCGTGCCGCGGCCCTTGATGGAGAACACGTCTTCGATCGGCATGAGGAAGGGCTTGTCCACGTCCCGCTGCGGCTCGGGAATGTAGCTGTCGATGGCGTTCATGAGCTCCTGGATGCACTTGGTCTTTTCCGGGTCCGTCGGATGGGCGATCGCCTCGCTGGCCGAGCCCAGGATCACCGGAATGTTGTCGCCGTCGAACTCGTACTTGCTCAACAGCTCCCGCACCTCCAGCTCCACCAGCTCCAGCAGTTCCGGATCGTCCACCAGGTCCACCTTGTTGAGAAAGACCACCAGGGCCGGGACGTTGACCTGCCGGGCCAGAAGCACGTGCTCGCGGGTCTGCGGCATGGGGCCGTCGGCCGCGGAGACCACCACGATGGCGCCATCCATCTGGGCGGCGCCGGTGATCATGTTCTTGATGTAATCGGCGTGCCCCGGGCAATCGATGTGGGCATAGTGCCGCTTCTCGGTCTCGTATTCCTGGTGACTGGTCGCGATGGTCAGGATCTTGGTCGCGTCCCGGCGGCCCTGCGATTCCGACGCCTTGGCCACCTCATCGTAGCTGACCGCCTTGGAGAGCCCCTTGGCCGCCTGGACCAGGGTAATGGCGGATGTCAGGGTCGTCTTGCCGTGGTCGATATGTCCGATGGTGCCAACGTTCACATGAGGCTTCGTGCGTTGAAAAACCTCCTTAGCCATCTCTGCGGTCCTCCTGTCTCGTTCGCTATGACGTTTGCTTTCCTGTTCGCTTACCCGTTTT
>JAFGFX010000036.1 GCA_016930855.1 Sedimentisphaerales bacterium | reverse complement strand
TGCGGGCCGAGCCGTAGGGGATGATCTGGGCCGGCGTATCCGGCCGAAACGTCACCCAGTACGGCCAGATCATGCTGAGGACCAGGCCGATCAGCACGGCGGCATAACTGACATTCAGGGGGATGATCCAATGCTCGGCGTCGATCAGCGAGGAGGCCAGCAGGACGCTGACCAGAAACACGTGACCGCTGTAAATCAGCCAGCCGGCTACAGTAAACGGCTCAATCCCCGCCCGCAGCCGCAGGGAAAAATAGAACCAGTACAGCGCAACGAACAGGAGCCCTGTGACAAACTCCACGGCCGGATAGCGCGGCGAGATCGCCGAGCGGCAGTGCCTACAGCGGCCGTGCAGAAAGAACCAGGCCAGCACCGGGATGTTGTCATGCCAGGCGATGGGCCGCTTGCATGACGGGCAATGGCTCGAGGGCCGCACGATCGACATCTCCCGGGGCAGCCGGAAGACCACCACGTTGAGGAAGCTGCCGACCGAGGCGCCCAGGGCGAACAAGAAAAAGGCGAACATGATTTCGGTAAACCCCATGGCAACCTGCTTACATCGTAAACCGGCGGGTATCTTCCCGGCCGCCATCCCGCGCTGCCCGCCGAGGCGTTCGGCACGATGTCACCGCCGGCGCCTGGATTCTGTCCGGCCGGCGCCGGATCGGATCAGGGCTTCCAGCCCAGGCTGTGCCAGACCTGGCCGGGCGTCTCGCTGTTCCAGCGGATCGCACAGAGGGCGTCCAGCTTTTGGCCGGGATTGACCGACAGGCAGTCTCCATATTGCTGGCTGATATGGCCGCTGACGAGCGGGGATTCGTGCAGATGGCCGTGCAGGCTCAGCGCCGGCTGTTTTTGCTCGATATAATCCCGTACGGCATGGGAGCCGACGTGTTTTCCCGCCTCCAGCAGATCCAGGTGCGACTCGGCGGGGGGGGCATGGCTGACGAAGATGAACGGCCGGGCGGCCGGGGCGGCCTGGCGGAGCATCTGCTCGATCGATTCATGCTGCGAGAAGAACTGCCGGCCGGTGACCGAGACGATCCCCTTCATGGGCGGCGACCAGGTGTAGCCGCCGAACTCGGTGGGCGGGTCCGCCTGGCGGTCGCGGCGCTCGAAGTCCTTGATCCAGTAGGGCGCCGGCGGACAATGCGAAAGACCCAGAAAGCTGAAGGACTCGACCTTGATGATGTGCCGGTGGCTGAGCATCGCCAGCAGGCCCTCCTCCTGGAGGCGGGCGAACTCGTCGATGCTGAAGGACCAGTCATGGTTGCCGAACAGGGAGAAAATGTGCATGTCCGGATAAAGCTGGCGGACCTGGAGCAGGAACGTGCGGAAGGGATCGCGGATGAACTGGGTGACCAGTGGATAGGGAAAGCCCCGATCCCCGTCCGGCAGACAGTCCCCCCCCAGGATCAAGACCTCGGCCGGCCGGTCTTCCAGCAGCGAGAGGATGTCCTCCAGGTGCTTCAGTGAGCCATGCAGATCTGAGGTAAACAGCAGTTCCATCTGCGCATCTAACGTTTCTGGCGGCGGAGTGGATGACCCACCGGGGCGGGATCCGCCGATCACCGCCCTGCGAGGCCTATTTTTTCCCTTTTGCTTTCCGTCCTTGCATGGCCCTTACCTTGAGCGGCAGCCCTAGTAGCCGGATGAATCCGGTGGCGTCGGTGCTGTCGTATTCGGCTCCCATGGTGAAGCTGGCCAGGTTGGCCGCATAAAGGCTGTGGGGGCTGCGGGTGCCGGCCAGCCGGCAGTTGCCCTTGTAGAGCTTGAGCCGCACGGAGCCGGTCAGGGTCTGCTGGGTCTCGGCGACGAAGCGGTCCAGTGCCTGCCGCAGGGGGGTGAACCACTTGCCTTCGTAGACCAGCTCGGCGTACCGCAGGGCGATCTGTTGTTTGTAGTGCAGCGTTTCCCGGTCCAGGCAGAGCATCTCCAGTGCCCGGTGGGCGGTAACCAGGATCGTCCCGCCGGGGGTCTCGTAGACGCCCCGGCTTTTCATGCCCACCAGCCGGTTTTCCACCAGATCGACCTGGCCGACGCCGTGCTTGCCGCCGATCCGGTTGAGCTGTTCCAGCAGATGCACGCCGGAAATCTTTTTGCCGGCGAGTTTTACGGGTATTCCCTTCTCGAAGCCGATCTCGACGTATTCGGGCTTGTCCGGGGCCTTGGTGACAGGCCGGCTCAGTCCGTAGAGGCTGTCCTGCGGTTCGTTGGCCGGATCTTCCAGGTCCTCGCCTTCGTGGCTGAGGTGCCAGATGTTCCGGTCCCGGCTGTAGAGGCTCTTTTTCGACTGCTGGACGGGGATGCCGTGCTGGCGGGCGTAGGCCAGGGCGGCGTCCCGGCTGGTCAGCTCGAAGGTGGGGTCCTTCCAGGGCGCCACGATCTTCAGGGTGGGATCCAGGGCCATGAAGGTCAGCTCGAACCGCACCTGATCGTTGCCCTTGCCGGTCGCGCCGTGGGCCACGGCGTCGGCACCGAGCTCCTGGGCGACCCGGACCTGCTCCTTGGCGATCAGGGGGCGGGCGATGCTGGTGCCCAGCAGGTAGCCGTATTCATAGACGGCCCCCGATTGCAACAGCGGCCAGAGATACCCCGAGACGAACTCGTCCCGCAGGTCGGCGACGATGCATTGATCGGCGCCGCTGGCCAGGGCCTTTTTCTTCAAGCCGAGCAGCTCGTCGCCCTGGCCCAGATCGGCCGCGAAGGCGATCACCCGGCAGCCGTACTTCTCCTTGAGCCAGGGCAGGATCACGCTGGTGTCCAATCCGCCGCTGTACGCCAATACGATCTTTTTAATTTGTTGCGCCATCGAAGGTACAACTCCCAATATGTTGTATTTCCCGGATCAGTCCGGCTAGGACTCTAGCAGATAATATCGCAATATACCAAGGAATTATCCGCCGGGAGAGGGGAATTTTCTCGGAGGGATTCCCACCCGGACGGGGGATTTTCGCCCCGGCCGGCGGTATTCGCCCCGGGGGGGATTTTTTTCTTGCCCCCGGCGTCCGATCCCTATACATTCACCCATCCGGGCCGGTTTTGCCGCCCGAACGCAGATGCACCGAACAAGCGCCACTAGCTCAATTGGTAGAGCAGCGGACTCTTAATCCGTGGGTTCGGGGTTCGAGTCCCTGGTGGCGTATTTGACGCCCCCCTATTGTACCGAGGGAGGATTCACCCGGTCGCGGCTGCCGCGGTGCATTGTGCAACAGTGCCGTGGTCCTATCAAGCGGGGATCCGACAGATGGGGTCACTAACGGCCTATGTCTTTTCCCCCCGTATTCCCACCGGAGTTCCCCGGCACGAATCGGAATTTCCCGTTTTGTTGGCGGCGGTTTTCTGCCCGTAATAGTCTGCTGAAATCCGCTGTTTGCCGCCTAGTTGCTTGGTGTGAGATTTGAAATAATCATCTGGGCCAATCATGTCTGCCTATGATTTCTGGCGATTTATCAGTTGACAGGTTTGTCATATTTTCTCTTGTCTGTATCTGATTAGAATCAAGGATTTCAGTAAGCGTTCACGCAGTATTAGCCAAAGTAACGGTTGCTGGTATTAACGATGGGGCAGGAAGGCCGTCCAAATGGCAATGACAC
>JAFGFX010000273.1 GCA_016930855.1 Sedimentisphaerales bacterium | reverse complement strand
TATCGACCAAGGCAAGAATAAATAAAGGAAAAGGAGGCGTCAGCCATGTTGGTTGCCCGTGTGCGTATGATGGTCGGCTGGGTTCTGGGGTGGGGATTGCTGTGCGGATTGCTGTCCGTTCCATCGGCCTGGGGGGTTTTGGCCAGCCCAAATGCGTTTGAGACCACCCAACCGGATGGAACCGTTATCCAGCTCAAGGTCCGCGGTGACGAGTTCTTCCACTGGTGGGAGGACCTGGACGGCTTTTCCGTGGTTCGTGACGACGTGGGGCGGTATGTCTACGCCGAACGGTCGAGCGGGGGGCGTCTGGCGGCCACCGCCTTCGAGGTCGGCCAGGTAGACCCCAAGATGCTGAATATCCCGCGGGGGCTCCTGCCGTCCGCGGCCTCCATCCGGGATATCCGCGCCCAAAAAATCAAGGAGATGAACCTCCCGCTCGAGCCGCAAAAACCCGCCGGGACCGCCCGGGGAACGGGCGGCCAGCCCACCATCCTCAAGAATCTGGTGATCTGCGCCGTCTTCAACGACCATTATGATTCGGCCGATCCCTCGGTGATCGCCGAGCATACCCGTCCGGCCGCCGAATATCAGATCCTGTTCAATCAGACCGGGGGGGACCCGGATCTGGCGCCCACCGGCAGCGTGCGGGACTTCTACTGGTTCAACTCCGGCGGCCAATTCCGGTTGGACAGCCAGGTCTCCGCCCAGCCCAAGCCGCACGGCGGCTATGAGCCGGTCTGGGTCAAGCTGCCCGAAAGCGAGGCGTTCTACGCAGAGAATTTCCAGCAGATGACCATCGACGCCCTGGACCGGGTCGATTTGCTGATGGACCTGAGCCTCTTCGACGAGAACGAGGACGGCATGATCGATGCGGTGACCATCGTACACTCCGGCTACGGCGCCGAGGCGGGCGGGTCCGGCGTCTGGTCGCACATGGGCACCCTGCCGGTCACCTGGACCAGCCGCGAGGGCGTGTCGGTCAACCGCTACTGCACCGGCCCGGCGCTCTGGAGCACGGCCGGCACGGAGATCTCCCGGATCGGGGTGTTCAGTCATGAATTGGGGCATCTGGTCTTGGGCCTGCCGGATTTGTACGACACCTTCCTGACCGGCGAGGGGGTCGGCTCCTTCGGCATCATGGGCAATTCCTGGGGCTTTGACGGCAGCCAGTTGACCCTGCCTCACTTCTGTGCCTGGTCGAGGATCTGGGCCGGCTGGATCGAGCCGGTTGTGATCAACGATCCGAACGTCGCCGATCCCTGGGGCGTGTATGAGGTCCCCGACTGGCAGTCCTACGTGCTGCATACCGCCCCGGAGGATTCGCATCCGGTCTATCGGGTGGATCTGCGGGGCGGATTTCTGGTCACGCCGATTGAGGATCCCAACGTCTCGTTGGTGGATATCCTGCTGGGCACCGGCATTACGGTTCAAAATATCGTCTATACCGGCGAACCCTCGGCGGTCGCCTTCTTTCGCGGCGGCCTGAAGACCGGTATCGGCATTGAGACCGGCATTATCATGACCACCGGTACGGCCCTGGACGCCCGGGCGCCCAACGAGATGGACGGCACGACCACCATGCACGGCCTGCCGGGCGATTTTGACCTCGAAATCGCCACCGGCCAGGATCCCTGCAGCACCTATGACGCCTGCGCCCTGGAGTTCGATTTCACCACCGCCGGCGGCGATCTGTACTTCAATTTCGTGTTCGCCTCGGAGGAGTACAACGAGTTCGTCTATTCCTTTAACGACGTCTTCGCCTTCCTGCTGGACGGGGTCAACATCGCCATGATCCCCGGGACCGATCCGCCCGTGCCCATCGGGGTGGACTTCGTCAACGGCGGCAACCCCTACGCCTCCGGCAACGAGTCCTTCTCGGAATACTACAACAACAACGATCCCAGCGACGGCGGGCCGTTTTTCAACATCGAATACGACGGATTCACGGATGTCTTTACCGCGACCGCCCTGGACCTGGCGCCCGGCTCGCACCATCTCAAGCTGGTGATCGCCGACAAGGGGGATATGGCGCTGGACTCGGCGGTGATGATCCAGGCCGGCTCCCTGTCGGATTCGATTCCGGACAACATCCCGGAGCCGCCGACCGAGTACCTGCTGATCGAGAACCGCCAGCCGACGGGATTTGAGACCGCGATGCCGCAGGGCGGCCTGGCGATCTGGTATATCGACGACGAGAGCCTGGGCAGTTACGCCAACAACGACGTCAACGGCTGGGAGGGCTATCCCGGCCAGCACGGCCTCTGGCCGGAGGCCTTCTGGCCGGAGGACGTGGACGGCTCCCTCTGGCCGCCGGATTTCTGCGACGATGACAAGTGGCTGCTGGTCAATCCGGACGGACCCAAGGATCAGAGCTGGAACTGGATCATGTGGCCGTACAACGGCTATCACTACCGGGTGGCCCTCCTGCAGGCCGACGGCCGCTACGATCTGGAACACGGCAATCCCCATTTCGAATGCGTTCCGGCCGGCAACCGCGGCGATGGCGGGGACCTGTTCCACGCCGAGGGGACCCATTTCATCAATCGCTGCGGCATTGACAACCCGGACTACCCGGCGATCCCCTATTATCCCAACACGAACACCTATCAATACGGCAACGTCGCCGAGACGGATGTCTCGATCTCCGCGATCAGCCCGGCCGCGCCGCTGATGCACTTTACCTTCCGGGACCGGGCCTACCACAGCGACGATTACCCGCGGGCCATCCCCGTGGAGATGGGCACCTGGGTCGAGCCGATCCAGGGCTGGGTGCTCGAATCCTATATGAACGAGCCGCTGACCACCGAGTGCGGCTACGGCTCCCAGGGATACACCTCGACCTGCGCCGGGTTCGATCCCGTCGACGCCTGGTACACCTTCAGCCCGGTGGAAACCGACAGTTATACCGTCAACTGCTGCGGCCTGTCGGAGACCTTCGACGTGACCCTGGAGGTGATGAGCGAGCCCAACGCCATGGAGGATCCCAGCAAGGTCCTGGCCTGCAACGACGATACCGAGGCCGAGAACCAGTGCTTCTACCAGGCGGCGGTCAATTTCCACGGCGAGGCGGGCGAGACCTATTACATCCGGATCGCCGGCTACAACAGCGAGGTGGGCGAATACATCATGACGGTGGCGAAGACCGCCGCGCCGGGCCACGACGATTGCAACGAACCGATCGTCATCGAATCGGGCGTGCCCTATATCGGCAACAGCACCGGGGCGACCCAGACCCTGCCGTGCAATCCGGGGCATAACCTGGGCGACAACCTGGACGTCTGGCATACCTTCACCGCCACCCGGACCGGCCTGGCCGTGTTCAGCATGTGCGGCAGCTATCTGGACACCACGCTGGGCGTCTATGCGGATCAGTGCCCGGACCTGGCGGGCTCCCTGCTGGCCTTCAACCGCGATTGCAGCGACGATCCGGACAACGACTGCGGCGAATGCGAGCCGGACACCTACTCCCGGTTGGTGGTTCCCCTCGTCGAGGGCGAGAGCTACCTGCTGCGGGTGGCCGGGGTCAATCATGCCTGGGGCGAGTATGTCCTGACCGTGTATGAGCAGCCGGTCAACGACGATTGCGACCAGGCCATCCGCGTGAAGGATTACGCCGGCTCCGGGCAGGCCTATGCCGGCATCACCCTGGCGGCGACGCCGACGTTGACCTCGGATCTGGAGAACCTGACCACCTCCTGCGGCGGCGGCAACGACATCCGCGACGTCTGGTATTCCTACAAGCCCCGCCAGAGCGGCAACGTGACCGTCAGTCTCTGCGGCAGCGGCTTTGACACCACGCTGGCGGTGTACGATGCCTGCGGCGGGACCCAGCTGGCCTGCAACGACGACTCGATCGCCTGCGACTACGGCCAGCAGCCCCAGTCCCAGCTGACCCTGATGATGCAGGCCGAGCAACTCTACTATATCCGGATCGCCGGCTTCGACGGCCAGACGGGCGAGTATATCCTGAAGGTCATCGGCGGTAGCGGTACGGATTTCTACATCCGGGAGCCCTGGCAGTTCGACTGGCAGTACGGCGTTCCGGTAGAAGGCTGCCTGAACGTCTTCGGCGGCACCCCGCCGTATCTCTGGACGTTGTTGAATCCCCCGTCGGCGTACCGCCTCCTGGACGACAGCGCCTATCAGGCCGCCGGGTCGGCCCAGAACTGGCACGGCGAGGAGGTGCTCTGGCAGTATTCCCTGCCGTTTGCCTTCCCGTTCTACGGCCAGGACTATACCGCGGTGTATGTCAGCAGCAACGGCTTTTTGGATTTCGATCCGGCGGCCAGCGCCGACTGGAACAACTCCGAGGCCCTGCTGCGGCAAAACGTGCGGATCGCCCCGCTCTGGGACGACTTGACCACCGTCGATGCCTGCTACGACGTGTATGTCGCGCAAACGGACGATTATGTCACCTTCCGCTGGGAGGCCGGCTACTGGCCCGATCCGACCGGCACGACGGTATGTCACTTCGCCGCCACATTGTACAAGGACGGCCGGATCCGCTTCGACTACGGCCCGGACAACGACCAGATCACCCCGACGGTGGGGATCTCCGCCGGCAACGATGCGGACTACCTGCTGGTGGACGGCTACGACGGCGCCGACAGTCTGACCGGGGCCGATTCGGTCATGCTGGCCGGGCCCCTGCTGCCGCCGGGCGTGGAGTATGATCCCGCCAGCGGCTGTTTCACGGGCGAGCCGCAGGCCATCGGCTGGTACTATCCGGTCGCCGAGGTGACCGACAGCTCCGGCGAGAGCTTCACCGAACAGAAGCAATGTCAGATCCGCGTGCTGGTCCCCGGCGATATCAATCGGGATTATCAGGTGGACATGACCGATTATTCGACCCTGGCGCAGTACTGGGGGGCGCAGGATTGTGCCTCGCCCGACTGGTGCGAGCAGGCCGACGCGAATCACGACGGCCGGGTCGATCTGTACGACCTGAAGCTGATGATGGATTACTGGATGTACTGGATCGTCCCCTGACCTGGGGCAAAGGGGCAAATTCGTCCGGGCAATAGGCCCCGTGGGCTATCCGTACGGATTGCTTCTCGGCCGGGGCCGGATTCCAGTAGGGCTTGTGTAGAAGAAATGCAGAGCCTTGGTTCTGGGGCCTATGACCAGGGTCCAAAGGACTAAAGCCTTATAAAATAGGGCTTTATGGCCTAGGGCCAAAAGTCAGATGTCGCCCTCGGGCCATGGAATCATTCGTCGAGGGCCCGAGAGCCTATGGCCTCGGGACCGAGAACCAAAAAGCCTAATTTTAACACCTCCCCTTTGATGCAAGGGAGTTTCGATTCTCAAACCGGCACCGCAAGGTCGCTTTGCATTGACCTGCGGTGCCTTTTTTTGCCTGGTCTTCAGAACCGCAAAACCAACCATTGCCATAAACCGCCATCCAGATGCCCCGATCCTGGCCTGATCAGCAATGTCAGCCTGTTATTTCGATACACCGTTACAATGTATGTGCCATAAAACTGATACAGAACATGTGTCATAAATGATACACATCGTGTTATTCAGTCGCTGCCTTAGCCTTCCCCTTCCCTCTATTCCTCCCTTCCCCCTATCCCTATCCCTATCCCTATCCCTATCCCTA
>JAFGFX010000272.1 GCA_016930855.1 Sedimentisphaerales bacterium | reverse complement strand
CTGAAGATCAAGTTCCGCCTGGAAAACGGCAACTCCGGCATCCAGTACCGCAGCCGGGAGTTCCAGAAATGGCGCATCTGCGGCTACCAGGCGGAGGTGGAAAACACGCCCGGCAAGGTCGGGTTTCTCTACCACGAGGGCGGCCGCGGCTGGCTGGTCAACGTCGGGGACTTCATGGTGATCGACGAGAAGTCCAACAAGAACGTCGTGGGCAAGGTCTCGGACGTCGAGGCCCTCAAAAAGGCCGGCTACTACCGCAACCAGGACTGGAACGAGTACACGATCATCGCGCGGGGCAATCACCTGGTCCATTATCTCAACGGCTATCCCACGATGGAGCTGATCGACGACGGCCGGCCGGTGAACACCCAGGACACCAACGACCGCAATGGGGCCCTGACCGAAGGCGTCCTGGCCCTGCAACTGCACGCGGGCCCGCCCATGACGGTCGAGTTCAAGGATATCCGCATCAAGAAACTCCCGGACCACTTCGGCGGCGCCCGCCGGCTGTTCGACGGCGAGAGCCTGGCGGGCTGGACGTACTCCAGCGACGCGATGAAGGAGGTCTGGGGTGTCACCGACGGCGTCTTGACGGACAAGGGCAACCCGGCCGGCTATATCCGCACGACGGAGGATTTCACCAACTTCGTCCTGCGCTTGCAACTGCGGCACCTGACGCCGGGCAACGGCGGGGTGCTGCTGCGGATGACGGGGCCGGACAAGGTCTGGCCCCGCGCGATCGAGGCCCAGGGGATGACCGGCGCCAAGGGCGATATCTGGAACATCGACGCGTTTCCCATGAAGACGGACCCGGCCCGGACCAACGGGCGCCATACGCAAAAGATGCACAAGTCGAACGAGGCGCCGATCGGTGCGTGGAACGAGTACGAGATCTGCCTCGACGGCGGCGACCTGGCGCTCCTGGTCAACCGGCTGGTGCAGAACACCGCCAGCGACTGCTGGGAGACGCCGGGCAAGATCTGCCTCCAGTCGGAAGGCTCGCAGATGGAGTTCCGCAATATCGTCCTGGTCCCCATCGAGAAGAAGAAGTAAGGGCGCCTCACCAAACGACCCGGATGGCGGGTAACGGTACAACGGCTAAATGCCACCGGAGCGGAGAGAAGGCGGCATGAACGGGGGATCTTTGTAATCGAATAAGGGAGCAAATTCAATATGGCCCCGGGCGGCACCAGCAGAAAACAAACTCATGGCGGCCAAAAATCCACACCCGGCGGCAGCGGCACAAATCGAGGCCTGGACCGGCGGGAGTTCCTCCGGCGGACGGGCGCGGCGGCGGCCTCGGCCCTGGCGGCGCCCTGTATCGTGCCCGCCACGGTGTTCGGGGCCGCGGCGCCCAGCAATCGGATCGTGATGGGCTGCATCGGCCTGGGCGGCATGGGGACCAACAACCTGATGAGCTTCATGGCCAACCCGGACGTCCAGATGGTCGCCGTCTGCGATCCGGAGCAGGGCACCAACATCTACGACCACTGGTACAACAAGGGCGGCTACCTGGGCCGCCAGCCCGCCCGGGACCGCGTCAACGCCCATTACGCCGACCAGCGGGCCGCGGGCCGCTTTAAGGGCTGCGCCGAGTACCTCGATTACCGCGACCTGCTGGCCCGCGAGGACATCGACGCGGTGATGATCGCCACGCCCGACCACTGGCACGCCGTCCAGGCGATCCACGCCGCCCGGGCCGGCAAGCACATCTACGGGGAAAAACCGCTGAGCCTGACCATCGCCGAGGGCCGGGCCATGGTCGAGGCCGTCCGCCGCCACGGGGTCGTCTTCCAGACCGGCACCCACCACCGCTCGGCGGACAAGCACATGCGGTTCATCTGCGAACTGATCCGCAACGGCCGCATCGGCGAACTCAAACGCGTGCGGGCCTGCGTGGACCCCAACAACCGCACCTCGGCGGCCGGCCGCTGGGACGCGCAGCCGGTCCCGCCGACGCTGGATTACGCCATGTGGCTGGGCCCGGCGCCCTGGGCGCCCTACCACCGCGACCGGACGCATTATTCCTTCCGCTTCGTCTGGGACCACTGCGGCGGCCAGACGACCAACCTGGGCGTCCACGTGCTGGATATCGTCCAGTGGGCGATGGGGACCGACCGGACCGGACCCGTAGAGGTCGAGGACCGCGGCGGCGTCTTTCCCCAGGACGGCCTGTTCTCCACGGCCACCAAGGTGGACTTTCTCCTGCGATACGCCAACGGCGTGGAGGTGACCTGCCAGACCAGCGAGCCGGGCACGATCCACCGCTTCGAGGGGACCGAGGGCTGGATCGAGACCACCTGGAGCAATTTTACCTGCCATCCGGCCTCCCTGCGGGATACGCACATCGGACCCGAGGAGATCCATCTCTATCAGAGCAGCGACCACAAACGCAATTTCCTGGACTGCATCAAGACCGGGGCCGAACCGATCTGCCCGGTCGAGATCGGGCACCGCTCCACGAGCGTCTGCCACCTGGGCAATATCGCCATGAAGCTCCAGCGGAGACTCCGCTGGGATCCGGACAAGGAACGCTTCCTCGGCGACGACCAGGCCAACTGCCTGCTGGCTAAGCCCCTGCGGGCTCCGTGGTCGCTCTAGCGAATAAAAACGCCGACGGATATTTCCATAAGATACTGCAATTAAACATCTTATGAATGCCCCCCTCCATTTTCCCCGCTGGAGATCCACATCCGATAAAATTTTTTCTGGATTTTTCTTTACAAACCGCCCGATTTGTCTATCATGTCTATAGACTAGGAGTACATGGAAGGTGAAGCTGACCACCAAGAGCGAATATTCGATCCTGGCGCTGATCTACCTGGCCCGCCACGAGAAGAAGGGATTCATCAAGATCGAGGAGATCTGCCAGGCCTACGACACCTCGAAGAAATACCTCGAGCTGCTGTTCACCCTCCTGCGGCAGAACCGCCTGATCAAGACTAAGCGGGGCTCGCAGGGCGGCTACCGGCTGGCGCAGCCGGCGGCCCAGATCAGCATCGCCCAGATCATCCGCCTGATGGACGGCGCGCTGGCGCCCACCGAGTCGGTCAGCAAGTACTTCTACTCGGATACGCCGCTGAGCAAGGAAAAACAGATCCTGGCGGTCTTCCGGGAGATCCGGGACTACATCTCCGACCGCCTGGAAACCATTACACTGGCGGATTTGACATAAGTCGAGCCCGCTAAAATTGCCCAGAATAGGGACATAAGACCACCCCCAAGCTCGCGGACTCGCTTGGCGGTGCCACCTGGTTCAGGGAGAACCGACATGAAAAAGGCATTTCTAATCAGCATGATCGCGTCGGTCCTGCTTTTCGCGGCGGGTTGCGGGTCCAACGGCGACGACGGCGCGGACGGCGGTCAACTCAAGGGGACGATCACACTGTCCGGGGCCTGGGCCCTGTACCCGATGGTCGTCAAGTGGGCCGAGCAGTTCCAGGTGCTCCACCCGCAGGTGCGGATCGACGTGTCCGCCGGCGGGGCCGGCAAGGGGATGGCGGACGCCCTTTCAAAGGCGGTCGATCTCGGGATGGTCTCCCGGGACATCTACCCCGAGGAGATCCAGAAAGGGGCCTGCTGGTTCTCGGTCACCAAGGACGCGGTGGTGCCGACCTGCAACGAGAACAATCCGCACCGCCAGCAACTGCTTCGCCGGGGCGTCACGCGCAAGGGCTTCGCCGGCATCTGGGTCCGCGGCGATATCAAGACCTGGGACCAGGTCACCGGCGGCGGCGAAACGCAGCCCATCCACGTCTATACCCGCTCGGACGCCTGCGGCGCGGCCAAGACCTGGGCCGAGTTCCTGGGCGCCAGCCAGGAGGATCTCCAGGGCGTGGGCGTCTACGGCGATCCCGGCCTGGCCGAGGCCGTCATCAAGGACGAGCTGGGCATCGGCTATAACAACATCAACTACGCCTACGACACGGCCACCAAGCAGCCCCTCAAACCGCTGGCGGTGATCCCCATCGACCTGAACGG
>JAFGFX010000035.1 GCA_016930855.1 Sedimentisphaerales bacterium | reverse complement strand
TGTCTTATTGACGGTTCATTCTGAACCTGCTCGTTTGGCGAGGTGCGTATCGCACTCATAGATCGACGCGGTCGCGGTTGGCTCTTCGACGCTCCCGCTGGTCGCTGCCACATGGCGAGGTGCGAGTCGTACCTGGAGGCTAAAGGGGCGGGGGGCCAGGGGGCGAGTGCCCCTTGGGTAACAGCAGGTTCCATTGCACCTGCGGCTCCAATCCGCAAAGAAAATCAGGCGGCCCCCCGTAAGTCATTGAAATAGATGGCGTTAAGGAAATTAAAAAACAGTTGTCTACCACCGCCCCCCTGTATATAATACCCGCTTGCTTTGTCGCACGGAGCGGCACGATTCGTTGCAAGGGGCCGAAAGCACGCGGCATGTTCGGCTCCGGCTTCCGACAAAGTCCAGCACGGACCGTTGTGTCCGTCCGCGGCTGATCCGAAAAGGCCCTTTATTTCGGTATGGACCCGGACCCCAGGGATACCCGGTGGTGTAATTGGTAACACACGAGGTTTTGGTCCTCGCATTCCAGGTTCGAGTCCTGGCCGGGTAGTAAGACAGTCTGAATTGCAAAAGGATGCCCCGGTGATACAGGTTTCCTCCAAAGAATTGCGGATGTTTCACGGTACGGCCAATCCGGAACTGGCGGCCAAGATCTGCCACTGCCTGGATATCCCCAGCGGCCGGGCCCGGATCGAGACCTTTCCGGACGGCGAAACGCTCGTGCGGGTCGAGGATGACGTGCGGGGCCGCGATTGCTTCGTCATGCAGCCGACCTGCCAGCCGGTGAACAACAACCTGATGGAATTGTTGATCTTCATCGACTGCCTGCACCGGGCCTCGGCCGAACGCATCACGGCGGTCCTGCCCTACTTCGGCTACGCCCGCCAGGACCGCAAGAGCGAGGGGCGCACCCCCATCACGGCCAAGCTGGTGGCCAACCTGCTGACCACCGCCCGGGTGGACCGCATCCTGGCGCTGGATCTGCACGCCCAGCAGGTCCAGGGTTTCTTCGACATCCCCGTGGATCATCTGACGGCCGAGCCGGTGATCGCGGATTACTTCCGGCAACTGGACATGGGCGAGAAGGTGATCCTCTCGCCGGACGTGGGAAACGTCAAAACGGCGAACATGTACGCCCAGGACCTGGGCGGCGAACTGGCGATCATCGACAAGCGGCGCAAAAGCGGCAGCCAGGCCGAGGCCACCCGCATCATCGGGGACGTCCGCGACAAGGACGTCCTGATGTTCGATGACATGATCGCCACGGCGGGAACCATCTGCTCGGCGGCCCAGCTGCTGCGCAAACACGGGGCCAAGTCCATCCGCGTGGGGGCGACCCACGGCGTGTTCGCCTACCCGGCCCTGGACCGGCTGGCCGACGCGCCCATCGATGAGATCGTGGTGACCGATACCATCCCGCTGTCGTCCGAGGCGCGGGAGTTGAAGAACGTGAAGGTGTTGTCCGTGGCGCCG
This sequence comes from Sedimentisphaerales bacterium, assembly GCA_016930855.1. GTDB lineage: Bacteria > Planctomycetota > Phycisphaerae > Sedimentisphaerales > SM23-30 > JAFGFX01. The sequence continues at coordinate 5,533 of JAFGFX010000035.1, read as the reverse complement.
CTTCTGGCGGAGGCGATCATGCGGATCCACGAGCACAAGTCCGTCAGCGCCATTTTTGCCCGGCGGAATCCATAGAGCAAGCAAGTGAGGGTAGTATGACCGAAGAAGCGATTGTGTTGAAGGCGGAGCGCAAGCAGCAGGCGGGCACCCGGGTGTCGCGGAAGCTGCGGCTGGCCGGTCGGGTGCCGGCGATTATCTACGGACACCAGCAGGAGCCGGAATCGGTGCACCTGGATTATCACGACCTGGCCCTGGAACTGCAGCACCACCATCGCCTGCTGGCGGTGGAGCTGGCTGGCCAGCGCCAGCAGGTGCTGGTCAAGGAGGTGCAGTACGACCACCTGGGCGACAAGATCATCCACGTGGACCTGGCCCGGGTGCGCCTGGACGAACGGGTGGAGGTGACGGTGGCGCTGGAATTGAAGGGCACACCGGCCGGGGCCGCCGAGGGCGGCGTTCTCGAGCAGTTGCTCGGCGAGATCGAGCTGGAGTGCCTCGTGACGAGCATCCCCGAGTCCATCCGGGTGCCGGTCGCCGCCATGCAGGTCGGAGACCTCCTGACCGCCGGACAGCTGGTCCTGCCGGAAGGGGCCAAGCTGATCACCGATCCGGAGACGCCCGTGGTCTCGGTATCGGTCATGGCCGCCGAAGAAGTCGCCGAGGAGGCCGTCGAGGGCGAGGCCGAACCGGAGGTGATCGCCCGCAAGGCCGAAGAGGACGAATCCGCCAAGACCGAGGATTAAGTGCGGCGATCCGGGCCGATCCGGGCCAACAGAAAACCGGCGAACCGGGCCACCTGACGATGCGTACGGCGACCCGGGGGGGCACCTAGAGGCAAAAAGGGTAGAGGCTGTTTTGCCGCTTCGATACAAGCCGACGCCCCAGGATACGCGAGGCGACGATTTTGCAGGAATATTCGGATGTTCACTTGCTGGTCGGGCTGGGCAATCCCGGCCGGCAGTACGAAACCAGCCGGCATAACGTCGGCTTTCGGGTGATCGATCTGCTGGGTCGGCGCTGGCGGATCGAATTGACCCGCCAAAAGCATGAGGGCCTGCTGGGCGAGGGCCGCCGCCAGCAACACCGGATTATTTTGCTCAAGCCGCAGACCTACATGAATCGCAGCGGCCAAAGCGTCCGGGCGGCGGTGCAGTTTTACCGGGTGGCCCCGCAGCGCCTGCTGGTGATCGTGGACGACTTCGCCCTGGAACTGGGCCGGCTGCGCCTGCGAACGCAGGGATCGGCCGGCGGCCACAACGGCCTGGAGGACATCATCGCCCAACTGGGTGAAGAGTTCTCCCGCTTGCGGGTGGGGATCGGATCGGCCCGGCCCGGCTGCGCCGTGGCCCATGTGTTGGGGCATTTTGCCCCGGAAGAACAGCCGCTCGTCGCCGGCATCCTGGAGAGGGCGGCCGATTGTGCCGAGTGCTGGCTGCGGGACGGGGCCGCCTGCGCCATGGAGCGGTTCAACCGCACGCCGGGGGAACATGCCGGCGAGGAGCAAACCGAATCGAGCCCGGACGATTGAATCCGCCGAACGAAAAATGAGAACGTCCGACAAGTGGGCGATACCGAGAGCCACTTGCCTTCATTTTGTTGGACGCCCCTAAAAACGAAAACAAGAAAACAGCGTAAAGCGAGTACCAGGTGCTGGCAGGCAGCAGGAGGTTAACCTTGACCCAAGAGAGTAAACGATTGTACGAGGGTTTGTTTTTGGCGGATCCCGCCGCGGCGACGGCGGACTGGGACGGCGTTCTCGGAGCGATCCGGCGGATCCTGGATCGGGCCGAGGCCGACGTGGTCAGCATGAACAAGTGGGACGACCGGCGGCTTTGCTACGATATCGCCGGCCGCAAGCGCGGCGTCTACATTTTGGCCTATTTCAACGCCCCGCCCGACCGTATCCAGGGGATCGAACGGGACGTGCAGCTCCATGAGATCCTGCTGCGGGTGATGATACTGCGGGGCGATCGGATCCCGCCGGAGATCCGGGAATCCCCCGCGCCGCAACTGTCCGGCGAGAAACAAGAGGGATCGGCCGACCGGCCGGCGGCGGACGGCCGACCGGACGCCCAGGATAAGCCCAGCAGGCCCGGCCGGCCGCCGAAGTTGGATGCGGACCGGGAGGCGTCCGGGCCGGACGACGAGGACCGGCAGGCCGCCGTCGCTCCCCCCCGGGAGGATTCCCCGGACTAGGGGCGCCAGGGGTCTGTTTGCCGAACCGTCAACCCCGGCGTGATCATGATGGCAATCGCCTTTGGCGCCGGGAGCAAACGGCCTGCGGGAGAGTCGCTGCCGCCGGGCCCATCCGGGTGGTTTCCCGGAGGCAGGCCAGCGGATGATGAAGGCATAAAACCAAAGTGCTGCCGAGTCGAAGCAATGCGCATATGTCCAGGACCGGCTGTCAGGTGGTAGTGGATCAGACGAGTACACGGATGACAGCGAGTCGGCAGGGGAGCGAACGGATGACGTCGTGTTGCCAGGCGAAGGGGGCGGCCAAACCTGTCGCCGCCGGCGAAGCAAGGAGTAGTATATCATGGCGAATTACAACCGGGTGATCATGATCGGTAATTTGACCCGCGATCCTCAGTTGAGCTACCTGCCCAGCCAGACGCCGGTGGTGGAGTTCGGCCTGGCCAGCAACCGGCGCTGGCGCGGCCAGGACGGCAGCCAGCGGGACGAAACCTGTTTCATCGACTGTCGGGCCTACGGCCGGATCGCCGAGACGATCAATCGTTATTGCCGCAAGGGCCGACCCCTGATGGTCGAGGGCCGGCTGACCTTCGATCAGTGGGAAGGCTCCGATGGCTCCAAGCGGTCCAAACATCGCATTACGGTGGAAAACTTCACCTTTCTCGATTCCCGCGATGCCGGTCCCGGACGGGATTCCGATGCGGCCGCCGGCGAGGACGGCCGGCCCAACGACGCCCCGCCGGCCGGAGCGGCCCGGCCGGAGGATGATATCCCGTTTTAGCCGCCGGCAGACGGCCAGAGACAGGCGACGGGGGGATTTGATTCAACTAAAGAAATTACAGGCAATTACGGAGGTTATTGTGGCCAGGAGTAAAAAGGTAAAAGTCCGAGAAGCGTTGGAATGCCGTTTTTGTCGGGACAAGATTGACTATATTGATTATAAGAACGTGGATCGATTGCAAAAGCTTCTGACCCAGCGGGGCAAGATCTTTTCCCGCAAGCGCAGCGGCAACTGCGCCGGCTGCCAGCGCAAGGCCCAACGGGCCATCAAGCGGGCGCGGTATATGGGTTTGTTGCCCTATACCACCTGACCGAACCGGCGGCGGTCCCGCCCGAGCGGGCGCGATACCGGGGTGAGTTGACCCCTATTTCCCGATCGGACCGGCGGCAGGTCACCCGAGCGGATGCGGTACCTGGGTGTGCCGCCCCATGCCATCGGATCCGGCCGGCGGCGGATCGGCAAAGCGGGGGCGATACCTGGATTTGCCGCCCCATGTTGTTTGATCGAACCGGCGGCGAATCCGCCAAGGCGGGCGTGGGACAGGGGAATGCTGCCCGATACCGTCTGATCGAACCGGCCGCCGGTCAGAGGATACACCAACAACCAACACAAGGACAACGACGGCCGCACCGCCCCGCCGCGCGGCGGCGCGGTGGATCCCGGACGGTCCTTTCGAAGGCCAAGGAGAGTACGGGCATGAAGGTGTTATTGCATGCGGATATAGAATCGTTGGGCTATTTCGGGGATGTCGTGGAGGTTTCCGACGGCTACGCGCGAAATTGCCTGCTCCCGGGGAATCTGGCGATCCTGCCGACCGCCGGGAACCTCAAGGCGATCCAAAAGGAAAAGGCCCGCCAGGCGGAAAAGCGCCGGCTGGCCCTGGAGCAGTTGAAAAAGGTCGCCCAGAACGTCCAGGGCGCCCAGGTGACGCTGCGGGTGTTGGCCAACGAACAGGGGCACCTGTTCGGCTCGGTCGCCGAGGCGGATATCGCCAAGGCCCTGCAGGAACAGGGCCACGAGGTGCAAACCAGGCAGGTGCAGTTGCCCGAACACATCCGACAGCTGGGCCGCTACGAGGTGACACTGCGCTTCGGGCCGGAGGTGCAGGCCCAGATCGAAGTCAGAGTGATTTTGCCCACGGATGGAGAAGAAGATGGCGAGACGCCCGAGTCCGAAATCCCCGGCGAATCCGACGCCTCCAGCGAATCCGGTTCCTGAGGGTCCCGCGGACCGCATGATCGCGGCCGCGCGGGTGCCGCCCCAGTCGATCGAGGCGGAGATGTGCACCCTCGGCTCGATGATCCTGGACGTGGACTGCATCGGCGAGGTCGTCCTGCAGGTGAGCCCCGACCATTTTTACCGCCAGGATCACCGCCTGATCTTCGCGGCCCTGGTCCAGTTGTACGAGGACAAGCAGACCGTCGATCTGGTCCTGCTGCGCGACGAGTTGATGCGCCGCGGGCAGTTGGAACAGGTCGGCGGCGTGGAGTATCTCGTGCGCCTAGCCGAGGGCGTGCCCTCGTCGGCCAACGCCGCCTTCTACGCCAGGCAGGTCCGCGACCAGGCCCTGCTGCGGGCCTTGATCAGCGTCAGCGGCGAGATCGGCAACCGGGCCTACGAGGCCCGCGGCGACGTCAGCCTGATCATCGACGAGGCCGAGCAGAAGGTCTTCGAGATCACCCAGCAGAAGATCACCGGCCAGGCGGTGCGGCTGCGGGAGATCATGAGCCAGACCTTCGAGCTGATCGATCAGCGGACCGGCTCGCACGTGTACGGCCTGGCCACCGGATTTTTGGAGCTGGACGAGCTGACCGGAGGCCTCCAGAACGGCGAGATGATCGTGGTGGCGGCCCGGCCGAGCATGGGCAAGACGGCCCTCGGGCTCAATATCGCCGAATACGTCGGGGCCAACAGCCAAAAGGCGGTCGTGGTCTTTTCCCTGGAGATGGCGGCCCAGCAGCTCGCCGAACGCATGTTGTGCGGCCGGGCCCAGATCGACAGCCAGAAGCTCCGCAAAAGCATGCTGTCTACCGAAGAGATACAGACCATGCACAGCGCCGCCGGGGAACTGTCGGAGGCGCATATCTTCGTGGACGATTCTCCCAGTCTGACGCCCCTGGAAATGCGCGCCAAGGCCCGCCGCCTGAAGATGCAGCACGACATCCAACTGGTGGTGATCGATTACCTGCAACTGATGCACGCGCCGGGTTCGGAATCCCGCCAGATGGAGGTGACGCTGATCAGCCGCCACCTCAAGGCCCTGGCGCGGGAGCTGAGAATCCCGGTGGTGGTCATGAGCCAGTTGAACCGCTCGCCGGAGGGCCGCGAGGGCCATCGCCCGCGGATGAGCGACCTGCGGGAAAGCGGCAGCATCGAGCAGGACGCCGACGTGGTGATCCTGCTGCACCGGGAGGATTATTATCACAACGAGGCCGAGTACGAAAAGACCAACCTCGCCGAGGTGATCGTGGCCAAACAGCGCAACGGCCCCACGGGCCGGGTCGAGCTGATCTGGAATCCCGAGTGGACCCGGTTTTTGGATTGTTCCCATGCGCACGA
>JAFGFX010000271.1 GCA_016930855.1 Sedimentisphaerales bacterium | reverse complement strand
CGCTTTGCGCCTGCTGGAACTCCCGCTGGCGGCGCTGGAGGTCCTCGCCGAGACGTTCTTCCAGGGCGGCCAGGGCCCGGGCATGTTTTTCCTCCAGGCCCTGCAGGGCGGGTTTGCTGCGGGCCTCCACCTCCGCCTTGGCGGTTTGAAAATGGTCTTTCGCCCGGGCCACTTCCTCCTGATAGGTCTGCCTGGCGGTCTGGATCTGCTGCTCGACCTGTTGGAGGGTCAGGGCCAGGCAGAGGTCCAGTGCCCTCAGGGCCGCCGCCACCGAGCGCTGAAACGGTTCGTAGACGGCATCGATCTGGGCGTGGCCCTTCTTGACGAGGTAGCGTCCGGCCCAAAACGTCGCCGCCAGCGTGACCGCCAGGGCCATGGGGCCGGTGATCACGAACGGCGGCATGGTCACGAAGGGCAGTTTCTGCACGAACCACACCGTCCCCACGCCCATGCCGCAGAGCAGAACCACGTACACGAAGGGGCGGGTGCCGATAAACAGGCGGGGGATCCGCAGATATTGCAGGATATCCAGATACCGACGGGCGGATTTAAGCTGTTGGAGGAATTCCGCCTGGGCGTTTTCCGTGTCGGCCAGATCGCCGATCTCCTCTTCGGACTCCTCGGGCCGCGGATGGCGATACACCTCCAGGATCTGCTCGGCCTGTTCCCGCATCTCCTGGAGCCGCTGCCTGCCCGCCGGGACGGCCTTTTCGATGTGGCGGCGCTCCTGCAGGCTCTTCTGGATGACGGCGTCCCGGTCGGTCTCGGCGAAGAGGATGTCCTCCTCGCATTTTTTCCTCACCTCCTGGATCTGACCGTCCGCGCCGAGGTTCACGGTGTTCTGGCGGGAGCGGGTATCGGCCTCCAGGGCGCTTCGTTCGGCATCGGCGGCGGCCTGGATCTCGGCGGTCCGCCGGGCATGCTCCTGCCGGACCGTTTCCTGCTGCCGCTGAAAGCGGGTCTCGATCTCCTGGCGGGACTGCTCCAGCTGGTGCTCCACCTTGTGTTTCGCCCTGGCAAAGAGCGATTCGATCTGGTTGACGGCCGGCGCGACCGAGTCGGCGGACAGCTTGATCATCTCCGCCAGGGCGCTGCGCTGCAGGGTGAGGTAATCGGCCGCGACGCCCGGTGCGGATTCGCGCAGGTATTCTTCCAGGTGATCGGTCATGTATCCAGACTCCCAAAGCCGCCCGCCGGAACTCCCGGCGGCAGGGGCGGCTGCGCCTAGCGGCACTCGTGCTGAATCTGCTGGATCATCGCGTCCAGGCGGCCCATGGCGATTTCCACCTTGCGCAGCTCGGATTGCAGGGGGGTCAGCCACTGCTTCTCGAACGCCCGGCGGTTGTCGTCCTGCCAGCTGGCGAGGGCCCGCTGCCAGCAGGCCCATAATTCCTTTTGCCCCCGGTGCAGCTTCGCCCGGCTGTCGTTGACACTCACGGCAAGCTCCTTAATCCTTCACCGGTATCGCCGCCGGGGATATTGTCCCGTTTTTTTAGAGGGATTCACGCCACCGCACCTTGTTTTCCGCATCGACGACGGCTTGGACGGCGGGTCCATCCCAGACGACCAGGCAGCCGACCGGCAGGTCCAATATCCCGGCCAGGGCCGGATACCGCCCGAGCAGCTCGCCGGCCGGGACCCTCCGGCATTCGATATCTTTTAAATTGTCTGGATCGTCCGTATTGTCATTATTGTCTGTGTCGCCCGTACTGTCTGAAAGATCCCGGCAGCCGACAAACCAGCCGCTGTCGCCGGGACCGGCCGGCCGGCAGCGCTCCATGTAGAGCGATGGCCCCCCGCCTCGGGCCGGTCCGATCAGCACGGTCTGCTCGTCGGCGACGGGATCCCGGTTGTCCGCCAGATGGATCGCCTGCGGTAGGTCCGCAATCCCCGGCGTCTCGGCACCGCCAAAGAGATCGGGACAAGTACCCCGCGGGCTGTTTTGCCGGGTCTCTGGTGGCGGCGTATTCTTCCGCAGGGCCGCGTAGTCGCCCGGCGGTCCGGCCGGCGGTGCATCGTCACTACGGGCCATAGATGACAACTCTGCAAGATCCCCCGCGGATTCCGGCGCCGCCACGGCCATCGGCTCCGGACGCTGTGCCTCGGGCGCCAGCTTCAGGTAGGCCTCCAGGGAGTCCATCATGCGGTCCAGGGCCGCGCAGGCGTTGGGGATCCCGACCTCGGCCAGGTCCATGAGACCCTGGGCGCTGCCCCGAAAGGACAGGGACTCCCGCTCCAGCAGGGGAATCCAGCGCTGGATGTTCTTGAGTTTCCGCTGGGCCTCTTCCAGGGCCCGCTGGGCAGCCGCGAGGGCCTTTTTCTCGTCGATGAAGGAATACGATCCGCCCAGCGGCGAGGTCTCGATGTCCTGCTTGCGCTTCAGTTCGAGCTTGGCCGCCTGGAACCGTTCCGTGCGCCGGCGGAGTTCCACCTTCCAGTGCCGATACTGGGTCTGCTTGAGCCAAATTAAGAGGCGCTGGCTCTCGGAGCCGGCCTCCTCCAGGGCCGTCGCGGCGGTGTGGGAAAACAGGCACAGATGGGTCCGCAGCTCCTTTAAGGCATCGAGGGATCCGACCTTGGCAAACCGACTCATAATGGAACCTTATCGCTGCTGGAGATATTCCTCAATATGGCGGGCCTTTTTGACCAGAAACGCCGCATGCCGGCCGGAGGAATCCAAAAAGCGGCTCATCGCCTTCATGGTCTGCTCGAACTCGGCGGAAAACTTGCGGTGTTCCTGGTCCTGCCACGATCGTCCCAGTGTCAGCAGGCGGCTGTGCAGGCGGCTGACCAGGCCCTCCAGTTCCGCATTGAACCGGTTCAAATCCTGGGCAAACCGCCGCAGTTCCGCCGGATCCACTTGTGCCTTGGCCATGGCGAACTCCTATTCTGAACGTCGGGCTTCTCCCGTTACCATATATTGTATAAAAAAAGGGGCCGAAATACCATAAGGCAGACCGGAAAATTTCGCCTTTACCGCCGGGGGCGATGAGGTTTTTTCGGTGTGCCGGCAGGAAGCAAACTGTCGGGATTACTGGATGAACTGCTGGACGAAATACCGCGGCGTCAGCGGCTCGCCGGTGGCCCGCTCGATCAACTCGTCCCAGCGATACAGCGTGCCGGGGGCGAAGATCTCCTTTTGAAACCATTGACCGATCCGCTCGTCGCCGGTGTAACTGTCGCGGGATGCCGCCGGGGCCTCTCGGAGGCGCTCCTGGAGGGTATGGTGCATCTGGGAGGCCAGCAACTCGCCCAGCATGTAGTTGTGGTAATAGCAGGGGGCCACCACGAAATGCAGCTTGGAGGCCCAGCCGGCATCGACCGCGCCCGACGGCCGGCGGACGAGCTGATACCTTTCGACCAGCTCCCACCAGAGGGAATTGAGGTCCTGGTCCGGATCGGCGTACAACTGCCTCTCGAAATGGTACATCACCAGGGTCCAGCGGACAAACAGCACCTGCTGGCCGCGGGTATAGGTCCCGCCGACGCCGCGGACGGCGGCGTAATCCGTCTCGGACAGGCTCAGCATCCGCCGCATCCAGGCGGCGTTGCGGCTCAGGCGGCCGAAGAACATGGCGACGGCCTCCGTGGTGAAGCTGTGGGCCGGCTCGCGCAGCAGGAACGGCTCGGTTCGATCGTGGTACTTGCTGTAGACGGCGTGTCCCAATTCGTGCAGGATCGTCTCCATCCAGCGTTCGTCGTTGTTCAGGTTGCACAGGATCCGCACGTCGCCCTTGCGGTCCGCCGTGTAACTGAAGGCGTGGGGATATTTTCCCTGGCGGTCGTACAAATCGCTGCGGGCCAGGATGTCGTCGACGGGCAAGCCGATCCCCGCATAGAAGCTCCGCGCCACCTCCTTGACGTCGCAGCGACGGTAATACGTGTCCAGGTCCAGCTCCTCTATTAGCGGCGTCCGCTGGAAGAAAGGATCATGATAGTGCCAGGGCCAAAGCTCCTCCGGCGCGACGGCGTAGTTTTTCGCGAGGACGGCGTCCAGCTCCTGCTTGTAGCGGGCGAAGGGCTCGCGGGTGGCCTCGTCCAACTGGTCGAAGATGCGGTCCAGCTCGGCGGCGTCCTGTTCGCCCGTAGCGAGGCTGAAGGCGTGGAAGTCGGCGAATCCCAGCCGGCGGGCCGCCTGGTTGCGCAGCTTCACCAGCACGATCAGGTCGGAGGCGATGGCGCCACCCACCTGCTTGCTGGCGCGCCAGGCGAGCTGGCGCTTGTGCGAGTCGGATTCCGTGGTCAGGATGCGGTAGATGTCACTGTTGGTGACTGGTTCGCCCTCGATGGTCCCGCGGAAGTTGTTGTAGACCTCCTGGATCTTGTTGTCCCGCTCCACGATCTGCCGGATCAGCTCCAGCGGGATCTGGTTGCGCAGATAGGCGATGTAGAGCAGCTCGAGCTGGCGGGCGAGCCGGGGATCCTCGATGCCGCCGGCGGCCCGCAGGCGCTGGAGGTAGGCGAAGTCCCGCGGATTCTGGTAGAGTTGGCGAATCCGCAGTTGCAGGTCCTTGTGCCGCCCGTAGGATTCGCTGGTGCCCGTGGTGGCGGCCTCCCAGTAGGCCAGGTTGGCCTCGGTCTCCAGCGGCTCCAGTTGCGCCACGTGGTTTTGGATAAACTCCGCCAGCCGGGCCCGCCCGGTCGCGTCCACGCCGTTGCAGGCCGTCAACAGCAGCGGCACACCCAGCGCGGTTGCCGCGCGAACGATCAGGCCGTAATATCGTCGATGCGTCATGATGGGTCTCCTCGATAGACAAAAATCGTCGCCGCTTCGGCCGGGAGGATCTCGCGCGGTCGCCTTTAACCGGACCACGATCCGCCCGCGGGCAAAACGCCGACACCTTCGTTCCGCGGGCAAAACGTGGACGCCT
>JAFGFX010000270.1 GCA_016930855.1 Sedimentisphaerales bacterium | reverse complement strand
CCGGAGGCCTACCTGGCCCATCGCTACCTGGTCAACGGCAACATCGGCACGATCCACAAGGTCTGGTGTTTTCATTACCCCAGCCCGACGGACGACAACCCGGTGCCGGACGGCGATCCGCCGGCGGAACTGGATTGGGACCTATGGCTGGGTCCGCTGCGCTGGCGGCCTTTCAACCAGCGCTATTGTCACGGGGTGTTCCGCTGGCTGCTGGAATCGGGCGGGGGCCAGATCCGCGATCGCGGGGCACACGTGATGAGCTGCGCCAAGTGGTGGATGGGCGCCGACGATAAGGGACCGGTGACGATCCAGGCGACCGGTACGGCCCCGACCAAGGGATTGTGGGACAGCGCCGTGCTGATGGAGGTGACCTATACGTTCAAGGATCCCGATTGGACGTTGGTGTGGAAACAAATGCCCCAGAATGAGCTGCCGCCGGCCGAGGAACGGACCGGCCGGGAACCGGGCGGCAAGATCAGCCGGCCGGGCTACGGGGCGATCTATCACGGCGACAAGGGGACCTTCATCCACTGGGGCGGCGACGGCGGGACCTGGGCCGAGAAGAAGGCCCGCCTCTGGCAGCCGCCGGCCGGCGCCAAGGAGGTCTACCGCAGCCCCGGCCACAAGGAGGACTGGTTCAACGGGATCAAGACGGGCAGCAAGACCATCATGAACATCGAGGCGGCGGTGGGCGTGGCCAACCTGTGCATCCTGGGGAATCTTTCGTACATGCTGGGCCGCACGCTGCACTGGGACCAGGCCAGGCAGGAGATCGTCGGCAATGAGCAGGCGCAGCGCCTCATGGACCGCCCCCAGCGCCATCCCTATCATCTTTAGCCCGGAAATTTCACCTGCTTTTGGTTTTACGCGGCCTGGTTGTCCGCTTTAACGTCGTCCGTCGTTTGGGCGTTATCATGCCCCCGTTTGACCGGTCAAGCCGGCTCAATCAAACGCCCTCGGCGCCGCCTGCGGCGTTCTCGTCGCTATCCGTCCTCGACATATATACTTGATATATGTCTGCGGAAGATAGCTCCTGCGGCCTTGCAGGCGACCAACCATTCGCGCGTAAAACAGACTATCCAGGTCGATAACTCATGAAAAAGTGTGTAACACACTGTGGATATTGTAGTTATATACCCAGCCGCCAAAACCACGTGAAATATCCGGGCTAGGGACGGCCGATAGGCGAATGCTTATAAATCAGCGGCGCTGCGTCAACCCCGGGCGCCGCGGACGATGATCCGGTTGCCGTCCGTCCAGTGGTCCCGATACCAGCTGGACGCCTCGAAGGTGTCGTTCAGCGACCCCATCTTTTGCGCCAGCTTGCCGCGCAGCTCCTCCAGAATCGTGCGGTGTTCGGCCGACGAGACCAGATTGGTCCGTTGGTAGGGATCGGCGACATTGTCGAAGAGGTATTCCTGGGGCGCGTCCGGCCGGCGGACGCGGAAGCGGGCGTAGGTGTGGCGCTTGGTTCGTAGAGCCCGCCATTCATGGCCGGTCTGCCAGTTCGCCGTGGCGCCAGTACCCTGGAGAAAGGCGAATTCCGGCTCGGCGCCGCCCTGGCCCCGGGCTTGGTCGGCCAGATTCATCCCTTCGACCCGCGAGGGGATTTTTAAATCCATCAATCCCAGCACGGTCGGCATGATATCCACGGCCGACAGGCAGGCGTCGCAAACGCGGCCGGCGGGGATGCGGCCCGGCCAGCGGATCAGGAAGGGGATGCGGGCCGCCTCGTCGTAAAAGATGTTCTTGGCCCGGCGGCCCTGGGCGCCGAACATCTCGCCGTGGTCGCTGCCGAATACCACGATGGTGTTCTCGGCCAGGCCGCTCTGCTCGAGGTACTGCATCAGCCGGCCGAAATTCCAGTCCAGGTTGGTCGTCATGGCGTAGTAATTCCGCCGCCAGTGTTCCAGCCGGTCCCGTTCCGAGCGGGACAGGACCGCCCAGCCGTCGGCATAGGGATCGTTGGCCGGCCGGTAATTGGGGGGCTGATCCAGGGCGACGTCGCCAAAGCGCTCGCGATACGCCGCCGGGACGTTCTCGTCGTTCCAGGGATCGTGCGGGGTTCCCCAGGAGATCGCCGCCGCGAAGGGCCGCTTCGACCGGCGGGCGGTGTCCTCAAGCCAGCGGAGGGCCAGATCGGTCTGGCCGTCCGGCTCGAAGACGCCGGGACCGTAGGGGATCTTCTCCTTCGATTCGGTATGGTAGTAGGTGTCGTAATAGATGTGGTGGAAATTATACGCCGCCCAGTAGCCGTCAAAGCCCAGCCGGTTGGGCCCCCGCGGCACGAAGGAGTTGTCGGGATTGAAATGGTCGCCCAGCTTGTTGGCGTACAGGTGCCACTTGCCGATATAGGCGGTCTCGTATCCGGCGTCCGTCAGGACGTGGCCCAGGCAATCCCGGTCGGGCCGCAGGCGCAGCTCGTTGATGACCATCCCGTGGCTGGTGGTGTGCTGCCCGGTCATCCAGGTGGAGCGGAACGCCGAGCAAACCGGCGTGTTGGAGACGGCGTGGTTGAAGTTGACGCCCTCGCCGGCGAAGCGGTCCAGGTTCGGCGTCGCCGCGTTCTGGGCCCCGGCGTAGTGCGCGTCGTTCCAGTACTCGGCGTAGCCGCAGTGGTTCACGCCCAACTGGTCGGCCAGGACGAACAGCAGGTTCGGACGTTTCTCCGAGGCGGCGGCGTACAACCGGGTCGCCAGGCCGTTCAGCGCCAGGCCGGCCGTCGCCGCGCAGGTGTTTTGCATAAAGGAACGACGGGTCATCTTCATGGCTAATCTCCTTTGTCCCGTACCAGGACGTTTCGTTTATGGTATGGCGGCCGGGATGTCCAGGACCGCCACGTAGACGCGGTCGGGACACTCGGCCACCAGCCGCCAGCGGCCCGGTTCGGTCAGGATCCCCTGCCAGGGCTGATCGGCGGGGAACTGTCGGCGCATCTGGTACCTCAGCCGCTCGTTTGCCCGGTCGAATCGTTGGCGGGTATCCGGCGGCAAACCATTTGGATCTCCGAGGGCCAGGTCCAGTTTGGCGGCTCGATATTCCAGGACGAGTTGATCGGCGCCCGGCGGCTTGGCCGCCTGCCAGCGGCCGCCTTGGCCGTCCGGATGAAACTCCACGTCCAGCCGTTCCGGCAGCCGCAGCCGCAGGGCGGGATCGGCCAGCACCGCGTACATCCGCATCTGGTCCCGTTTCAATCTGTCGATGGAGATCTCCTCGTCCAGCGAGCCCTCGATGTTCTGCAGCAGCGGTTCCAGGATGAAATCCCGCATCCGGAGCATCCGCTGCTGGGCGGCCAGCCAGAGATCCCCCAGTCGCCTGGTATCGCCGTCCAGCGCCTTGAGGAGCGATACACTGGAATAATAATTCGACAGCGGCTGCGATTCGGTCGTCGCCCCGATCACCGCCGGCGGGCCGCCTTTCGTCAGCAGCAGCGACTCCGCCAGACAGGGCTCCTTGCCGCCAAAATCCCCGCAGTAGCAGGAGATGATCACCAGTGGCGAGGCGGTCTGATCCGGCGAGAGAAATTCCCGGCCGTGGTCCGCCTGGTAGACGACGTAATCGTCCTCCCGGTCGCGCATGGAGAAAAAGTGCGATTCCGAGCCGTGTCCGACCATCGCCGACAGGACGCCTCCTGCCTGCATCTGCCGGCTGAACCGCTCCGGCTGCTCGGTAGGCAGCCCGCACAACGGATGGGCCGCGTTGGCCAGGATCACCCATAAATCCATCCATTTGGGGGCGTTGGCCTGGCCGACCTGCCATCCCATCTGGGTCACCATGGCGTCCAGTATCGGCGAGAAATCCGGCGCGCCCGTCCAGATCGCCAGCCCTAGGTCCGATCGGCGCATCGGCTGGTTCTCATAGGCGATGGTCCTGTCCACCAGCAGTTTCAGCTCTGCGGCCGTCCGGACCGGCAGCCGTCCCACCGGGACATCCGGCGTGCCGTCCGCGTCCAGGTCGCCCCAGAGCATGTCCGAGACGTAATACTCCCGCTGTGAGGCCCGCCAGCGGTACAGGCGGCACACCCGCCCGGCGACGCTCCAGTCGGCCGTCTCCTGGCCCGGCTGAAAATCCCCGGCCAGCAGGATGTACGCCGGCTTGGTCGACCGGCCGGCCAGCGCCGTCTTGACGTCGTCTACGCGGATCTCCGTTTGGAATCCCTGCCGGGTGCGATGGTTGGCCAGGGGCCGGATCGCCTCGACGAACATCGGCCGCGTCAGCACCAGCCAGAGGGGTTTTTCGGCGGCCGCAACCGGTACGAATACCCAAAACCACAACCCCAGGACCAGCAGATACCGGCAAGACGGATGTTTTCCGGATGTGTCAGGCAAGGGACACACTCCTTATCGGCGTGTCTTGTGGAAAGAGAGTTTTCCGGATCAGGACGCTCACAAGAACCTCATTGCTTACCGCCGCGCCGCCGGCACGTTGCGTTTTTCCTGCACAAGGTAACATGCTATCTTTTCGCCAGGCTGCTGCCAAGCGTTTTTTAAACCGTTGCCTTTTCGTTCCTACTGGTTATGGTATTACATGCCACGCTCGTGGCGTATTGCGTGCGGATGACGATGGGATCACCTGGAGGTTATTCGGGCCGACCGCCGCGCGGCTCTTTCGGATGCGGCCGACAGTGGCCGACAGCGGCCTGGACCGGGCAGGAAAGGCAGGTAGTTATCATGCGCGTCTGGTACGTAGGATTTATCCTGGGATTCGGCCTTCTGTGGTGTTCCGGCCGCCTGGTCGCGGCCGAGGATTCCGCCGCAAGCAATCGCCTATCCAATCCCACCTTCCAGGTGCGTGACGGCCAGAAGGTGCCCTGGGACTGGTCGATCTGGCGGCCGAGCTGGACCCCGGCGGCCTGTGAAGTCCGCTGCCAGCCGGACGGGGTGCTGGTCCGTTCGTCCGGGCGGCCCCATGCGGTGGGCGGCCTGATGCAGACGGTCGAGGACATCCGGCCGGGACAGGCCTATCGCCTCGAGGCGGACGGCATCCTCGACAAGATCGCCAGCCCCTATCAATCCATCCTGCTGCGGATAACCTGGCTGCGGGATCGGAGGACGTTGCATCCCGCCGGCATGCTGGTGCGCGGGCCCTACGTCGCGGACGATGGGGCGGGCTTCCACTTCGACGATGTGTTGGTGGCCCCGGAGGGGGCGAACCGGGCGGAGATCTCGCTGGAGGTCAAGTGGCCGCGGGCCGGTTCGATTCTCTGGCGGCAGGTCGCCATGCGCGCGTGCGAACCGCCGGGTCCGCGGAAGGTCAAGATCGGCACGGTGTACCTGCGGCCTCGGTCCAGTACGCCCGAAAAAAATCTGGATCTGTTTTGCGCCCAGGTGGACGAGGCGGGCAGGCTGGGCCTGGACATCGTCTGTCTGGGTGAGACGATCCGCCAGGTGGGCACGCGGGCGACGATGGAGGAACTCGCCGAGCCCATCCCCGGTCCGGCCAGCGAGCGGCTGGGCCAGGCGGCCCGGCGCAATCGCCTCTGGGTGGTCGTCAGTTTGCGGGAGCGCTCCGGCCAGGATGTCTATAACACCGGCGTGCTGTTCGATCGGGCCGGCCGCATCGCCGGGACCTACCGCAAGGTGCATCTGCCGCGGGAGGAATGGAAGCAGGGCGTCACGCCGGGGGATTCCTATCCGGTCTTTCGGACGGATTTCGGGACCGTGGCCATCCAGATTTGCTACGACTGGTTTTTCCCCGAGCCGGAATGCATCTTCGCCCTCAAGGGCGCGGAGATCATCTTCGCCCCCACCTGGGGCAACACCCTTCCCGACGTCGACGGCTGCGTCGACGGCGAGACCACCTTCCGCGTCCGGGCCCGGGATAACGGGGTTTATATGGTCGCCTCGGTCTATGACGGCAACAGCCTGGTGATCGACCCGAGGGGCCGGATCCTGGCGACGAGCGCCGGCAAGGAGGGCGTCTTTTGGGCCGAGGTGGACCTGAACCGGCGGGAGACCCTCGACTGGGTCGGATACTGGCGCTCCATCGGACCGCGTCACCGGCTAATAGAGAGCTACCCGCCCCTGCTGGGGTATCCGCAGGAGACCAATCCCCAACCGTTGGAGGCCCCCTGAGAGGCGCCGTTTCCGCCAGCTCTGTCGTTCGGGGCCAGCCGGGGCAGGCGTCTGTAGTAGATTGTCTTTGATCCGAGTGCCACTGGCGGCCGTCATTCGGGCCGACCAAAATCCGCCGTTAAGGAAGAAAATCTCCGTCGGGCCCGACAGGCGGGATCCGATCGATTCAGACGCCTAAAATTTTTTCCGAGAAGCAATTACATCGTTCATGCCTAACACTTTAGCCCCTATCGATGCGATTCATCTCAAGAAAATAACTGAATTTGTACCTTGTTTTACGGGGATTTGGTATAGAATTTGACGGTTGGTATGTCTGGATATGGCCAAACCAACGGGGATCCAATAGGTAGGTAATAGGAAGGAGAACGTCGATGGATGAGATTATTCAAACATTGAAGATGTGGGTGACCGTCAACGGGATCAATATTATCCTGGCCCTGTTGATCCTGGTCGTCGGGCGCTGGGTGGCGAAACTGATCCGCAATGTCCTCCAGAAGATCTTGCTGCGAAGGCAGTTAGAAAAAATCATCGTTTCGTTCATCGCCAGCATCGTCTATGTGGGCCTGCTGGTGTTCGTGGTGATCGCCGCCTTGGCCAAGCTGGGGATCCAGACCGCCTCCTTCGTGGCGGTGATCGGTGCGGCCGGCCTGGCGATCGGCCTGGCCTTGCAGGGCTCGCTGGCCAATTTTGCCGCCGGGTTCCTGCTGATCGTCTTTCGGCCCTTCAAGGTGGGCGAGTATATCGAGGGGGCCGGCACCGCCGGAACGGTCGATGAGCTGCAAATCTTCACCACGACGCTGATCACCCCCGACAACAAGAAGGTCATCATCCCGAATGCCAAGTTGACCAGCGACAACATCATCAATTATACTGCCATGGGCACCCGGCGGATCGAATGGGTCTTCGGGGTCAGCTACGGCGACAACCTGGACAAGGTCCGCTCGCAGTTGCAGGCGATCCTCGACAAGGAAACGCGGATCCTGAAGGAGCCGGCCTCGATGATCGCCGTCAAGGAGATGGCCGACAGCAGCGTCAATTTCGCGGTGCGGGCCTGGGTCAACGTGTCGGACTACTGGGGCGTGTTTTTCGACACCAATGAGGCGGTCAAAAAGAGCTTCGACGCCGCAAAGATTACCATTCCCTTCCCGCAGCGGGACGTGCACCTGTATGAGCACACGAAGGCGTAACCGGCGGCCTTGATACCTGAGCGAGACGGGCGTTTGGCCGGGCCGGTTGTGCGGAGCGCCCTGAATGTGGTCCGGAGACGTTGTTTCTGACGGAAGCGATCCGGGCCGGCAATCCAGTAGTAAACGGCGAAAGGAGAACGATACATGCGAGCGGGGATCATTTTGTTTCTGGCCGTCGCCGCGGCGATCGCCCAGGCGCGGGCCGACGTGGTGGAGTTTACCAACGGCGATCGCCTGACCGGCAGGCTCATTCGGCTGGAGGCGGGCAAGCTGCTGTTCCAGGCCGACGCGGTGGGCGAGCTTGCCATCGACATGGCGAACGTCAAGACCTTCAGCAGCGCCGAGCCGGCCCAGATCCATCTGCAGGATGGCACGGTCATCACCAGCCGCATGCAGGCGGCCGAGGCCGGGCGGGTGAACCTGGAGGCCACCGAGCTGATCGCGGCCCAGACGGTACCGCTGGCGGCTCTCGGCGCCATCAACCCGGTCGTCAAGCCGCCGGTGACCTGGAGCGGCAGCATCACGGTGGGCATGACCAGCACGCACGGCAACACCTTTCAGGAAAGCGCCAACATCCGCGGCAGCGTCACCCGCCGCTCGCTGAACGATCGGCTCAAGGCGCAGTCGACCTATCTGGCCAGTCGCAGCCGGCGGGAGAATCCGGACGAAAAGGTGACCACCGAGGAGTCGTTCGCCGTCGGCGGCAAGTACGATTATTTTCTGACCAAGAAGCTGTATACCTTTGTCAACGCCGATTTCAAGAAGGATCACATCGCCGACCTGGATTACCGCATGATCGGCGGCGCCGGTCTGGGCTATCAGTGGATCGAGGAGGAGAACCTGAAATTCTCCACCGACGCCGGCGTCTCCGAGATCTGCGAGAAGTATTCCCGGCGGGCGTTGAATCCGCCGGCCCTGCGGCCGCCGCGCTGGGTCGAGCAGATCGACAAGAACGACGAGGTCTCCGGCCAGCTCGGCTACAGCCTGGACTGGGTGATCAGTGAGAAGTTCACGTTTGCGCATACCCTGCGGTATTACCCCAGTTTCGCCAGTCTGTCCGATTACTACCTGAACACCGACGCCGAGCTGCGGGCGGCGATTACCAAGAACATGTTCGGCAGCTTGATGGCCATCCTGGACTACGATTCGACGCCCGGCGAGGACGTGGGGACCACCGATACCAAGTACATCCTGGGTGTCGGCTGGAAATTCTAGGGTGGCAACCGTGGTCCGGTTCGTGGTATATTGAGGGTATCGGCGGAGGAGATCCAGCCGGTTGGGACCGGGACGAGACACTCTTTCGTCATGTTTTTTTTCAGAGGGCGAGATCATGAAGAAGATACGCAGATTGATCGGTCTGTTGGTGCTGCTGGTGTTGATCCTGGTGGTCGGCTCGGTGGCGGCGTTTCATCTGTGGGGCACGAAGGCCATCAAGTACGGCATCGAGACCGGCGGCAGCCGGGCCTTGCAGGTGCCGGTGGCCCTGGAGGACGTCAGCCTGTCGCTTCTGGCCGGTCAGGCGGGCATGAAGAATCTGGTCATCGACAACCCGGCCGGCTACCAGCACGCCAAGCTGCTCCAGTTGGGCAAGGCCGAGGTCCACATGCAGCTTCGGTCGGTCCTGACCGACACGGTCCTGATCGATTCGATCCTACTGGAGGATGTCGACATGGTCCTGGAGCAAAAGGGCCTTTCCAACAACATCAAGGACATCCTGCACAACCTGCCGTCGGGTGATTCCGACAGCGAGGAACCCTCCGGGCCGGGCAAGGATTTGCAGGTCAGCACCATCGAGCTGCGCAAGGTTAAGGTGAACGTCAAGCTGCTGCCCATTCCGGGCAAGGCCGACACCCTGCGCCTGGAGCTGGCGCCGATCGTGATCAAGGACGTGGGCACCAAGAAGAAGGTGGACATGGTCAAGCTGACGGGCATCATTCTGGTCGCGCTGGCCGAGGGGATCGTCCAGCAGGGCGGCGGGGTCCTGCCGGCCGATCTGCTGCGGTCGCTGGAGGACCAGGTTGCCCAGTTGACGGCCCTTACGGAGGGGATCATGCTGGAGGCCGGCACGCTGCTGGAATCCGCCGTCGAGATGGGCAAGGACATGCCGCAAAAAATTCTGAAGCAGGGCAGCGAGGTTTTGGAGGAGCAGAAGAAGAACACCGAGAAGATGCTCGACGACACCAAGAAGATCGGCGACGACCTGCAGAAGGGCATCGGCGGCCTGCTCAAGCCGAAGGAGGAGAAGGAGGATAAGTAGACCGGCTTTGTCACCCTGTCTTCGCAAGCATGACACCGTAATACGTAAAGGTAAAGGAATAGTTTTATACCAGGGGGCAGAGCCCCAAGATAAAAT
>JAFGFX010000269.1 GCA_016930855.1 Sedimentisphaerales bacterium | reverse complement strand
TGCAGGCGGCGGGCCTCGTCCTCCCATTGCCGCCGCTTCCTGCCGTCGCCGGCGATCAGCAGGATGACGCCGCGATCCGCCAGTTTCACCCGGCCGGCGGCCTGGATGAGCGTCGAGACGTCCTGCCAGGGCTGGAGCCCGCCCAGATAGCAGATCACGGCGTCGTCGGGCCGGATCCCCAGCTCCTTTCGCAGTTGTTCGCGGCGCTCCGCCGGCACCTCGGGGGTGAACAGCCGCAGGTTCACGCCGTTGGGCACCACGTCCATCCGTTCGGGCGGGACGCCGTACTCGTCCCGCAGGACGTCGCGGATGCCCGCCGTCACGCAGATCAACCGGTCGGCGTGCCGGGCGGCGGTCCGTTCGGCACGGCGCCCGATGGCACAGACCCAGCGGCCGAAAAAGGCCCCGAACAGCATACGGCTCTCGTCGGCCCGCAGGCCGTTGACCTCGAAGACCACCGGCAGTCGAAACAGCCGCCTCCACGTCGCCAGCCAGCAGGCCAGCAGGGCGTCGCGGGTGTAGATCACGTCGCTACGGCTCCGGCGGCGCACCACCTGGAGCAGCACCCGCAGGACCAGCAGCGAAAAGGTGAAAATCCGCGTGAAGAAGCCGCGGGAGACGATCCGCCCGGCGTCGATCGACTCGACGCCGGCCAGGGGCGGGTTCGGCCTGCCGGAGGCGATCAGCGTCACCCGCGCGCCGCAGCGGACCAATTCCTCGGCCAGCTCCGAGACGTGGATCACGTCCCCGCCGCCGCCGCCCATCTTCGTCAATGTGGCATACACGATATGCATGTCGGTAAACTCGAATTCGGGATCGACTCCCAAAACGTTGGTAGGTAATGGCTACGCTATGTAGTAGTGTCACCTGCGGCGATTTTTTTTAGATCGCCGCGGACTCCCGGAAGTTACGACGCTCCCGTTGGTCGCTGCGTTTTAGCGAGGTGCGAATCGCACTGTGTCAGCGAGTCAAATAACTGTACGATCCACTCGGTTACGTCCACGCACTGGGTAAGTAGATCCTGGCGTTTCCGCTGCCAGCGCTCTTTCAGATCCGGCTCGGTCAGCCATTCATCGA
This sequence comes from Sedimentisphaerales bacterium, assembly GCA_016930855.1. Lineage (GTDB taxonomy): Bacteria > Planctomycetota > Phycisphaerae > Sedimentisphaerales > SM23-30 > JAFGFX01. The sequence goes on along the minus strand of JAFGFX010000269.1, from coordinate 17,835 downwards.
GCCGGCCCAGCAGCCGCTCGAACTCCTGCGGCCGGAAGCCCTCCGTTAGGCCGTATTTGGTCTCCAGCTCGGCCGGGACCGTCAGCCGGCCCACGAAGCTGTTGCAGCGCAAGGAGGGCGTGCCGAGAACGGCCGCCTCGATGGTCATCGTCTGGCTGTCGCCGACCACGATATCCGCCAGCGCCAGCACGTCGAGGATCCGGTCGGCGGGGGTGGGCAACAGATACGGCGCCAACTCGGCGTCGAGCGTCTTTTCGGCGCTGATGAAGACCCGGCCGTGGCGGCGTAGCCGCTGGACAATGGTCTTCGCCTGGTCGGTGCTCAGGCCCGCCTCGCCGATATCGTGATGCGCCGTCAGCGCCACCAGGCGGACCAGGAAGAATCTCTCGCCCGGCGAGAGGCCCAGGAGGTCGCGGATCCCGGGATCGGGCCTAAAGCGGTTCGGATGCAGGTACGCCAGCTCGTGGTAGCCCGCGTAGGTCAGCCGCTTGGGGCGGGGGTCCTCGAATCCCAGGCAGGCCGGCGTGGCGACGTAATGGGCGACCGGATAGCCCAGCTTGGCGTAGATCGGCACGATCCGGGCGTCGTCCTCGACGAATATGATCGACGTGGCGCCGGTCAGCCGCGCCGCCGGCCCGATGGAGATGGACGTTCCCGCCATGATGTCGATCCGCTTTTTTTGGGCCAGCCGCATCGCCAGCCAGGCCGCCTGCAGGGTCTCCTTGGCCAGCACGGTCAGCGAGCTGGGCCGGTTCCGCCGAATCAGGTGCACCGGCCAGGCCGTCTGGGCCAGAAGCTGCGGCAGGCAGTCCTTCTGCCGGGCGATGATCTCCACCTCGTGGCCCGCCGCCCGCAGTTCAGCGATGACATGCTTGAACAGGTGGAAATGGGCCGGATGCAGCATGTCGAACAGTACCCTCATGGGCGGCCTCCCCCGGCGGTGTCGGCTTCGGGCCGCAGCCGCACGGCGTAGCCGCCGGCCGGCGCCAGTTGCGCCGTAAGGCGTCCGCCGCGATCCACGGATCGGGTCTCGATGGCGACGTGCTGGGGCTGGCGGTCCGCGTCCGGTGCGTCGGCGTAAATGTCCGCCAGGTAACGGCCCGCGCCCAGAAAATCGAGCGGTATATCGAGCCGGCGCGGCGACCAGTCGGTCATACCGCCCAGGAACCACTCGTCGCCGCGGCGGCGGGCCATCAGGATGAACTCGCCCGGCGCGCCGCTGAGCACCCGCGTCTCGTCCCAGGTGGCCGGCACGTCGCGGATGAAGGCGAACGCCGGCTGGCCTTCGTAGGCGCTGGGGTGATCGGAGACCATCTGGAAGGGCGACTCGTACACCACGTACATGGCCAGTTGGTGGGCGCGGGTGCCCATCACCTGGGGATTCTGCATGCGGGCCTCGAACTGGTCCTTGGTCACGTTGTCGAAGCCGCCCGGCGTGTAGTCCATCCGGCCGGCGAGCATGCGGGTGAAGGGCAGCATGACGTGGTGTTCCGGGTTGTCGCGGCTGCCCGCCTTCGACTGCTCCATGCCCAGAATGGCCTCGTAGCCGAAGACGTTGGGATAGGTTCGCTCCAGGCCGGTCGGCTTGGTCGAGCCGTGGAAGTCCACCAGTAAGTGATGCTGGGCGGCCTTGGCGGCGACGCGGTAGTAGAACTCGATCCCCTCCTGGTCGTCGCGCTCCACGAAGTCCACCTTGACGCCGGCCACGCCCCACTTCTGGTACAGCGGGAAGGCCTCGTCCATCTGCCGGTTCGTCTCCCGGTAGCCGATCCAGATCCAGATCTTGACCCCTTGGGGCTCGGCGTAGCGGATCAGCGCGGGGATGTCCACGCGGCCGTTCATGCCGGTGATGTCGTTGCGGGCGGACCAGCCGGCGTCCACCAGCATGTACTCCAGGCCGGATTGCGCGGCGAAATCGACATAGTATTTCATGTTCTCGGTGGTATAGGCGCTCGCCCCGTCGGCCGTCAGGCTGCCGCTCCACCAGTCCCAGGCCGCCCGTCCCGCTTGGATCCAGGAGACGTCCTCGACGGCCGACTCGGGATTCAGGCTGGTGATGACGTTGGATTCGATCAGCCGGCCCGGCTCGTCCCCGACCAGCAGCACCCGCCAGGCCGAGTGGTGCGGCAGGGCGCCGACGACGGCCGTCTCGGGATCGTCCAGGCGGGGCGAGAGCCGGGACTCGAACTTGTGACTGGTCCAGCCGCCGGAGGGGTTTACCAGGTACATCGCCGCGTAATCCCGCAGGTTGGCCTCGGCGATGGCCAGCCAGGCCACGCCCGGGACCTCCATCAGCAACGGCAGCCCGATCAGCACGGTGCTGGCCACGCCGCCCTGGTTGGACAGGCTGCTCGCCGAGAGGGGGACGTACTCGCTCTCGTACATGCTGCGGTAGTGGGGCAGGATCAAGGCGTAGATGAAGGGATCCTTGCTGAGGCGAAATTCAGTGTTCTCGCCGGCCAGGCGGAACTCGTCGAGTCCCTCCTGCTCGGGCACGAGGTAGCGGAACGCCACGGCATCGTCGTAGGCCCGCGCCTCCATTATCAGCCGGCGGCCGGGGGGGGCCGTTTCCTCCAACTCGAGGCGCAGGGCGTTGTAGTGGTTGCGGACCAGGCTCGTCTTACCGGTGACCAGCGAATAGGTCTCGTCGGTCGACGAGGTGGTCGCCTCGACGAGCCGGACGTTTACACCCAGCGGCCCGGAACCGTGCAGCTCCAACTGGAGTGCCGACGGCTCGATGAGCAGTTTACCCTGAAAGGAGACCTCGTACACCAGCCGGCCGCCGGCCGAATCGGCTGGATCGACCTGTGTGTTGGGGCGCCTGGAGGGTCGCCGTTCGGCCCGCGGGATGGTCCTAAAGGTGATTGCCAGCCGGCCGTCCGGCGACGAGAGAGTCTGCTGTTGCGCGGTATCCTGCGACCGGGTGATATCGGCCAGGCACAGCAGCCACGCCATAACCAGCACCGACACAGCGGCCCGGGGGGCAAGCGAACGTTTGTCGTGCATTGGTTTTCCTCTCGATTTTTGTCTCGCCCGGGTATCATCCGCGATCCGGCTGGCGGTCGTTGGGATTATGGATCGGCCTGGCCCGCGACCTCGGTTATCAGGATGATCGCGCTGTCGAACTGCCGGCGGCACGGCGGCGCCAGGCCGTCGCGCATGAGCGCGGCGCCGTCAATGACCTGGCCGTTGGTTGCCAGTTGCGATGCACTGCCGGCGGGCAGGTTGACCTCCTCCAGGCGATAGCGCCGCTTCGGGTCCAGGCCGCGCGGCTTGATCGGCTCGGCCTCGCCATCCTTGAGTTGATAGACGAACAGCACGGCCGCGCCGCGGTCGCTCCCGACGTAATTCAGGGCCGCCCGCGGCCGCTCGTAGGGCGATTCCAGGCGGTAGAGGTCGCCGAACTGCACCAGCTCGCGCAGGCGCTGCTTGTAGAGGGCCACGGCGGCGGCCGACGCCGTGCGCTCGGCGGCGCTGAGTTTGCTGACGTCCATGTCCACGCCGAAGGCGCCGCTCATGGCGACGTCCAGGGTGAACTTGATCGGCCGCCGCCCCATGCGGGTTGCGTGCGCCGAGATCGTGCAGGCCGGGAAAATATGACTGAAACCCCACTGGATGAACACCCGCCGCAGCGGATCGGTATTATCGCTTGGCCAGAAGGAGTGGAAATACTTGAGCGAACCGTAATCGACGCGGCCCGACCCGCCCGAACAGACCATCGCCTGCACCTGCGGGTACTTCTTGACCATCCGGGCCATCACGTCGTAGAGCGCCCAGTTGTAGTCAATCAAGAGGTGCGACTGCCGGTCGGGCGGCAGCCAACTCGAGCCGGGCTGGGTGATGTAGCGGTTGCAGTCCCACTTGACGTAGCTGATGCCGGGATTCGGGCCGAGCAGCTCGTCGATGCACTGCCAGACAAACTCCCGCACCGCCGGCCGGCTCAGGTCCAGGGCCAGCTGGTTGCGGCTGGTCTGGGGCTCGCGGTGGGCCTGGCCGATGGCCCACTCGGGGTGTCGTTCGTAGAGGTCGCTGGCGGGATTGACCATCTCCGGCTCCGTCCAGATGCCGAAGCGCAGGCCGCGCTTCTTGGCCTCCTCGGCCAGGTACGACAATCCGTGCGGCAGCTTCTGGCGGTTCACCTGCCAGTCGCCCAGTCCGGCGTGGTCGTTGTTGCGCGGGTGGTTGTTGCCGAACCAGCCGTCGTCGAGCAGGAACAGCTCGATGCCCAGTTCCCGGGCCCCGTCGAACAGCGAGACGATCCGCTGCTCGTCGAAGTCCATGTAGGTCGCTTCCCAGTTGTTCAGTAGGATCGGCCGCGGCTGGTCGCCGTCGCGCACCGCGTAGCGCCGGGCCCAGCGGTGGAAGTTGCGGCTGACTTGGCCCTTGCCCTGGTCGCTGTAGGTCCAGAGCATCGCCGGCGTGGTGAACGACGTACCCGGCCCCAAGTGGTATTGCGAGCCGAAGGGATTGATGCCACCGAGGATCCGCAGGCGGTTGTCCCAGTCGATCTCGAAGACGAACTGGAAGCTGCCCGACCAGGCCAGCGTCCCGCCGTACACCTGGCCCGCCTCCTCGCGGGCCGACTCATCCAGGGCCAGCAGGAAGGAGGGATTCCGCATTTGATGGGCCCGCACGCCGATCTTGGAATCGAGTATCTTGATGCCGGCTGCCAGGTGCTCCTCGACGAGGTTTGCCTCGCGGGAATAGTTACCCTGAAACTGGCTGAGCCAATACGACTCGGCGCGGAGCAGGCAGGCGGCACTGGCGAACCGCTGGAGGATCACCGGCCCGGCCTCGTCATGGCGGATCTCGGCCCACTGCTCGATGACGTCCTCGGCCCGGTACGCCCGCAGAAAAAGCGTGACCCGGAAGGGGTAGAACCGGTCCTGCAGCTCGATTTGCGTTAGCGTGATATTGGCATCGACGGCAGTGGTCTGATGGCCCGCGACGATCAGGTCCGTGGAGGTGTTGCCGTCGGCATGTTGGACCTGGACGGCCGGCTCCAGGATGAATCCATTACCGTACGGCGGGTGAAACTCGTCTTCGCGGCTGAGGCGCCGGGGAATGGACAGACGCTGGCCCGACGCGCCGTAGCCGAGCTGGTAGAGGCGCTGGTCCTCGTCGGTGGTCAGGGTCAGCGTCGAGCCGGCGGTGGCCACGCGGATCATCCGCTGATCGATCGACGCCTGGGGCGGATCTCCCACGTATGTTAATGAGGCCTCGGCCCAGTCGGCGTGGTCGTAACTGACCCCGTCGCCGCCGTCGGTGACCTTGAGCACCATCTCCCTGGCGCCGGTCAGGTCCACGTCCACCTTCTTGGCCGCGTCGCCGCATTTCATGACGCCGCTGCGCCAGCGTTCTTTGCCGTCGACCACGACGACGAACTCCACCGACGCGCGGTCGTCGGCCACCTCGTCGTCGACGCCCACGCTGGCCGTGAAGCGCGTCGCGCCGTTCACGGCGATGGGGAGGGTGCTGACCGCGTGCGTCCCGACGCCGTGCTGGTACTGTTTGCCGGCGATGGTCAGCACGTGATTGTCCACCGTGCGGTCGGCGCGTACCTGGCCCCAGCCGGTGGTCATCAGTCCCAGATCGAGCGACGAGAGCCGCAGCGACTCGGCCCCCGCTGTCGTAAGGCAGCAGACCAGCGGCAGAACCGCCGCCAGGAATCCGGCCGCTGCCGACGTCGGGGTGTTTCTTTTTGTTGGATTTCTCTCCATTCTCGAGCCTCCTGGCCTGGTCCGATGAACCGTTATTTATCACCGGTGGTATTTTGCCTTTCTCTTGGGTGCTTGGCAATTGTTTTTACGGCGTTCTTTTCGCTGTCGGTTTTACTGCGTTTCCGGCATTATACATCTTTATTAGCGAACGAAGCCGATGGGTTGTCTGAGAACATGACCGGAATCGAAGCTGGTACACGGCCGCAAGCGAAGCAAGCGGGCGATGGGAATCGAACCCACATGATCGGCTTGGAAGGCCGAGGCTTTACCATTAAGCTACGCCCGCGTGGAACACGGCGATAGTAACAGGCACGGCGGGACGTGTCAAGTCCTTTCCGGCGGGAATCGACAGGCGATACGCACCTCGCCGAAAGGCAGCGAACAACGGGAGCGTCGAAACTTCCTGGTGATCGCGGCGAACAATGGGTGGCAATGCCACCTAGCGGCGGCGGTGGAGGGCCTGGCGGATCTCCCGGCTCGCCTCGCGTTCTTTGATACTTTCCCGCTTGTCGCTTTGGCTCTTGCCGCGTCCGAGGGCGATCTCCACCTTGACCAGGCCCCGGCGAAAATACATCCGCAGCGGGACCACCGTCAGGCCCTTCTGGGTCATTTTGGCGGCGAGCTTGCGCAGCTCCCGGCGGTGCACGAGCAGCTTGCGCGGCCGGCCGGGGACGTGGTTGGCCAGGTTGCCGTGGGTATAGGGGGGGATCGTGCAGCCCACAAGGTACAATTCCCCCTCGCGGATCTGGCAGAAGGCGTCCTCCAGGTTCGCCCTGCCGTCGCGCAGGCTCTTGACCTCGGTGCCCGCTAGCGCGATACCCGCCTCCAGCTTCTCCAGCAGTTCGTAGTGAAAGCGGGCCTTCTTGTTGGCGATCGTCGGGGTATAGCGCGACGCCGACGGTGGGGCCGATGGTTGTTTTTTTGCACTCATGGTTGCCGCCTTCCGGGCCGTCGCCGGCGACGCTCGCCCGCCGGGGCCAAGAAGATCCAGTTTTATGGGACGATTCCTTCGATCCCGGCCCGCCCGCCGCCGGCGAAGCCGTGGCACAATCGATAAGCGGATCGCCCTTGTCGCCAAGGATTCGGGCGGGGCGTTTTAGCTACTGTAGCACAGGATGCCGTAAAAAGCAAATATCCCGCCACCTGAATATACCGCCGCGATCCAATCGTTATCGGCCGGCCCGGCATGGTCGGGCAGACGGGATCGTAATTTTTTCCCGCCTTTTTTCCCGGTCTATCATTGGCTCCATCGGAGATTAGAGGTTATAATAGTATATCGCCGTGTGGGACAGCAGGAGGAGCGACCGCGTGAGTCCACGGAAAACCGTCGTACATGTAACACACGAAACGACCCATAAAGTGGGGGGGATCGGTTCCGTTCTGGAAGGATTGCTTTCCAGCCCCAGTTATCAAGCCGCCGTCGGCCGGACGGTACTTATCGGGCCTTTGTTTCACCGGGACGGGCCCGTCCACCTGCGGCTGGGACCGCAGGGGCGGGTGAGCTATTCGTCGCTGGACGGCCTGACGGAACATCCTTATCGGTCCTTGTGGTACGAGGTGGAGCGAAACTTCGGCGTCTCGCTCGTGTACGGCACGCGGACGATAGCGCATCCAATCACCCGCAAGAAAACGGAGGTGGAGGTCGTTCTGGTCGATGTCACGCGGGCCCACGCCAGCCCCGTCAACGCCCTGAAGGGCTGGCTGTACGACGAGTTCGGCATTGAATCCAACCGCTACGAGCACCTGGTGGAATATGACCAGTACGTCCGGCTGGCCCCGGCGGCGCTGGCCGTGCTGCGGGCCATGGGCCTGGCGGATCCCCAGGATCCGCCCGTGCTGATCTCCCATGAGTATATGGGCATGCCGACGATCCTGGCGGCCATACTGGATCCGCTGGGGTCGTTTAAGACCTCGTTTTACGCCCATGAGGTCGCCACCGTCCGCCACCTCATCGAAACCGCGCCCGGCCACGACACCATGTTTTACAACGTGCTGCGCTGGGCCCGGTCCAAGCAGTATTTCCTGGAGGAGGTCTTCGGCAGCCAGGACCATTATTTCAAGCATCCCCTGCTGGCGGCGGCCCGCCATTGCGACAACGTGCTCGCCGTCGGCGACACGGTGGCGCGGGAGCTGCGTTTCCTGGGCGGCCAGTTCCAGGACGTGCACATCGACACGGTATACAACGGCGTGTCCGCCCAGCCGATTTCCCTGGCCGAGAAGCTGGACAGCAAGGAGAAACTGCAGCGCTACGCCCGCAACCTGCTGGGAGTGACGCCGGATTACGTCTTTTCCCACGTCGCCCGGTTTTGCACCAGCAAGGCCTTCTGGCGGGACCTGCAGGTCTTGCAGTTCCTGGACAAGCCCCTCCAGCGGCTGGGCCAGTCGGCGGTGTTGTTCCTGCTGGGCACCGATCGGCCGGCGCGGCCCTACGGCGAGGTGCTCCGCATGGAGAAGACCTGGAACTGGCCCGTGGCCCATCGCGAAACCGCTTCGGATCTATCGGAGGCGGAGGCCGCCTTTTATCCGGCCGTCCAGACGTTCAACGCCCACAGCCAGAACGTGAAGGTCGTTTTCATCAATCAGTACGGCTGGTCGCCGTCAACCTGCGGCACGCGGATGCCGGAGGGGATGGAGTTTGTGGATCTGCGCCGGGGGACGGATCTCGAGTTCGGCCTGAGTCTGTACGAGCCGTTCGGCATCTCCCCGCTGGAGCCCCTGGGCTACGGCGCCCTCTGCGTGCTGAGCCGCACCAGCGGCTCGGTGGGACTCTTAAAGACGCTGGCCGGCGATGCCTGGCCGGCGAATGTGCTGCTGGCCGATTATACCCGCCTGCCGGACCCGCCGGACAACCTCGACCTGACCAAGATCCGCGCCATCGATCAGCGGCAGCGGGACCGCATCGAACGCCAGGAAAACAGCCGGCTGGCCCGGGAGATCTGGGATCGTCTGCCCCAGACGGATGAGCAGATGGAGTCCCTGCTCCAGCAGGGCTACCAGATTGCCTCCCGGATGGATTGGGATACGATCTGCCGGCGGTTCTTCCTGCCCGCCCTCGATCGCGCCTACCGTCAATACCGCAGCCGCCAGATCGCCTGACGGGTGGGCCAGTTGGTCGGTGCCTTTCCCTGCCGACTCTCGATCGGGCCTGTGGTCGATACCGCAACCGCCAGATCGCCTGACAGGTGGGTCAGTTGACCGACGGCTGTTCCTTCCGGGTCTGATCCGATGGCGGATATCGTAACTGCCGGATCGCCTGATAGGTCCCCTTGCTAATCGGTGTTATACTGCCCACCTTCAATCGTGCCTGTCGTTGATACTGCAACTGCCGGATTGTCTGATGGGACAGGTCAATCCTCTTTTTTCATTTCGTTACCGTTCCGGTCCGTTTACAATCCGTTCATGACGGAATATCGCTACAATCTCATTACCGACGAGTGGGTGATTCTGGCGGACCAGCGGCACGGGCGACCTTCCGATTTTGGCCGTTCCGAGGGCAACGGGACGTCCGCCGGCGATCCGGACTGTCCCTTCTGTCCCGGCAACGAATCCCGCACGCCGCCGGAGACCTTCGCCCTGCGCCCGCCGGACAGCCCGGCCGATGGGGCCGGCTGGCTGGTGCGGGTCGTGCCCAACAAGTATCCGGCCTTGTCGCAGTCCTGCCCCCACGGCCGGGAGCCCAATCTGGCCGCCTGGAGGGCGGACGGATTCGGCCGGCACGAGGTGATTATCGAGTCGCCCCGGCACGATGTCTGGATCGGCCATCACGATCCCGAGCAGGCCGTGCGGGTCGTGCGCACCCTGCGGGACCGCTATCGTCACCATGCCGCGACCTTCCTGTTGAATCCCGCCGGCTCGCCGGCCGGCCGCGAACCGGCCGGGCCCTCCGCCGGCCTGGTCACCATTTTTTACAACCACGGCATCACCTCGGGCGCGTCCCTGAGTCATCCCCATTTCCAACTGCTGGTCCAGTCCGTCGTGCCGCCCCGGCTGGCGGCCCGGCGGGCGCATGCGGATCGATACCTCCGGGAGCATCGCCGTTCGGTATTTTCCGCCGTTCTTGACTGGGAGTTGTCGCAGGGCGAGCGGATCTGTTTCACCGACGATCACTTTGTGGTGTTCTGCCCCTATGCCTCGCGGTCGCCGTTCGAGATGCTTGTCGTGCCCCGCGGCGACCAGGAGCATTTCGGCCAGGTCCCCGACGGCGAGATTGCGTCCCTGGCCGGGATCCTCCAGAAAGCGCTTCGTCATCTGGACAACGCCCTGGGCCGGCCCGATTACAACCTGGTGATCCATACGGCGCCGTTTACCTCGGACCGGGAATCGCCGGTGTCGTCCTCTCCAGACGCCGCCCGCTGGTATATGCAGATCTGTCCGCGGCTATCCACGCCGGGCGGTATGGAGCTGGCGACCGATGTGTATATCAATACCGTCGCGCCGGAATATGCCGCCGCCATGTTGCGGTCCGGCGCCGGCAAGCCGTCTTAAAGACGTGGGACCAAACGAAGCCCCGGGCGATTTTTCTCGTTGCCATCCAATGGTTATGTGTCGATGCCCGGTTGCTTTATGTTGCCCTTGGAAGTAGGATCCGATAAGTCAAAACGATGTTTCACGGAGTGACGATATGGGTACGCAAATAGACTATACGCGACGTCAGTTTCTCACCGGTTCCCTGGCCGCCGGCTTTCTGGCGGCCGCGGGGGCCGGCCGGCTGGGTGGCGCGGGCGAGGCCGGCCAAGGCAAACTCCGGCTGGGAGGGCCGGTATCGGCGGCGGATCCCGACGGCTGGATTGCCAGCCTCAAATCGCTGGGCTACCGGGCCGCCTATTGCCCGGTGGCCGCCGACGCCTCGGACGACCAGATCAAGTCCTATGCCGAGGCGGCCGGGAAGGCCGACATCGTCATCGCCGAGGTGGGCGCCTGGAGCAATCCCCTCAGCCCCAACGAATCCCAGCGGCAGGCCGCCCTGGCCCTTTGCTGCAAGCAGCTCGCCCTGGCCGATCGCATCGGCGCCCGCTGCTGCGTGAACATCAGCGGTTCGCGCAACGGCAAGCACTGGGCCGGTCCGCATCCGGACAATCTCACCGCTGATACGTTCGATCTGATCGTCGAGACCTGCCGGCGGATCATCGACGAGGTCAGGCCGACGCGGACCTATTTTACCCTGGAGACGATGCCCTGGGCCTATCCCGATTCCGTGGAATCGTACCAGCGGCTGCTTACCGCCGTCGACCGCGACCGGTTCGCCGTTCACCTGGACCCGGTCAATCTGCTCAACTGCCCCGAGCGGTACTATAACAATGCCGCCCTCCTGCGCGAGGCATTTGCCCGGCTGGGCCATCGGATCAAGAGCTGTCACGCCAAGGATATCATCCTGGCCGAGGACAAGCTCTCCGTCCATCTGGATGAAATCCGGCCGGGCCTGGGGTATCTGGATTACGCCGTCTTTCTGCGGGAGTTGAGCCGCTTGCCGGATACGCCGCTCATGCTGGAGCACCTGGCGAGCCAGGAGGAATACCGTCTGGCTGCCGATCACATCCGTTCGGTGGCCCGGCGGGTGGGAGTGCCCGTCACCGATGCCTCCCCGTAAATCCGGCGACCCCTTTGGTAAAGGGCCGACCAGCGGATCCCTGGCCTGCCCACCAACCGGCTCGTAAGCCGGCCCATAAGCCCATCTGTAAGCCTGTTTGCCATTCTGGCCGCCGATCCTTATGTCGGCCCAGAGGTCCGCCCACGTAATCCTGGATTTTGGGGAATTTGACTGTTACCCATTTCACAAAAAAATCCATTGCGAATCCTTGCGTGGGGCGGTTCATATACTATAATACCTATCAATTATGGGGTACTTACCATTGGGAGGCACTGTTGATGAAGCTTTCAACGCGAGTGAGGTACGGGGTTCGCGCGATGATCGAATTGGCCAAGCAGCCGGATAACCGGCCGATTCCGTTGCGGTTGCTGGCCAAAAATCAGGATATATCACCGAAATATCTCGAGCAGATGGCCGCCTCCCTGAAGATCGCCGGCCTGATCGAGAGCGTTCGCGGCGCCGAAGGCGGCTATCGCCTGGCCCGCCCGGCCGAGAAGATCACCGTCTGGGATATTTACAATGTCCTGGATGTCTCGGTGGATCCAATCGAGTGCCAGAGTTCCCATTGCAAACGGCAGGCCATCTGCAGCGCCGGTCAACTCTGGCTGGAGATGACCAAGGCCATGACCCAGATCCTGAAATCGAGAAATTTAAGACAACTGGCGCAAACCGAGATCGAGCTGATCAAAAGTCAGCATGCCCATAGTGCCCACAATTAGATCCCTCGATCGTATCAGAAACAATGGCGGCCGATAGGAGCGTAAGTCATGGCGCAGTCGAAGACACCCGCGAATCCCGGATTCCATACGCTCAGCGTGCACGCCGGCCAACCGGTCGATCCGGCCACCGGCGCCCGGGCGGTGCCGATTTACCAGACGACCAGCTTCGTTTTCCAGGATGCCGAGCATGCCAGCAACCTGTTCGGGTTGAAGGAGTTCGGCAACATCTACACCCGGTTGATGAATCCGACCACCGATGTCTGGGAGAAACGCCTGGCGGCCCTGGAATCCGGCAGCGGCGCCCTGGGCACCTCCAGCGGCATGGCGGCGATCTTCCTGGCCGTCCATAACATCGCCGGCGCGGGCGACCACCTGGTTTCGTCGAGCTGGCTGTACGGCGGCACCAATACGCTGTTTCGCTATACCCTGCCCCAGATGGGCATCCAGACCAGTTTTGTCGCGGACCCGACCCCGGAGGCGATCTCTCGGGCAATTCGCCAGAACACCAAGGCGGTCTACCTCGAGACAATCGGCAATCCCCGGGGAGATGTGCCCGATATCGCCGGCATCGCCGAGGCGGCCCATCGCCAGGGCCTGCCGCTGATCGTGGACAACACCTTCGCCCCGATCCTCTGTCGGCCCATCGAGCACGGGGCCGACGTCGTGGTGCACTCCTGCACCAAGTGGATCGGCGGGCACGGCACCTCGATCGGCGGCATCCTGATCGACGGCGGCCGGTTCGACTGGTCCAGAGGCAGGTTTCCCGCCTTCACCGAGCCGGACGAAAGCTATCACGGCCTGAGGTTCTGGGAGACCTTTGGCGATTTTCCCGGCCTGGGCAATGTGGCCTATATCATCAAGGCCCGCGTGCAGGGCATGCGGAACATCGGACTATGCCCCAGCCCCTTCAACGCCTTCCTGTTCCTGCAGGGCCTGGAGACCCTGCCGCTGAGGATCCGGCGGCAATCGGAGAATGCCCTGGCCCTGGCCCGCCACCTGCAGCGGCATCGGCAGGTGCAATGGGTCCAGTACCCCGGCCTGGAGGATCACCCCACCTATGCGATGGCCCGGAAATACCTCTCGGGCGGTTTCGGCGCCGTGCTGGGCTTCGGCGTCAAGGGGGGCGTCGCCGCCGGGGAACGGTTTATCAACTCGGTCAAGCTGTGCAGCCATCTGGCCAACGTGGGGGACGCCAAGACCCTGGTCCTCCATCCGGCCTCGACCAGCCACCGGCAGCTGAATGAGCAGTCCCAGCGGGACGCCGGCGTGACGCCCGAATTCATCCGCGTCTCCGTGGGGCTGGAGGATATCGAGGATATCATCGCGGATGTCGATCAGGCCCTGGACCAAATCGACGCCTGACGGCCGGAGGGCCTGGGAGGCGAGCGTACGCGCTGCGTATGTTTCTTGTTCGGCTTGAAGCATAAATCTTTTATAAATAATCACTTGCGGTAGAATCGATCTCATTGACTCCCGAGTTGCGGCCATTCGCCGAGTTGTTCTCGGGATTCATTGGTAATGGGGGGCATTTCTCCATTTCCCTTCATTTGGCAGGCAGGATTTCCTGCTGATTATCGGACATTTTTCAAAGAGGTAGTCCCATAACTGTCGATATAAGTAGTGCAAGGATGCGTTACTTTAGCCACGGATGGCTATAAGTAGTTATATATAAGGCATTTATGAGATTTTGCCTTCCGGCTTTGGCCGCCCGGTCAGCAAAAGAGGATATTTTGCGCCGATGGCCGGATTGACCCGTTCACCCGGATAGGTCCCGGGGTAGGGCCGGTTTGGGCCAAGACGATCTCTAGAAATTGGATCTATGACCAAGCTGCAGAATCCACCGGAGGAATCCTTTGGGCAGGTATCCGCCCGGATCCGCGCCTGTATCGGAGAGAATCGTCTCGATCAGGTCGAGATGCTGGCAGACGACTATTGTCAACGCCAGGGCGATCCCGCCCGGCAGTTGCTGGTACAGGCCCTCGTGCATTATCTGCGGCTGGATCATCGGGCCTGCCTGGCCAAGCTGAACCAGGCGCGAACGCTTCTGCGGCCGGAGAACCTGGCCGGCCTCGATAAAATGTATACGGCGGCCCTGGTTCACAGCCAGCTGTCCCTGCCGCGCCGCCAGAGGCCGGCCACCGCCCAGGGCTTTCGGTTTTATCGCCGCAATATCGAGGCCCTGCGCCGCGTGGATGCCGTCCTGGCCGACGAGGTCCAGCGCAGCCGCTGGCCTGATGACTACCACCTGCTGGAGTCCTGGGACGGCCTTCATCTGTACTGCGCCGCGACCAAGGCGTTGTTGAGTCTTGATGAGCAGACCCGGGCCAAGCTCGCCGAGCATCTGACCCAGCGGGCCCCGATCACCTTTTCCGGGATCGGCAGCGGCCAGGAACTGCGGTTTTGCCTGGAAGGGCGGATCGATCTGCTCTACGGCATGACCCGGACGCATTACCTGTTTGAGCCGGAACCGGAAAAGATCAAGCTGCTGGGGCACCTGTTTGATCTGAGCCCGTTCCTGCTCGCCGAGCAGCTGTTTATTTTCGGCGGCGCCCGCGGCCGCGAGCGGCGCGACGAGGTGTTCGGCACCCTGCGATATCCAAACCTGAAGCTGATTGTCGGGCCGCCGCAGGCGATCCAGGAGGATGTCCGGATCGTCCAGGCCACCCTCAACGACCAGGCCCGCAGCGAACGGGTCAGTCAATACTACGCCGGACCGGAGTTTCACCGCCGCCTGCGGGAGATCGCGGACGGGACGATCCGGCCGCGGATCCTGGTGGCCACCTGCCGGTGGACCACGTTTCTCAAGCATTGCGCCCGGGATTTCGAAAAGGCCTTCGCCCAGATCGGCTCTGAATGCCGGTTCCTGATCGAGGAGAACGACGTCCAGGTCCTCAATCCCGCCCTGCACTGGCAGCAGCTCGAGCAGTTCCGGCCGGACGTGATGTTTTCGGTCAGCCACGCCCGGACGACCACGCCGTACCTGCCGCGCGAATTGCCCCACATCGCCTACATCCAGGACAAGTGCGGCCCCATCCTTTGGCATCCGAGCCTGGCCGGCCACGTCAGCCGGCAGGATGTATTCGTGTGCAGCCTGCACGAGTTCCAGAAATATCTCTGGAGCAAACAGGTCCCCGCCGCGCAGACCTTCGTCATGCCGGTGCCCACCGACGAGTCGGTGTTTTATCCTTTGGAAGGCGGCGAGGAGTTGGCCGGGACGTACAGCGCGGATGTCTCCTACATCAAGCACGGCAATGCCGACTCGGATGCGGCCTTCGCCCAGTGGATGACGCCCAAGGGATTTTTGGCACCGAGGGATCAAGGGGCGCTGCTGCTGGCCGAATTCTTCCAGGATCTCTATCGGCAATTCCGCCGCGATCCCGAGCGGCGCTGGTACGAGCAGGACATGCAGGAGTACGCCCAACAAGAACTCTATCCGTCGGTGGTCGAGGAGCATTGGCCGAATATCCGCCAACTGGTCACGACGTTCTCGGTGGAGGTCTATCCGGCCTGCCGCCGGCGGTATTATCTCGAGGCGCTGGCGGCGGCGGGGATCGGCCTGCGCCTCTACGGCCAGGGCTGGAGCGACGATCCGCAGTTTGCCCGCTTCGCCGCCGGCCCGATCGAGCGGGGACCGGAACTGAACGCCGTGTACAACTTCTCCCGGATCAACCTGCACCTGCATCCCTATTCGACCATGCATCAGCGGCTCTCGGAATGCGGCCTGGCCGGCGGTTTTCTGCTGGCGGCCGATCATCCGCCGGAAAAGGACTGGGAGCCGGCCCGGCGCTATTTCGAGCCGGATGCGGAGTTCGTCCTGTTTGACACGGCGGCCGAGCTGGTGGACCGCTGCCGCTATTTTCTGGCCCATCCGGACCAGCGCCGGGGGATCGCCCGGGCCATGCACCGGCGGGCCCGGCGCGAGCGGACCTGTCGGGCCGGGGCGGAAACCATCCTGGCCCGCTGGCGGGAGCTGCTGGCCGAGAGTTTGCGGGCCTAGGATATTGCCCCGCTGATTTGTTCGAGGCGCCGCCTGGAAGGGGACGAGGGATTGCGAGAAAGGAGCCAGCCATGAAACGACGACCGAACCTGTTCCTGTTCGTGATCGACGCGATCCGCTATGATGTCTTTGGCCTCTATGGATACCCGCGGGCCACCACGCCCTTCCTGGCCGAGATGGCCGCCGAGGGGCGGTTCTTTGCCAACGCCTATACGGCGGCGACCTGGACGCTGCCGTCGCACATCTCCTTTATGACGGGGCTGTCCACCTTCCAGCACACGATCGACTACAATCTGAACCGCACCTGTCCCTATCCGCACCCGTTTGTGTTCCTGCCGCACTTGTTGCGGCCGGCGGGGTATCGCTCGGCGTTGATCTCCGAGCAGATCTTTCTGACGCCGAGGCTCTATGCGGACGCGGCCCGGACCCAGTGCGTCTTCCCCGGTTTTTTGCCGCCGGACGCCTGCGGATTCAATTTTATCGACTCGATTTTCGACTATGCGGGCAAGAAATCGCTGCGGGTGGAGCTGCCGCGGGTGAAGGATTACGAGCCGCTGGCGCAGGTGGCCTCGACGAAGAAACGGACCCACGAGGCCCGTGAGCACTGGGAACGGTTCGACCAGCGGATCCGGCAGGTGGACCGCCGGCGGGAAGTCTGGCCGGACCTGGCCAGTCTCTACCGGCAGAGTCCCTACTTTGCCCGCCGCTATCAGTGCCTGACCGAATTCCTGCCGGCGGCGAACGACCGCGCGGAGCAGGATCCCCTCTTCGTGATGACCAATCTGCATACCGGGCAGCTCAGCTTCGAGCCGGAGATCCGCAAAACCTGGTTCCAGCGGTATTTCCGGGAGAATTTGCATATCGAGGTCGCGCGGGAGGAACTGGACTTCTTCGATCTGAACGACGCCGAGTGGCTCGATGATACGGTCTCGGTGGACGCCTGGGAGATCCTGCACGCCTTCGATCTGATGTTCATGGACTGCACGCTGCGGCGGCTTTGTGAATACTATCGACAGGAAAATCTGCTGACCGACGAGGACGTCGTCATCTTCGCGACCGATCACGGGCTGGGCAAGGCGGAGACGAAATTGTCCTTCCGCAACTGCCACCACGGGGCCTTCCCCTTCGAATGGCTGCTCCGCATGCCGCTGATCGTGTGCGGGCCGGGCTTCGGCGAAAAGGGGGCCAAGGTCGAGGAAATCGTATCCGCCCTGGATATCTTTCCGACGCTGGCGGCGGCGGCGCAGGTGGAGATCCCGCCGGCGTATCGGCGGCGGCTCTATGGCCGGCCCTTGCAGGAGCGGCTGGCCCAGGACGATTTCGAGCCGATCGGCCTGATCGAGGCGATGATATACGTCAACGAGCAGGGCGTCTGCCTGCTGCCGCGCGGGACCACGATGCAGCAGAACTGGCCCCGGCACCAGCGGGGGTATTGCCTTATCGACGGCAGGTTCCGTTTGATCTGCATTCCCTTGGCCCGGATCGCACAACTGTATGATTTTGTCGAGGATCCCCTGTACCAACGGCCGATCCGGGATGCGGCCCGGGTCGCGCCGATCATCGCCGGGATGCAGAGACAGATCGAGCGCCGCCAGGCGCCCCTTGCCGCGGTTACGTCGCCGCCGCCCGCTGAGCGGCCGGCGGCCGTGACGGACGGGAAGATGCCCGTCGAGGAGGCTGATAAGACGGTGGTCGCCTCTCTGAAGGCGCTGGGATATTATTAAGAAGGGGCAAGGGACGAAGAAACCAGGTCCACGATCTTTCAAACGCAGTAGCCCATGAACCATGATGAATGACGAGCATGGATACCTA
>JAFGFX010000268.1 GCA_016930855.1 Sedimentisphaerales bacterium | reverse complement strand
TAGACCTTGTGGACCAGGGCGGCCAGGATCGCCGTCTGGTAGCCGCAGCCCGTGCCGATCTCCAGCACCCGCTGGTGGGCCTGCAGATCGAGTTTCTCGGTCATCAGGGCCACGATGTAGGGCTGCGAGATCGTCTGGCCGTAGCCGATCGCCACGGGCTGATCCAGGTAGGCCTCGCGGCGGTTTTCCGGCGGGATGAAATGATGCCGCGGCAAGGCGGCCATGATCTGCAAGACCCGCTCGTCGGCGATATGGCGCCGCCGCAACTGCTCCTGGGTCATGAAGCGGCGCTGCAGGATATCGCTTTGGCTTTCCTCGATCGTATAGCGCATGGTACGGGACCGCTTGCCGCGGGCGGCGGCGTTGACCTGGCCGGGCCAAGGCGCTCCCGGCCGGCGGAATTTATGTTTCTGTCGTCTTCCGGCGGATTATATAGCGGCTCTTGGGGATTAGCAAGCCGGGGCGAATCCGGTGACATGACGGGCGGGATGGCACGGTGATCTATGGGGGCGGTGACGATCCACCCGACATCAATATCAAAATGCAAAATTGTGGTGTCGCTTACAGCGACGTTGGTTTTCGATCACCCCCAAGCATGGCTTGGCGGTGCCACACCATCTACAAGCTACGCTTGTGGACGCCACCCTGACGTAATATATTCCGTAAGGGACGCTGCTCGTCTCGCCGATAGAGCAGGTTCAGAATGAACCGTCAACTGGCCAACCAAGACCGCGTCGATCCAGGGGTGGCGATGCCACCTCGCGGCAAGCGACCTTAGGGCAACTTGTTCCGCAATGGATGTTACTTGTCTTGCCACTAAGGCAGGTTCAGAATGAACCGTCGGCTTGCCAACCGCGCCCGCGGCGATCTGCCCGTCGCTGCTAGCGACCCGCGGCGATCTATGGGTGCGATTCGCACCTTAATCCGGGGAGGGATATTTCACCAGGTAGTCGAAGAAGGACTTGACGCTGTCCAGGTAGAAGCGCCGGTACTTTTCGGTCAGCCCCATTTCCTCGAGATCCTCCTGGCGGACGAAGATCATGGTCTCCATCTCGGTGCCGGGGATCTTGACCGTAATGACCGATACCGTCGGGTTGCTGGTCCGGCTCGTCGACTGTCGGGTTTGGGCCAATTGCCGCAGGGTCTCGCCGGCCTGGATCCGCAACCCGTCCGGTTCGATCTCGTATTCCAGTCCGGTCAGGCCGGAAAGGGCGTCCAGGGCCGTCTTGACGGTGCCCTCGCGCATCACCAGGGAGGTGTTGTTGCGGACGGAATCCTCCAGCAGGCCGAAGCAGCCCGGCTCATAGCGGAAGGGGACATTCGACTTGCTGGCCAGGTCCTGCAGAATCACGTGTACGGGCAGGTGATCATAGGAGCTGGTCACCCGCCGATCCAGTTTCATCAGCAGCAACTGCTGGGCCGGCACCAGCATGATATCGATCGAATCCGCCCGGCCGAACGCCATATCGGCGCGGACGTACCAGGTGGCGTCGGACACCCGCTGCTCATGGCCCAGTCGATTGCTGTAGCGGTCCAGGACCTGGCTGGCCGGCTGGGGCGCGCGGGTCAGGATCTTTTCGGCGATATCCTTCTCGGCCTCTTCCGCCCGCCGGCCAAACTCCACCAGGTTGAAATTCGTCTGGGTGATCTGACGGATCTGCTTGAGCAGCTTGTCCTCGCTGTCGTTGAGGGGGGCCGTTTGCAGGCTCACCAGGGCCGCCAGCTCGATCATGTTCAGGCGGCGGGGTTGGCGCTTGAGTTCGGCCGAGCCGATGATGAATATCCGATCCTGACCCACCTCGTAGGTCAGGGCCAGGGGCTTGAGCAGCTCCCGCAGGGCGTCCCGCCAGCTCATCCCCTGCAACTGCACGGACTGCAGTTGCGTCAGCTCCCCATAGGGCAGCAGATCCAGGGCGCTCTGCTCCGGCTCCAGCGGAACCTCCAGAGCGCGACCGACCTGGTCAAAGGCGGCGGCCAGGGTGATGTTCTGGAAGTTGATCGCCGCCGGACCGTCCAGGGACTTTTGGATGAGCAGGGCCGTCGGCTCGGACGCCGCCGGCGTGATCGACGCCGCCAGCAGAATCGATGCCGCCATCCATCCTGCCAGCATCCCTGCCCTTCGGTGCCGCAGACTTGATCCTTCCCTCATATTACGTACTCCCGTTCATCAGAACGCGTAAAATACCGGCCCCCGTCGCCGGCCGATCCTCCAAGACGCCCGTCGATCCGGTATAACAGATAACCTCGCCCTGGATATCTGCTTCCGGGGATTCCGTCTGCCAGCGGGACGGCGCATAGCCCTCGGCCGGCGGCGCGAGAGCCACCCGGATCAGGCTGACCCGCGGCTGGGAAGGCGCCGACAGGCGGGTATCGACGATCACTCGACTGACGGCCGCGACCGCTTGCCGGTCGCCGTCGCTAGGGTTCGCCGGTCCTCGCGGTGTTCTCAGGGTAGGCAAAAGCCACCACCCGGACAAGAAAGAAATCGCCAGGGCCGCCGCCGCCGCCAGGGGCGCCCACCGCCGCCAACTCCGTCGGTCGGCGTACGTGGTCACCGTCTCGGCCGCCAGGCGCCGGCGCACCGCCGCGCGGAACGCCCCGAAATCCACCTGATCGAGCCCGTCCGGCAGCTCGGCCAGCTGCCGGTCCAGGCGGCGGTACTGTTCCAGCAGGGTACGGGCCGCCGGATCCTCGGCGGTCAGCCGTTCCAGTTTCCGGCGCTGGGCGGCCGGCAGATCCGGATCGGCGTACCGGCTGATGAGATGTTCGTTATCATACATTTTCATACTATCTTCCCCCTTTTCTCTTTCGTCATATCCGGTGATCCACTTGCCTTATTTCGATCGGCGATCGCGGGCGCCGACTGTCGATCCCCCGGGGTCATAACCACCTGTTTGGATGGATACCCAACCGCCACCGCCCGAGCCGGATGTTGATATCCCGGGATCATAACCACCTCTTCCGACAGATACCCACGGCAATTGCCCATATCGAATACTGATATCCGGGGATCATAACCACTTCTCCAGGCGGATGCGCAACCGCCGCCGGGCCTCGAACACCGACCACTTGACCGTTTGCAGGCTGCAATTGAGCATCTCGGCGATCTCCTTCTGGGGCAGTTTCTCCACGGTGAACAGCACCAGCGGGTCCCGCAGATTCTCCGGCAGCTCCTCGATCGCCTGTTGCATGGCCTCGGCCAACTCCTGGGCCGCGTACTGCTGGGGCGCCGACGGCTCCTTGCCCGCCAGCAGCGACAAGGGCCCGCCCGACTCTGAGCCATCCTCGCTCATCCAGGAACGCTCCAGCGAGACCTTCGGGTCCCGCCGGTGGCTTCGCCGGTAATTGAGGGCCTGGTTGGCCACGATCCGCATTAGCCAGGAGCCGAACCGCTGGGGATCATTCAATTGTTCAAGAGCCTGGTACGCCCGGATAAAGCCCTCCTGGGCCACTTCCAAGGCGTCATCCAGATTATGCAAAAGCCGGCCGGCCACGGCCACGGCCTGCCGCTGGTATCGTTCCACCAGCCGGTCGAAGGCCTCGCTCTGGCCCGCCCGTGCCGCCTCCACCAGTTTCACATCGTCATGACTCACTCGGTCGCTAGTCCTACCGGTGACAACATACTAGACAATTCCGCCAATTCAAAGTTGGCAGATACTCACACGATCCTGATAAGTATTTTTTTGCGGGGACCTGCAGGGCAACAATTTTTCTAAGCCTTGATAATAAGATACTTACGTTAATTTTCCTGCTCGCGATCCCCATCCGACTGTCCCGGCGCGACGGGGGCAACGCCCGAATCGATCCCGGCAAGAAAGAACATAAGGGTTTTGTTAATAGCCAGTTACAAATTTCTCCGGCCGGCTGTCGGCCGGTCCCCGGCACAGGATAGATTTCCCGGCCAGTCTGCCATGGATTGGCAAAATCGGAAATAAAAATTTTCGGAGAAAAATCGCCCGCCATGACCCGGTCCGCCCGGCCAGTTTGTCTGGCAGGATGGCCGCCGGTGATATCATGGGGGCCAACTTCGGCTTGCCAAATTCTAACCTATTCTCATATACTATCTTACGTTATGGAAAGACCAGATGCCGTTTACGCGCCGAACCTGAAGGGACATCCGCCGGAACCGACCTGCCGGGTCGCGGTACGGGCCTGCGGCGATTACCAGAATCTGCGTCTGCGGGCCACTCTGGAGGGGCTGGCCCTCCCTTGGGGCGGCTGGTCGCACTTCATCCAGAAGGGCGATCGGGTGCTGATCAAGCCGAATTTCATTGCCGCCAAGTGCCGTTCCCAGGCCGCCCAGACCGATCCGGCGCTGGTACTGGAAACGGCCCGCATCCTCAAGGATCTGGGCGCCAAACCCTTCCTGGCCGATTCGCCCGCCTGGAACACCCTCAAAAAATGCGTAAAAATACTGGATCTGGAAACGCCGCTGCGGCGGCTGGATGTCCCGGTCGTGGCCATGACGAGCTTTAGGCGGGTCCTGATCGACGGGGCCAAGGTGGCCGTCAGCAGCGTTGCCCTGGAGGCCGACAAGATCCTCAACCTGCCGAAACTCAAGACCCACCAACAGCTCGGGGCCACCTTCGCCGTAAAAAACATGTTCGGCTGCGTCTGCGGCAAGGAGAAGGCCTACTGGCATTTCGCCCGCGGGGACAATCCCGAGCGATTCTGCCGGCTCTTAATAGGCATCTACAAGCTGCTGAATCCCGTTTTCAATGTCATCGACGGCATCGTGGCCATGGAAGGTCCCGGCCCCATCCGCGGTCGGGCCCGCCCGCTGGGCGTCTGCGTCGCCGGGATCGATCCAATCGCCTGCGAACGTGTCTGCTGCGACCTGATCGGGATCCATCCTGATCAACTGGCCATCCTCCAGACCGCCGGCCGGATGGATTTCGGCTGCCAGGAAATCGAACGCATCCGAATCGAAGGGGATGACCCCCGGCTACTTGCCGTGTCGGATTTCGTCCTGCCGGAGCGGATTCCCATCCGTTTTTCCCTGACCCACGTATGCAAAAGCATCCTGCGGCAGGGATACCTCATCTGCCGATCCGCATTTCAATCGGATGCAAAAAAATTTTAAGCACTTTTCATATAATGATTTACAATCATTCTTCGCCCGCGGGGGGAATCGAAATCCCTTCTGAAATGATAGGAAATAGACAGATAAGAAAGGGCCGGCGGAACTCAGATGCCCGCTGTGAAATTTGTTTGACAGGGGTCCAAAGGGATTTATAATGGCCTTTTTATATCGGCCCTAAAGAATACGGTTCGATAAAAATAGCCAAAGGGAATCAGAACTGTCCGAGCAATAAGCATCTTATGAGCAGGCAGCCGGTTTTGAGTGACACAATACCAAACCGAATAGAGGCAGGTAGGAACG
This sequence comes from Sedimentisphaerales bacterium, assembly GCA_016930855.1. Taxonomy (GTDB): domain Bacteria; phylum Planctomycetota; class Phycisphaerae; order Sedimentisphaerales; family SM23-30; genus JAFGFX01. The sequence continues at coordinate 2,413 of JAFGFX010000268.1, read as the reverse complement.
TGAAAACGATTACCATAAACGCCAATGGGGAATTTTAAGGCCGTGGGTGCGTTCAGCGCCAAACGGCGGCAAGGTAGGCCCGCTTGGATATGGGTATCCCCGCGGAGTCGACCGAAGCGATCCGGCGAAGCGATTCGCCCCTACCGGGACCGGATAGGGTCCCTCCGCTCGGTCGATCCCTAACGACCGCGGCGATATCCAGGACGTAGAAGCGGGAGCCCTGAGGGTCCCGTTTTTTTTTCGGCGGACAACCGCCGCGACCCCAGGCAGATGCAGGAAACCATGAATCCTTAGGGAACAAGTTGTACACCCTTTAACGCGAAAGCGGGAAGTGTTCATGAATCAGGAATTGTTGCGAATCGTTGACAGCATGGCCCGGGACAAGAATATCGAGCGGGAGAGCATTTTTCTGGACCTGGAAGCGGCCATGGCTTCCGCAGCAAGAAAGCACTTTGGCGCCACCGAGGGGGTGGACGTCAAGATCGATCGGGAAACGGGGGCGATCCTGGCCTACCTGGAAGGACAACAGATCGATATCCGCAAACTGGGCCGCATCCCCGCCCAGACGGCCAAACAGGTTATGATCCAGAAGCTGCGCGAGGACGAGCGCGACAGTATTTTCACCGAATACCAGGAACGGGTCGGCCAGGTGGTCACCGGCACCGTGGGGCGCTTCGAAGGGGGAACCACGATCGTCAGTCTGGGCCGGGCCGAGGCGATCCTGCCCCGCAGCGAACAGATCCCCGGCGAGACCCACCATCCGGGCGAGCGGGTCCGGTCGATGATCATGGAGGTCAAGGAGGCGCCCGGGCAGGTCAAGATCATCCTGACGCGCACCCACCCGGATTTCATCCTGCGTCTGTTCGAGCAGGAGGTCCCGGAGGTGTCCGAGCGGGTCATCGAGATCCGGGCCCTGGCCCGGGAGGCGGGCTACCGCAGCAAGGTGGCGGTCGCCAGCATCGACAGCAAGGTGGACGCCGTGGGCGCCTGCGTGGGGGTGCGCGGCAGCCGCATCAAAAACATCGTGGACGAGCTCGGCGGCGAGAAGATCGACATCGTCCGCTGGAACGAGTCGAGCCAGATCCTGATCGGCAACGCCCTGCGGCCGGCGGAGGTGCGGGAGATCGCCCTGTGTTTCGAGCTGAACCGGGCGACCGTCGTGGTGGCCGAGGATCAACTCTCGCTGGCCATCGGCAAGCGCGGCCAGAATGTCCGCCTGGCGGCCCGCCTGACCAACTGGGATATCGACATCCTGACCCCTAAGGAATACAACGACGCCATGGAGAGCCTCATAAAGACGCTCAACGAGGTGGAGGGCGTCAACGAGACCCTGACCGAGAAGGTGCTGGCCCTGGGAATCGTTTCCGTGCTGGACCTGGAAGAGGTGGGGCCGGACCCGCTGGTGCAATCGCTGGATGTGGACCCGGTGCTGGCCGAACGGATGGTGCAGCGGGCCACCCAGGAGGCCCGCATTCAGGCGGCGAGCAAGGAAAGTTCCAGCGCCGCCCGCGAGGTCCTGGCCGGCGAGATCGCCCCGTCGTCCGAGACCGAGGACCATCCGGCGACGACTTCGACGAGCAACGAGCCGACACCGGCGTCCGCGGCAAAGGAGCCGGCTCCGTCCGATTCCGATATGACGATGCCCGAGACGGCCGAGGAGCCGCTGGCGGATCCATCGGAGCCGACACCGGATTCGCCCTAGCGGGGCCTCGGCGGGATATATCGATAAAAACAGAACCGAACATGATTCGCTCTTCCCGGATCGACCGGCGAATGGTTTTGCCGGCCGGGCGAACCTGTAGAAACAGACATACGGGATGGAACTGACGCTTGTAATAAGCTGGAGGTAGTATCGTGGCCAAACGCGTCCACGAACTCGCTAAAGAGCTGGGGGTCAAAAGCACGGCCATCGTTTCCAAATGCCAGGCGGAAGGTCTGCCGATCAAAAACCATATGAGCACTCTTTCAGCGGGACTCGAGGCAACCATACTGGAATGGTTTTCGGAACACGCCGAGGGGGATCAAAGCATCACCGTGCAGACGACGGCCCCGGTGGACCTGGCGAAGGTCAAGACCAAAAAGAAACGCAAGCCCAAGGCGAAACCCAAGGCCGAACCGGCCGAAGCGGCGGCGGCCGATGCCGGCCCGCAGGCGCCAGCCGCGGTGACGGCCCAACCCATCGAGGCGGCCGCCGGCCCGGCGGCGCCGGCAGGACCCGAAACCCCCGCGGCGGCCCTGCCCGTCCCGCCCGCAGCCGGCTGGGCCCCAACCGACCAGGACCTGTCCGCCGGCGCCGCGGCCGAAGATCTGGCAGGCGCCAAAGGCGTTCGCGCCGCCCGGCTGGCCAAGCCGAAACGAAAAAGCCCCAAGGAACTGGCCACCGAGGGGCCCGAGGAACCGGCCGCCGAGGGCG
>JAFGFX010000267.1 GCA_016930855.1 Sedimentisphaerales bacterium | reverse complement strand
GCTGACGCGGTCCACGCGGATCCATTGGCGCTCCGTGTCGTCCAGGTCGCCCGGCATCTGGATCTCCGGCTTCTCGCCGCCGTTGCTTAGACTGCCGTTGGCCAGGCCCCAGGCGAGGACCGTCACGCCCGGCGGCGCTGAACCAAACACCGAGGTAAACGCGGCCTCATCCTTAACCAGCAGCAGATACTCGCCCGCCGCCAGCGTTAGGGGCGTCTCCGTCGGGAAGCGATACACCAGGCCCGGGCTGTCGTCGTTGCCGTCGTCCACGAACCGCCACGGCTCGCCCTTGACGGCATCGTAGAGCGTTAGCGCCGCGCCGCTGACGTTGACGAGTTCGACGTACTCGGCGTCGCCGTTGCTTGCCGGGTGGTAGGCGATCTCGGTGATGACCAGCGGACCGATCTTCGGATAGGCATTGGCCCAACCCGGCGTGTTGGAGCTCATGGCCACAAAGTCGTTACCGCCGGTGCTCTTGACGTAATGGCCGAAGGCCACGTCCGGCGCCGAGGGGCCAAAGCTGCGCTCCGTGCTGTATAGGCCGGTCAATTTTCCGACCGAGCCACTGGTCAGGTAGACCTTCTCGCCGTTCTCGCTGAGGGCAAACGGCGTAACCGCGCCCGGATCGGTCGAGCCGGGCCCGAAGTTCGGATCCGCCTTGAACACGGCGTAGCCACCGGCGGGCAGGATGTAATTCTCCTCGATCTCGTATTTCTTGAGGTCCTGATCGTCGTCGCTGAGGAACCAGCCGCCGATGTCGATCGGACCGGCCGTCGCGTTGTACAGTTCGATCCAGTCGCTGGGCTCCGTGTCGGCATGCGCCAGCAGTTCATGGATGAGGACGGCGCCGTCCTCCAGGACGAAACCGGAGTCGTCTTCGCCGGGAGAGCCGTCGCTGGCGTAGCTGGCCCGCCAGCCTTCCTTTCTATCCCAGTCGTTCGGATCGGGGCTGCGAGGATTGCGGCTAGTCAGCGAGAAACCCAGGCCGTCGGTGATCTCGTACCAGCCGTCATCATAATCGAAGTTGTGGATCTTGGCGCCGAGGGCGTCGGCCAGGTCGATCTCCTCGCCGCCGTTGTCGAGGCTGCCGTCATAGTGGCCCGGCGCGATGTTCATGCCGGTGGTGTTGTACCGCGCGGCGAAGGCGGCCTGGTTCTTGACCAGAACGACGTAGTCTCCCGGCGAAAGCACGACCGAATCGTCGAAGGCGTAATCGATGCCGTTGGTAAAGCGGACCAGGTTCAGGTTGATCGGGTCGTCGCCCGGATCGCCGATGTGCTGCAACTCGATGAACTCGTAGTCCTCATCGTTGAAGCCGCCGCCGTCGAGCGGATGATACATCAGCTCGGTGATCCGCAGCTTCTGGGCCACCACCGGGATGGCGAAGACGGCCTCGCTCAGGGCGCTCCACTGGGAGCCGCTGATCACCCTGGCCTTGACCGGGAGGGACCGGCTGATGGTCACAGCGCCGCCGTAGGCCGTCGCCCCGCCGGCGGTGTTGACCGCGCCGCCCGGCAGCCGCGGGTCGTTGCCGTTGAGGGTGTAATAGATCGTGCCGGCGCCGTCCGGATTCGTGACCGACAAGCTGTCGCCGAGGGCCACGTAGCCGCCGTGCCGCGGCGCGCCGTTGACGGCGAACTCGGGGGCGTCCGTCGTGGGATAGAGCCCGATGTTTCGTAACTGGTCCAGCACCGAGCCGCTGCGATAGGGGAAGTAATCATTCATCAACCGGTCCCGTTCCGGAATCCAATGATCGTTTCGGGTGTACAGCTCGTAGGGCCCGATGCTGTGCGGATGGACGTCCCGCCGATAATCGCCCCAGCGGGCGGACTCGGCGATGATGGCCTGATCGAGCTCCTTGGCGAGCCGGGCCCAGCGGGCCAGCGGCCGGTTGCGCTCGGGATGGTCCGGATCCCACTGGGGATGGGCCGGATCGACGTACAAGGCGCCGCCGTGGAAGAAGTGCCGGCGCACCCGGTCATGCACCCGGATCATAAACTCATCGATACCGGCCAGCGAACCCCAGAGCCCCGGCGGATCCACGACCGGAGAGGGAGTGATGCCCTCGTTGTACGGTCCCTCCAGAACGTGCTCGCTGTCCCAGCTGTACAGATGCCAGGGCGCGCGACCGGGCCCGCCGCCGGCGGCCCGCCAGTTGCCGTCGGATTTCAAGTCCAGGTTATGCGAGTAGCGGTTCAGGACCGTCCAATCGATGTAATTGTCGACATCGAGCACCTGCTGGATCTGATCCCAGTCCCTGGCCGCCACGATGCCCTTCATCTCGTACCAGGCGGTCAGGTCCCCGTCGGAGGCGGCGCCGCCGTTGATGGCGTCATAGTCCTCCTCCACGCCGCCGAAATACTCGGCGTAATGATCGGCCAGCGGCCGCTCGTGCACGTTATACAGCCCCCAATAGATGCCGTTGAGATACAGGTGGACGAAGATCCCGCGGCCGGCGTCGATCTGGCCCATCGCCAGCAGGGTGTCGCGCATCCATTGATCGCGGATCATCTGCGTCCGGTCACGCTGTACGGCATCCCAGTGGGTCCAGGAATTGTTGAACATGGCGCGCAACTGGAGCGAGTCGAATTCGTCGACCGGGGAATCCTCGAACAGCCGGTACCGCAGCTTGCCTTCGCCGTAGAGGCCGCGGAACCGCAGGCTGAAGGAATGCTTGGGATCCTTGTCGGCCCGGCGGCTTTCCCCGCCCTGCAGGCGCAGGCCGCAGTTGATCTGGAACGGCTCGAACCGGCCGGCCGGATCGAACAATTCCGCCGACACCGGCCGCTCCCAGCCTATCCCCCCCGTGCTCAGGTGTCCGGTATAAATGTAAATGCCGCCGGTGACCGGATCGTAATCCCGGTTGAACAGATTCCCCTTGTCCGTGGCGATCGACAGGGTGGGAATGGCCAACAGCGACTGCTTGACGACCTGGCGCGCCTCGGCGAGCGTGTAACCGGGATCGCCGGCGATGGCGGCCAGATCGGCGGGGGTTTGGTCCATCTCATAATCGGCCGGGTAGCTGTTGTACCAGATCGTCGGATAGCCGGCGTTGAAGGCCTGCTGCTGACTGAAGGCGACCACGTCATCCAGGAACAGGTAGGTCTGGGTGTCGATATCAGTGGATTTCCAGCCGTCTTTTGCGGCCGCCGCCCGCAGGCAGGTGGTGGTAGTGATGGTGGGTTTGTTCGACTCGGAGTATACCTGCGCCGCGGGGCTCGGCGTTCCGTCGGCGTCGATTGGCTCGCTGCCGTCGGTGGTGTAATATATGGTCGCCTCCGGCGTGGCGCAGGTGATCTCCACCTCGAACGGCGCTTCGTAGAAGCCGCGATCGGGGCTGAATTTCGTGTCGGCGACGAGCCCCAGATAGGCGCCGTTGTTCGAGGCGCCGAGCGTGGGGGATAGAGTTACCCACGTATCGCTCCCGTCGGGTTCGCGTCCGAACGAGACATCCGCGACCTGATCGTCAAAGACAATGCTGTCCACCAGGACCCCTTCGATATCGAACAGGCCAATCTC